>NZ_JAVDUA010000008.1:0-189155 GCF_031456105.1 Pseudomonas sp. BE134 | reverse complement strand
GGGCGGGGGCCTTGAACAGGTTCAGTATCCAGTTCGAAGACAGGCTTTTGCAGGATTAACAGCAACGCCGTTTACACAGAATTCAGTACACCCTCGAGCTTCATTGGTTTTACCGGCCCCTTCGCGAGCAGGCTCGCTCCCACACTGGACTGTGTTCGGTCACGCATGTTGTATTCACCGAAGATCCCCTGTGGGAGCGAGCCTGCTCGCGAAAGCTATCTGTCAGTCGCTACAGGACTCAAGGATTGGTCTTCGCCGCATCAGCCACCTGAGGCACCTGCGGCAACGCCGCTCCTTTAGGCCACAACATCCAGATCTGCCCTTGCTGCTTCATATCCCCGGCCAACTGCCCGGCCGCTTCACCTGTGCCCCAGAACAAATCCGCGCGGACCTCGCCGGCAATCGCGCCGCCGGTATCTTGAGCCGCCACCGGGCGAACCAGTGCAGTGCCGTCCGGTTTGGTGGTGGACAGCCATAACAGGCTACCCAGCGGAATCACCTTGCGGTCCACTGCCACGCTATATCCCGCAGTCAACGGCACATTCAGCGAACCGCGAGGCCCTTCGTTGCTGTCCGGGTTGCGGGTGAAAAACACATAACTAGGGTTGCTGGCCAGCAGCTCGGGAATACGCGTCGGATTGGCCTTGGCCCACGTGCTGATCGCGCCCATGGTGACATCTTCTTTTTTCAGCTCGCCTTGCTCAACCAGCCAGCGCCCGATAGGCCGATACGGATGGCCGTTCTGGTCGGCGTAAGCGATGCGCAGTTGGCGACCGTCATCGAGCTGGATACGCCCCGAACCCTGGATTTGCAGGAATTGCAGGTTCATCGGGTCGGTCAGCCAGGCAACTACCGGCGCCTTGACACCCTTGGTTCCAATCGTTGCCGCATCGTCGTAAGGCTTGAGTACCCGCCCTTCAAGCCGGCCGCGCAGGCGCTTGCCCTTGAGTTCCGGATAGACACTGTCGAGCGAGACAATGATCATGTCTTCGGGCACGCCGTAGACCGGGATGTTGGCCGTCGCGGTCTGGGTCAGGCTGCCGGGGTAGACCGGTTCGTAATAACCGGTGATCAAGCCGTTGGGGTTGTCATTGGCGGCGCGCAGGCCATAGACATCCAGGTTTTGTTTCAGAAAATTGCGGATGTCAGGGGCGGTTTGCGGCACGTTGGCAGAAGCCGCGCAGGTCGGGCCCCAGACCGGGTCGGCCTTGAGTCGGTTGCAGGCGCTGCGCCACGAACCGAAACCGGCGACCAGGTCGTTGTCGGACACCGTTGGCAGCGCTTCCCAAGTGGCACTGGAGTAGGTGGCCAGGGCGTGGGTTTTTGGCTTGTTGTTATCGCCGCCGGTGCAGCCGGCGAGTACGGCCACCATGGGAAGAGTCCACGCGAGGTGGTGACGCCATGCCTTGAAACGGCTGTTCATGGAGTAATTCCTCTGTCGGTCGCCTGAGTGCTCCATGCGCTCAAACAACCCATATTGATAATAGGGCTATTGGTCTTTGTCGATGACGCGAGGATACTGGCCGCCGTTTCCCGTGACCTGAAGCCACCATGACTTTCAAAAGACTTTCTGTTGTATTGCTGGCGTGCCTCATGCTGTCCGCTTGCGGCGGTGTTGACCCGAATTCGCCGCTGGGTCAGCGCAAGGCGATCTTCAAGCAGATGCTCAATACCGGCGAAGACCTGGGCGGCATGTTGCGTGGTCGCATTGCATTTGATGGCCAGAAATTCGCCGATGGCGCCGTGAAACTCGATGCGCTGTCCCGTGAACCGTGGAAACATTTTCCACAGGTGCGCGAAGAAGATCACACCAGTGCCAAGGACAATGTCTGGCAACAACAGGCACGTTTTCAGGAAATGTCCCGCGACCTTGAAGCCGCCACCGGTGAATTGGTGATCGCCAGCCAGGTTCAGCCTTACAAGGTCAGCAACCTTGGGCCGGCGGTGCAGAAAGTCGAAGATGCCTGCAGTGCTTGCCATAAACAGTTTCGGGATCATTGATTCTTGCTTGTTGATCGTTCCCATGCTCTGCGTGGGAATGCCTCAAGGGACGCTCCGCGTCCAGTGACGCGGAGCGTCACGGGCTGCATGCCCACGCAGAGCGTGGGAACGATCACTGCAAAGTTCAGATGCTCGGCCGGGGACTTACTTGTCCAATTCGTCGAGCGCATCCTGCAGCTCCTTGCGGGCCTGGGCGAGTTTGTCTTTGCGCTTGTTGATCTTCTCGGGATCGCCTTTTTTCATGGCGCTGTCGAGGTCGGCCTGACGCTTGCTGACTTCATGCTTGGCGTCGAGGACTTTGTTTTCCCTTTCTTTCTTCAGTGAGGCATCGGTGCAATGAGTGGTGACTTCGCTCAGGGCGGTTTCCAGGCCTGCTAACTGGTCGGTGTTGTCGCGCGACTTGGCCAGTTCGATCTGATTGATGATGCCTTGTTTTTTTGCAGCGCAACCGCTCAGCCCCGGCGCTTCTTCATCCGCCATCAGCGGAGCGGCCAACACACTGCAAAGGGTCAGCAGGGCGAGTGGTGAAAGAATTTTCATAAAAGCTCCATGTGCAAAAGCAAGCAGGTCAGTGTGGCGATGGGCGATGGGCGTTGGAGCGCATCGGCACCTAGGGGTTCCCGGGACGCCGGGCATTGCCAGTCCCTAGAAACCGTCAATTCCGGCGACACGCAATGTTTCACTCAAGGCCAGGACCTGCGGGTCGCGAAAAAACGCGCTCAATTGCGCTGCACGTCCCGGGCCGATACCGGCTTCAGCCTGCCATTGTTCAGTGTTTCGGTTCGCCAGCTCCTGCCATGAATCGGCAAGCTGCGCCTGCCCTGTCGGAGGTAAACCCAAGGCTTTTAACCAGCGACTGAAAGGTCGCTGTCGAGCACTGTTGAAACTGTTTAAAAGACGAGCACTGCTGCGTTCGCCGAAGCCGTTAATGGTAGCAAGCTCTTGAGCGTCGAAGGTCAACCAATCCAGAAGGCCATTCAGTCGGCCTGTTTCTAAAAGTTTCTCCCAAGTACCGGGGCCGACATGAGGCAAGGCCAGCCCCTGCTTGCCACTGAGCCAGGTCAGTCGCGCGAGGAATTGGCTTTCGCACCCCGGTGTTGGCTTCCAACAACTCAAAAGATGGAAGTCGGCTGCCAGCGGAACATTCAACTCAGGGCGATCGGTGCTGCGAAGTACAACCCTGTCCAACCTGGGAATGGTCAGTCCGGCGAGGCTGATGGACACCTGATCGCCGGGGCGGATGTCCAGTTCCTCCCAGCGCCGCAGCGAGCTGACACTCACGCGCTTGATCTGCCGGTCATCGAGCATCACCGGTTTCAGGTTCAGCACTGGTGTGATCCGACCGGTGCGACCGACCTTGAAGTCGACTGTTCGTACCTGCGCCAGTGCCTGAGCGAAGGGGTATTTCCAGGCGACGGCCCAGTAGGGTGATTTTGCCTGCCAGCGTTCGGCCGAGGGGCGCTGACTTTGGCGCAGGACGACACCGTCACTGGCAAACGGCAAGGGCGAGCGATACCAGTGATCGCGCCAGCGTTGAGCATCGGCCAATGTCTGGATCGGTTGGCTGTAGGGCGCCGTGCTCGGGAAACCCAGCTCATCCAGCGTCGCGATACGTTCGGGCATATTTGCCGGGCCTTGAGGCCAGTCCCAGACAAACAGCCTGATGCCGGTGGCGTGTTCAGGGGGGAGGGTCTTGCGGGCCATCAGGCCGGCCACCGTGGAGCGGGCATTGAGGCTTCCGGCCTTGGCTTGTACGTGGTCAGTCAGATGCCAATAGAGTTCGCCTTGCACCAGTAAATCCAAGGGTTTTGCCAGCTGCCGAGGAATGTCGGGGACCAATCGTGCCGAGTTGGTCCAGTCCTGTCCGGTCACTCCGTCGCCACGGCTGATGACCTGGTGCAGCAGGCCGTCGCGATAGATCAAAGTCACGGCCACACCATCGACCTTGGGTTGTATCCAGAGGTCCTTGCGCTCGCGCAGCCAGTTTTCCACGGCCTGGCTATCACGGAGTTTATCCAGGCCTGTGTGGGCGATGGGGTGAGCTGTCTGGCCACTGGCGGTGCGCATGGGGTCAGGCGCCAGACCCACGTCAAAGCACTCGCGCCATTCGATCAATTGCGCGCGGGACTGATCGTAGATTTCGTCGGCCACCAGTGAGCGTCCGCCCCGGTGATAGTGGTCGTCCCACAAGTCGATTTGTTTTTGCAGGGCGCCAATTTCGTCCAGTGCGCGGGTGGGTGGCCAGTCGGGGCAGCCGGTTGCGTTGGAGCTCAGGCAAAACAAGGTCAGAAAAACAGCGGACAGCAGGCGTAGAAGCATCTTGAGCGTCCTTGCTCAGGTGGAGTGCTTTCAAGGTTAGTCCGCATTCGGATGTTGGCAGCGACGATGTTTTTCGGTGTGTTTCGAGGCGAGGAGATCAAAAGCTCGCAGCCTCGTTTCACTCGGCATCTGCTACACAGATCCCTGTAGGCGCTATCGAGTGAAACGAGGCTGCGATTTGTTGGATTTCGCGCAATAACGCAATAAAAAGCCCCGCACGGTGAACCGTGCAGGGCTTTGGGTACCGCCGGGGGAGTCTTACAAGCCAGCAGCCAGACGCAGGTCGTCGGCGCGGTCGGTTTTTTCCCAGGTGAACGTGGTGAAAGTGTCATCGCCCACGGTCTTGGTGGCCGGGGTGCGGCCGAAGTGGCCGTACGCCGCGGTTTCCTGGTACATCGGGTGCAGCAGGTTGAGCATGGTGGTGATTGCGTATGGACGCAGGTCGAATATTTCGCGAACCAGTTTGACGATTTTGTCGTCGCTGATTTTGCCGGTGCCGAAGGTGTTCAACGAGATCGACGTAGGCTGGGCAACACCGATCGCGTAGGAAACCTGGATCTCGCAGCGCTCGGCCAGGCCGGCCGCAACGATGTTCTTGGCCACGTAACGACCCGCGTAGGCGGCCGAACGGTCAACCTTCGATGGATCTTTACCGGAGAACGCGCCGCCGCCGTGACGGGCCATGCCGCCGTAGCTGTCGACGATGATCTTGCGGCCGGTCAGACCGCAGTCGCCAACCGGGCCGCCGATGATGAACTGGCCAGTCGGGTTGATGTGGAACTGGGTGTCCTTGCTCAGCAGTTCGGCAGGCAGTACGTGCTTGACGATCAGCTCCATCACGCCTTCGCGCAGGTCTTTGTACGACACGTCAGGGTTGTGCTGGGTCGACAATACAACGGCATCGATACCGACAACCTTGCCGCCTTCGTAACGGCAAGTCACTTGCGACTTGGCGTCCGGGCGCAGCCAAGGCAGCAGGCCGGATTTACGGGCTTCGGCTTGCCGTTGCACAAGCTGGTGCGAGAACGTGATCGGTGCTGGCATCAGCACGTCGGTTTCATTGCTGGCGTAACCGAACATCAGGCCCTGGTCGCCGGCACCCTGATCTTCCGGTTTGGCACGGTCAACACCCTGGTTGATGTCAGGGGACTGCTTGCCGATGATGTTCATCACACCGCAAGTGGCGCCGTCGAAGCCGACATCGGAGCTGTCGTAGCCGATGTCCAGAATGACGTTACGCACGATCTCTTCCAGATCGACCCAGGCCGAGGTGGTCACTTCGCCGGCGATGATTGCAACGCCGGTTTTTACCAGGGTCTCGACCGCTACACGGGCGAACTTGTCTTCAGCAATGATGGCGTCCAGCACCGCATCGGAAATCTGGTCGGCGATTTTGTCCGGATGTCCTTCAGACACGGACTCGGAGGTGAAGAGGGAGTATTCGCTCATCTCGATGTTTCCTGAATTTACCGATGGTGAGTGTCGCCAGTCGGTCGCTGAAAGTGGCGAACCTGGATCTGGAAACCATTACGTAAGCCTACATAGAGACTTTCCCCGGGAACGAGTCCCGCAGCGGTGGCCCAACGGGCCAAATCGTCCTGTTCAAACCCCAACCAGAGATCACCGCAGGCCTCCCTGGCCCAACTCTGGTTGTGGCTACATAACTCTGTCACGAGCAGGCTTCCACCCGTTTGCAGCAAGTCGGCCATGTGTTTTAGTGCTTCGGCCGGTGCGGCGAAATGGTGCAATACCATGTTCAGTACAACGCAATCGGCTTGAAGGCTTACACCGTTCAATGCATCGGCCAATTGCAGGCTGACGTTAGCCAGCTTTTCACGTTCACAAACCTGGCGGGCCAGTTCGAGCATTGCCGGGCTGTTGTCCAGCGCGGTGACTTCAGTGAAGCGGCGCGCCAGTTCCGGCAGAAACTCGCCGTCACCGGGGCCGACTTCAATAGCCGTGGCGCCTTTGCCGAAACTCAACTTGTCGAGCAAGGCCAGCACGCTTTCGCGGTACTGCGGCAGGCCGGCGATCAAATCTTGCTGGGCGCGAAATTTCTCCGCGACCCGCGAGAAAAAGTCCTGGCTGGCCGCTGCTCGCTGCCCATGCACCTGAGCGATTCGCGACCGCACATCGGCGGGCAGGGTCAGGTTGTCCACTTCTTCCAGCAGTGCAGTGTGCAGCTTGCCGCCCAGCAGGTCGGTATGGGGCAGGGCGCGACGGTAGAAAATCGCATTGCCTTCACGGCGGGTCGCCACCAGGCCGGCCTGGGCCAATACCTTGAGGTGATGACTCATGCCGGATTGGCCGATGCCGAAGATCTGCGCCAGTTCCAGTACACCGAACGAATCGTTGGTCAGTGCGCGCAATACATTCAGACGCAGAGGGTCGCCGCCGGCCTTGCAGAGGGCCGCCAGTTCGTCGCAATCGTCATGTTGAATGGAAGGCGCGGGTAGATTCATAAGGCCAGCAGTCTAGTGACGGGCCGAAATCCCCGCAAGAGCAATATCAAAAAGTTTTGATATTGCTCGATAGGTGGCACTTCTCGTCGTCAGCTTCGGTCAATAAACGGACAGCGGAAAGGTTTCATCAGTCGAAACCACCGCAATCCATTGGAAAAACGCCTCCAGATGACTATCTGTCATTGCCCCGAGGCGGCCCGGTGAGGGAAAATGCTCGCCTTTTTTCCGTTTCGTTTTATTCAAGCCCCCAGGAGATCAGCGATGCCAAGCCGTCGTGAGCGTGCCAACGCCATTCGTGCCCTCAGCATGGATGCCGTGCAAAAAGCCAACAGCGGCCATCCCGGTGCCCCTATGGGTATGGCGGATATCGCCGAAGTACTTTGGCGTGACTACCTCAAGCACAACCCGAGCAATCCATCGTTCGCCGACCGTGACCGCTTCGTGCTGTCCAACGGCCACGGCTCGATGTTGATCTACTCGCTGCTGCACCTGACCGGCTACGACCTGTCGATCGATGACCTGAAGCAGTTCCGCCAACTGCACAGCCGCACCCCGGGCCACCCGGAACTCGGCTACACGCCGGGCGTTGAAACCACCACCGGTCCACTGGGCCAGGGCCTGGCCAACGCTGTGGGTTTTGCCCTTGCCGAAAAAGTCATGGCGGCGCAGTTCAACCGTCCGGGTCACAACATCGTTGATCACCACACCTACGTGTTCCTGGGTGATGGCTGCATGATGGAAGGCATTTCCCACGAAGTTGCTTCCCTGGCCGGTACCTTGGGCCTGGGCAAGCTGATCGCCTTCTACGATGACAATGGCATCTCCATCGACGGCGAAGTCGAAGGCTGGTTCACCGATGACACACCGAAGCGTTTCGAAGCCTACAACTGGCAGGTGATTCGCAACGTTGACGGTCATGACCCTGAAGAAATCAAGACAGCCATTGAGACCGCCCGCAAAAGCGCGCAGCCAACCTTGATCTGCTGCAAGACCACCATCGGTTTCGGTTCGCCGAACAAGCAAGGTAAAGAAGACTGCCACGGTGCCCCATTGGGTGACGCGGAAATCGCCTTGACCCGCGCTGCACTGAAGTGGACCCACGGTCCGTTCGAAATCCCGGCTGATATCTACGCCGAGTGGGACGCCAAGGAAGCAGGCAAGGCTGTCGAAGCCGAGTGGGATCAGCGTTTCGCTGCTTACTCCGCTGCGTTCCCTGCCGAAGCCAACGAATTGGTACGTCGTCTGAGCGGTGACCTGCCGGCTGACTTCAGCGAAAAAGCCTCGGCCTACATCGCCGAAGTGGCCGCCAAGGGCGAAACCATCGCTAGCCGCAAAGCCAGCCAGAATGCCCTGAACGCATTCGGCCCATTGCTGCCTGAGTTCCTCGGCGGTTCGGCTGACCTGGCCGGCTCCAACCTGACCCTATGGAAAGGTTGCAAAGGCGTCACCGCCGAAGACGCCAGCGGCAACTACATGTATTACGGCGTGCGCGAGTTCGGCATGACCGCAATCATGAACGGCGTTGCCCTGCACGGCGGCCTGGTGCCTTACGGCGCGACTTTCCTGATGTTCATGGAATACGCGCGCAACGCGGTGCGCATGTCGGCCCTGATGAAGCAGCGTGTGATCCACGTCTACACCCACGACTCTATCGGTCTGGGCGAAGACGGCCCGACACACCAGCCAATCGAGCAACTGGCCAGCCTGCGCTGCACGCCGAACCTCGATACCTGGCGTCCAGCCGATGCCGTTGAATCGGCGGTGTGCTGGAAGTACGCATTGGAGCGTAAAGACGGCCCTTCGGCGCTGATCTTCTCGCGTCAGAACCTGCAGCACCAGGATCGCAACGCGCTGCAAATCGCCGACATCGCCCGTGGCGGTTACGTGTTGAAGGATTGCGACGGCGAGCCTGACCTGATCCTGATCTCCACCGGTTCCGAAGTGGGTCTGGCGGTTCAGGCTTACGACAAGCTGACCGAACAGGGTCGCAAAGTGCGCGTTGTGTCGATGCCTTGCACCAGCGTGTTCGATGCCCAGGACGCCGGTTACAAGCAAGCAGTTCTGCCGTTGCAGGTCAGTGCCCGTATCGCCATCGAAGCTGCTCACGCAGACTACTGGTACAAGTACGTGGGCCTGGAAGGCCGCGTGATCGGCATGACCACCTACGGCGAGTCGGCGCCTGCGCCAGCCTTGTTCGAAGAGTTCGGCTTCACCCTGGAAAACATCCTGGGTCAGGCTGAAGAGCTGTTGGAAGACTGATCCAGAAGTTGCGTCGTCCTGACTGCCGTCTTCGCGAGCAGGCTCGCTCCCACAGGGTTCTACATTGCCCATGTGGGAGCGAGCCTGCTCGCGAAAGCGGTGGTTCAGGCAACGCTGCAATGACAGATTCACCACGGTAATCGAGAACCCCATGCCTCAACCGCGTCCTTACAAAGTTGCACTCAACGGCTATGGCCGGATTGGTCGTTGCGTCTTGCGTGCGTTGTTTGAGCGAGGCGAAAAGGCCGGGTTTGAAATTGTCGCGATCAACGATCTGGCTGACATGGCCAGCATCGAATACCTGACACGATTCGACTCCACTCACGGGCGTTTTCCCGGCGAAGTGCGTGTAGAAGGCGATTGTCTGCATATTAATGGCGACTGCGTGAAGGTCCTGCGCAGTGCCACCCCCGAAGGCATCGATTGGGCGTCGCTGGACGTCGATCTGGTGCTGGAGTGCTCCGGCGCTTACCACACCCGCGAAGACGGCCAGCGATTCCTCGACGCCGGCGCGCCGCGTGTGTTGTTTTCCCAGCCGATGGCCAGCGAGGCTGATGTCGACGCCACCATCGTCTACGGCGTGAACCAGGATTGTCTGACCGGCGACGAACTGCTGGTGTCCAACGCGTCCTGCACCACCAACTGCGGCGTGCCGTTGTTGCGCCTGCTGGATCAGGCGATTGGTCTGGAATATGTGTCGATCACCACCATTCACTCGGCGATGAACGATCAGCCAGTCATTGACGCCTATCACCACGAAGACCTACGCCGTACGCGCTCGGCCTTCCAGTCGGTGATCCCGGTGTCCACTGGTCTGGCGCGGGGCATCGAACGCTTGCTGCCGGAACTTGCCGGGCGAATTCAGGCCAAAGCCGTACGCGTGCCGACGGTGAACGTGTCTTGCCTCGATATTACGATGCAGACCGTCAGCGATACCGACGCCACCGAGGTCAACCGGATTCTGCGCGAGGCCGCCACTACTGGCCCGCTCAAAGGCTTGCTGGCCTATACCGAGTTGCCTCACGCCAGTTGTGATTTTAACCATGACCCACATTCGGCAATCGTCGATGCCAGTCAGACTCGAGTTTCCGGCCCTCGGCTGGTGAACATCCTGGCCTGGTTCGACAACGAGTGGGGGTTTGCCAACCGAATGCTGGACGTTGCAGAACACTATCTGCAAACAGCTACTCCAACAGCTTCTCCAAAACAGTAACTCAGGAATTGCGACCCATGACCGTGTTGAAGATGTCCGACCTCGATCTGCAAGGTAAGCGCGTACTGATCCGCGAAGACCTCAACGTTCCAGTCAAGGACGGTGTTGTCACCAGCGATGCGCGAATCCTGGCCTCGCTGCCGACCATCAAGCTGGCCCTGGAGAAAGGCGCGGCCGTGATGGTCTGCTCGCACCTTGGCCGTCCGACCGAAGGCGAATTTTCCGCCGAGAACAGCCTCAAGCCTGTCGCGGACTACCTGAGCAAGGCGCTGGGTCGTGAAGTGCCGCTGGTGGCTGACTATCTGGGCGGCGTCGACGTCAAAGCCGGCGAGATCGTGCTGTTCGAAAACGTGCGCTTTAACAAAGGCGAGAAAAAGAACGCTGACGAACTGGCCCAGCAATACGCCGCCCTGTGCGACGTGTTTGTGATGGACGCCTTCGGCACCGCTCACCGCGCTGAGGGTTCGACCCACGGCGTGGCCAAGTTCGCCAAAATTGCCGCCGCTGGCCCATTGCTGGCGGCTGAACTGGACGCACTGGGCAAAGCCCTCGGCGCCCCGGCCCAGCCAATGGCCGCCATCGTTGCCGGCTCCAAGGTCTCGACCAAGCTCGACGTTCTGAACAGCCTGAGCCAGATCTGCAATCAGCTGATCGTCGGCGGCGGCATCGCCAACACCTTCCTGGCCGCTGCCGGTCACCCGGTTGGCAAGTCCCTGTACGAACCGGACCTGCTGGACACCGCTCGCGCCATCGCCGCCAAGGTCAGCGTGCCGCTGCCAGTTGACGTCGTGGTTGCCAAGGAGTTCGCTGAAAGCGCCACTGCTACCGTCAAGCTGATCGCTGACGTGGCTGCCGACGACATGATCCTGGACATCGGCCCGCAGACCGCAGCGAATTTCGCCGAGTTGCTGAAGTCGTCCAAGACCATTTTGTGGAACGGCCCGGTAGGCGTGTTCGAATTTGACCAGTTCGGCAACGGCACCAAAGTGTTGGCCCAAGCCATCGCGGAAAGCTCGGCGTTCTCCATCGCTGGCGGCGGCGACACCCTGGCGGCCATCGATAAATATGGCGTTGCGGATCAGATCTCCTACATTTCTACCGGTGGCGGCGCGTTCCTGGAATTCGTCGAAGGCAAAGTGCTGCCAGCCGTTGAAGTGCTGGAAAGCCGTGCCAAGGCCTGAGGTCGCCCGTTTGACCAGGCAAAGGAGTGTTGACATGGTCAAGACGTTAACGCTGTTGATCGCAGCGGGCTTGCTGGCGGCTTGCGGGAGTAACCCGAAAGCCACGCCGGAGCCTGCGCCGCAAACCCAGGAAAAAGGTTGCTACCAGGCCGATTGGCAAGCGGAAACCAATCCTGTGATCAACAAGCGTTCCGGGCCGGATGGCCTGGACAAATACGAGACACAGACACCCGCCAAGGAACATGGCTGTCCTTGACGGGTCTGACTCATTACTCAGGGCTGGCGGCGTGCGCCGTCAGTCGAGGAACATGGATGAAAGGTTTTATCGCCGTTACGGCGCTGGCGTTGCTGGCCGGTTGCGCTCAGTTGAACCTGTTCCAGTCGTCCGCCCCTGTGGATAACTGGACCACCTGGACCTGCGACAGCCAGGCCAAAGTGCTGTGGCGCTACACCGACGACAGCCGCAAGGAAGTCGAAGTTCGCCTCGGTGGTGCGGATCAGGTCTATCGCCTGAAGCTTGAGCCGGGCGCCGAAGGTTCGCTGTACAGCAACGACATGCTGGCGTTTCACGTAAAAGGTGAGGAAGGCCTGGTGTACTGGGTCGCCACCAATGATTTGATTGGCCGCGGTTGTAAGTTGTAGCAGCTGCCGAAGGCTGCGTTCGGCCGCGAAGCGGTCGTCTGATGTGAATTGAATGGCAGCTCGGGCTTAACCCCCGATCTGCAATAACTTGAATAGCCGCCGCCGCTACGGCAGGCTGGCACGATTAACGACCCAAACCGGGAGAGACACACACAATGGCACTTATCAGCATGCGCCAGATGCTGGACCACGCAGCCGAGTTCGGCTACGGCGTTCCAGCCTTCAACGTCAACAACCTTGAGCAGATGCGCGCCATCATGGAAGCCGCTGACAAGACTGACTCCCCGGTGATCGTCCAGGCTTCGGCCGGTGCTCGCAAATATGCCGGCGCCCCGTTCCTGCGTCACCTGATCCTGGCGGCCATCGAAGAATTCCCGCACATCCCGGTGTGCATGCACCAGGACCACGGCACCAGCCCTGACGTCTGCCAGCGCTCCATCCAGCTGGGCTTCAGCTCGGTGATGATGGACGGCTCCCTGGGCGAAGACGGCAAGACCCCGACCGACTACGACTACAACGTCCGTGTTACCCAACAAACCGTGGCCATGGCTCACGCCTGCGGCGTTTCGGTAGAAGGCGAGCTGGGCTGCCTGGGTTCGCTGGAAACCGGCATGGCCGGTGAAGAAGATGGCATCGGTGCAGAAGGCGTTCTGGACCACAGCCAAATGCTGACCGACCCGGAAGAAGCCGCTGACTTCGTCAAACGCACACAAGTTGATGCCCTGGCCATCGCCATCGGCACCAGCCACGGCGCATACAAGTTCACCAAGCCACCTACCGGCGACGTACTGGCCATCGACCGCATCAAAGAAATCCACAAGCGCATCCCGAACACACACCTGGTGATGCACGGTTCGTCTTCGGTTCCGCAAGAGTGGCTGGCGATCATCAACCAGTACGGCGGCGACATCAAAGAAACCTACGGCGTGCCGGTTGAAGAGATTGTTGAAGGCATCAAGCATGGCGTGCGTAAGGTCAACATTGATACTGACCTGCGTTTGGCTTCGACCGGCGCGATGCGTCGCCTGATGGCCACCAACCCGAGTGAGTTCGACCCGCGTAAGTTCTTCGGTGCGACCGTGACGGCGATGCGTGATGTGTGTATCGACCGTTACAACCAGTTTGGTACGGCGGGTAATGCTTCGAAGATCAAGCCGATCTCGCTGGAAGGGATGTATCAGCGGTATTTGAAGGGTGAGTTGAACGCAAAGGTGAATTGATCCTGCGCGTTAAACTGCGTTGATAAGAAACCCGCCGAGAGAGGCGGGTTTTTTGTGGGCGAAATCTTTACCTCGAAGTGGAGTGACGTAAGGCGCTTGAAATGTCACTTATAGTGGACATAATAAAAGTTAAAGCTGAATAAGTCCGATATAGGTGACATTTATGCTCCTTAATAACCCCTCTGTGTTCGGTGAAAGAGTCCGCCTGTTGCGACGCGCCAAAGGCTATAGCCAGGCAATACTGGCGCACAGGGCACAATGCAGCCGTAAAACCATCATCGACCTTGAGGCCGGTGAAAATGTCGCGCTTTACACTGCGTTCAGGGTGCTGTCAGCGCTGGGAATGGCGCTTGAAATTGTTGATAACCGAATTGACCTCAAATCCCTTGCTGATCTGGTAGAGCACGATGAGTAAGGTCAAGCTGCTCAACGTCATGACACCTCAGGGCCTTTCGGGCGAGCTGTCCAAGGGGTCACAGTTTTCGTTTGCCTACCAATCCGCCGATGCACCCAGGGAAGTCTCACTGGTCATGCCCTATGACCCGACGCCCACGGTGAGCAACGTGCTGCATCCGATCTTCGATATGAATGTGCCTGAAGGGTTTCTGGCCGATCAGATCAAACGCCGGATGGCCAAACATATGCAGGTGGATGAAATGCGCCTGTTGTCGGTCATCGGAGGGAATCAAATCGGGCGCCTCACCTACCAGAACCCGATAGAGTCCCCCGTGTCCGTTCCGGCTCAGGTCGGGTTGCAAGACATCCTGTCTGCGGATGCCTCGCAAGGTGTCTTCGAGTTTCTCGTCGATACTTACTTCGAGTCGGGTATTTCTGGTGTGCAGCCCAAGGTGCTGGTGCCCGATCTGGATAAGCTCACCGGTAACCGAAATACCATGCTCAGCTCCGATCTGATTGTTAAGTCAGGCGCCGATGAGTACGCACACCTGGCTCAAAACGAATTTCTCTGCCTGGAAGCGGCCCGTCTTGCCGGGCTGGAAACGCCACCGTTCTGGTTGTCTGAAAAGGGTGATCTGTTTGTGATGGAGCGATTCGATCTGACCGCTTCCGGCCGGCTCGGGTTTGAAGACATGGCCGTTCTGTTGGGGCTCAACAAGGATCCCCATGACAACTACAAGTATTCCCAAAGCTACGAAACCCTTGCCGCCGTGATTGGCCAGGTCTGTCGACATGGCGATCCGATACGTGAACTGGAGCGTTTTTACTCTTCGGTTTGTCTGTCGGTCATGGTGCGCAACGGAGACGCACACTTGAAAAATTTCGGGGTGATTTACACTCATCCTGATGCGCTTGAAACGGTGCAATTGGCGCCGGTCTTCGATGTCACGACAACGACCATCTACGAAAATTACAACCCCAAATCCGGTCGCTCATTGGTAGACCGTACTTTGGCCATCAAGATGAACAAAGTGAAAAGCTACCCGGATCGTCAGCAATTGATTGAGTTCGGTCGAAAACACTGCGCAGTGGACAGGCCAGCCCTGATCATTGAGCGGATTGCCGAGGCGATGACTCAAGCGTTGGCGGCTAATCGGAGTCGTGTTGATGGAGAGCTGTTTGCGGATATGCAGCGTGAATGGGATTCGGGGCGGGTGGCGGCGCGCAATGACACTGTTGCGTCAGGGCTGAGGCGTAAACCTGTTGGCAAGGGGAGCATTTGATTTTCGGTCGGGCGCGATCCCCCACCAGCCCTGCGTGCGAAGGGTCAACATCGACACCGACCTGCGCCTGGCCTCTACCAGTGCGATGCGTCGGTTGATGGCGACCAATCCTGGCGAGTTTGATCCGCGTAAGTTCTTTGGCGCGACTTTGACGGCGATGCGTGACGTGTGTGTCGCGCGTTATGAGCAGTTTGTTATGGCGGGTAATGCTTCGAAGATCAAGCCGATCTCGCTGGAAGGGATGTATCAGCGGCATTTGAAGGGTGAGTTGAACGCCAAGGTTAACCAAGATCCAAAAATGTATTAAAAACTGTCATTTCTATCAGGTGATTAAATGACGATTAACCATTAATGTTACCCACGCAACCAGAAAAAATGGGGGTGAATAGATAAATAGGTCTGTCCCATTTTTTTCTTTTTTTGCCATTTATTTTACGGAGAGTATAGCCTTGGAAAATAGCAAGTTTGGAGGCAGTAATATTCAGCTTTCTATTCCGAAGCGATTAGAGTTGCTGAATAGTAATGAACGAGTTGATGTGACGCTGGCTAGTGGCGAGGTAGTCCAAGGCCTTTTTGATTCGTGCGTTGGTGGCGTGCTGGCATTAACTTTGGTTGGGACTGATGACAAAAAAATGATTGAAGTCGGCGGTATCGAAAAGCTGTTTGTCCACAGCTAACACCAACAGCGCGATGAAGTAGGATACTTGTAATAAAAACCCGCATCACTGCGGGTTTTTATTACCTGTAATTCGTCTACTGAGCTTTCGGTTGATCAAAGCCGCGCTGTTCAATCACTCGAAACACATCGCTTACATCCTGGATCAAGATCCGGGCGATGTTGGTGACGGTGTTGATGTCGTTCTCGGCGTAGTCGGGCAGGTTGGTGCAAGCCATCAGATTCAGGTACTTGAGGACAGCATTGAGGCGTTCGCTGACGCAGTTGTGGAGTTCGCGTAGCGGGGCGTCGCTGTCGATGAGAAGGACGGGATAGTCGGTGGCGAACTGGGACATAGGAGTAAAGCGGCGTGGCGGTTGTTGATTGCTCATGGAAAATCCTTAACTCCAGAAAAGAATTTGCCACCGTTTGCTGCGAAACAATAGGGTGGCAACTGCGCGCGGGTTCGCAGACCGAGGAGTTAAGACCCGGCAGACCTGATGGTCTCCCACGCACAGCCGCCATAAAAACAGAGCACAGGCAAAGCTGCCGCGCCGTATTTTGACGATTGTGGATCTAACTCGCTAGGGCTGCGAAACCCTATCGCCAACGATGTCAGCGACAAGCCAACTCTAGGCAGCGATTCTGGCAGCCGCAACTGGGCTGTAGGACGCCCATCCGGCCATTTGGTTAGGCAGCTTGGACTTGGTTTACGACGCAGTCGCAATAAACTGGGCGATATGGCGTGTCTGAAGAAATCGGAGGCTGAGCATGGGGCTGCTTCGTAGCCCAGCGGGAGCCAGCTCCCTCGCCACGGTCGGAGACGTCCTACGAGTATTTCGGACGCTCAAATGTTTTTTTGTAGCAGCTGTCGAGCAGCGCGAGGCTGCGTCCGACTGCGAAGCGGTCGTAATCCGGCAACGCATGCAGGTAGACCGGACTCACCGAGCTTGCGAGGATTTCATCCTCGGACGCAGCCTCGCGCTGCTCGACAGCTGCTACAGGGGATGAGGTTTTGGGGGGGGGACTACTTATCGTGATCAATATCCAGCTTGCTGAACGTCACTTTCCCACCCTCGCTGGTGTACCCGGTGTTGTCCTGCACATAAACCCCCGCCTTGAAGTACAGCGGTTTATCACGCCAGGTCGCGCTGATGTCGGTGTCCCACTGATACCCCGCCGCGCTGATGCCCAATGCACCGCCGGGGCTCAGGTGGATGAGGTAGGAAAACTCCTGATCCAGCTTCACGCCCGTGGCAATGGTAATCACCCGACCTTCGTCGTCATCCGGGCGCATGCGCACTTTGGCGACGATGTTGCCGGTCGAGGTACTGGTCTTGTACTGGTATTCAACCTTCACCATAGGCTTCTGGCTTTCATAGGCGTGGATCTGGCCGATGACGATTTTCCCTGAGCTGGGCACTTGATTCACCGCCAGGGTCGCGCGAAGGAAATTGTCGGCGTCCGGGTGGTACCAGTTTTTCAGGGTGCCATTGCTGTAGGTTTCGCGAAGTTCGGTGCGAGGGTAGATGGCATTTGCGGTGCGCGAACCCGTAACCGGAGCCCAGAAGAACAAAGTCCCGGTGTCGGAATGGAAGTATTGGTCCTTGAAGCCATCCACCAGTTTGGCGGTTTCGACGGTGTACGGCGGATTGCCAACAGGAACGCTGAGGTTCCAGGTTGCGAGATCGATCATAGACAAAGCTTCCACAAATTTTTACTGCACGCACGTACCAGAAGCTCTAGTACGCGCCTTGGAGGGCGGTCTTTATAAGCGTTGCAGGCCACTTTGTTAATGCCTGAATGGCAAATGATTGACGTCAACATCCTGTCGAAATGCCATCTCGCCCGGTTTTCGGGGCTTGCAGGACCGACCGTTAGTCGGCAAATTAACGCGTTGGTTAAGTGGTGGGGCTCTGATAGCTTCTGCTTATGCGAATCGCGGTCTAAAGTGATGCCACAGTATTTGTCCGGTTTTCACAAGAAACCGGCCTGACGTCCCCGAACAAGAGAAGCAGCATGGAATGCGCGCAACCCACGCCAACCGAAGGCGGTTCGATCCTTTTAATCGTCGATGATTACCCTGAAAACCTGATCAGCATGCGCGCGTTGCTTCAGCGCCAGGACTGGCAGGTCATGACCGCAGCCTCCGGCTTTGAAGCGCTCGGTCTGTTGCTCAAACACGATGTCGACCTGGTTTTGCTCGATGTGCAAATGCCGGGCATGGACGGTTTTGAAGTCGCGCGCCTGATGCGCGGCAGCCAGCGAACGCGTCTCACGCCGATCATTTTCCTGACGGCCAACGAACAGTCTCAGGGCGCCGTGATCAAGGGGTACGCCAGCGGTGCGGTGGATTACCTGTTCAAACCGTTCGACCCGCAAATTCTCAAACCCAAAGTTCAGGCCCTGCTGGAGCATCAGCGCAATCGCCGTTCGTTGCAGCGCCTGAGCCACGACCTGGAAGCCGCGCGCGCGTTTAATGCCTCGGTGCTGGAGAACGCGGCTGAAGGCATTCTGGTGGTGAGTGAGGACGGAGTGATCCGTTTTGCCAACCCGGCCATGTCGCGGCTGCTCAATGCCACGGTGCAGGAGTTGCAAGGCAAAGCGTTTGTGGATTTCCTGCAAAAACCGCATATTCCGGTCTGGGCGGATTCCGAGATGTACAACGGTTACAAGCGTGGCGAAACCTTGCGCCTGCATGACGCGTTCTTGCGTACCGCCCCCGGCCAACAAGTGCCAGTGGCGCTGTCGTGCGCACCATTGCCCGCTGAACAGCACGCCATGGTGGTGACGGTTTTGGACATGTCGGTGGTGCGTCACCTGCATCAGCAACTGGAGTTCCAGGCGGTTACCGACCCGTTGACCGGGCTGCTCAATCGCCGGGGTTTCTACCAGACCGTGGAAAACCTGTTGCTGCGCGGCGAACGCGCCGACAGTACCTGGGTGCTGCTGTACCTGGACCTCGACGGCTTCAAACGGGTCAATGACTCCCTCGGCCACGATGCCGGGGATCGCGTGCTGCGCTGGGTGTCCGAGCAGTTGAAGGCCTGTCTGCGCCCCCTCGATCTTCTGGCGCGCATGGGCGGCGACGAGTTTACGGTGCTCCTGGACCTGGAGTTTCCCGAGCAGGCGGCGAAGATTGCGGAAAAACTCATCGAGCGGGTATCGGTCTGTCAGCAGATTGATGGTCTGGAAATCTCCTTGGGCGCCAGCATCGGTATTGCGACGTATCCGGATGGCGGGGCCAGCCTCGACGGTTTGTTGCGGGCCTCCGACATTGCCATGTACGAAGCCAAGCGTGCGGGCCGTCAGCAGTACCGTTTTTACGATCATGAAATGAATGGCCGGGCGCGATCGCGGCTCATGCTCGAAGAAAGTGTGCGCACGGCCATCGAAAACCGTGATTTCAATTTGGTGTATCAACCCCAGGTATCCATCGCCACTGGGCAGATCCGTGGGTTCGAGGCGTTGCTGCGTTGGCAGCACCCGAGCGTCGGCGATGTCCCGCCAGGGCTGTTTTTGCCATTGCTCGAAGAGGCGCGGCTGATCAGTCGACTGGGCAGCTGGATTTACCATCACGCGATTGGGCAGCGAAAGACTTGGGAAACTTCGTTTTCCGAGGACCTGGTGCTAGGTATCAGTTTGAGCAGTACCCAGTTCGGCATGCCCAATCTGGTCAGCGAATTGCGTCAGGTACTGGAGCGCCATGGGCTGGAGCCTCGTCATCTGGAAGTCGAGGTGACGGAAGAAGCGCTGATGCAAAACCCCGAAGAAACCCGAAAGACCCTGCGGTTGCTGCGCAATCTTGGAGTGCTGGTGGCACTGGACGACTTTGGTTCCGGGCCTTGTTCCCTCTCTCATCTGCGCGATCTGGAACTGGACACGCTCAAGTTCGACCGGCATTTGATCGCCCGCCTGCCTGAATCCTCGCGCGACGCCGCGTTGGTGCGCAATGTGATCGACCTGTGCAAGGGATACGGAATCCGGGTAATCGCCGAAGGGGTGGAAACCGTTGCTCAGTACCAATGGCTGCAAGCCAATGGCTGTGAGTACGTGCAAGGTTTTCTGGTGGCACGGCCGATGATGGCTGTGGACGTCGGCGACTGTGTGCCGCCGTTCGGCTGGAGCGCACTGAAGGGCTGAATTCGCTACACTGGCGACCTTTTCGTGATTCGTGTTGCTGCCCCAATGACCGCGTTGAAATACCTCCAGGCCTATCCTGCTGCATTGCAGGATCAAGTGCGCCAGCTGATCGCCGACGATCGGCTGGGCGAGTACCTGAGCAAGCGTTACCCGCAAAAGCACGGCGTACAGAGCGACAAGGCGCTGTACACCTATGCGCTGGACCTTAAGCAGGAATACCTGCGTAACGCCCCGGCCATCGACAAAGTACTGTTCGACAACCGTCTGGACCTCACTCATCGCGCCCTGGGCTTGCACACAACGATCTCGCGGGTGCAGGGCGGCAAGCTCAAGGCCAAGAAAGAAATCCGTGTGGCTTCGCTGTTCAAGGAAGCGCCTGGCGAGTTTCTGAAAATGATCGTGGTGCATGAGCTGGCACACTTCAAAGAGTCCGATCACAACAAGGCGTTCTACAAACTTTGCGAACACATGCTGCCGGGCTATCACCAGATGGAGTTTGACCTGCGGGTGTACCTGACCTGGCGGGACATGCAATAACGGATCAACAGCCGGGAGTCTTTGAATGGAAGTCAGCAAGACCAAGAGCAGTTTCTATCGCCGATTGTACGTGGCGTACCTGATCGACAGTGGGCAGGCGAGCAGCGTCCCGGCCTTGACCGACGTGACCGGAATGCCCCGGCGCACGGCGCAGGACACAATTGCGGCGTTGGCGGATCTGGATATTGTTTGCGAGTTCGAGCAGGAAGAGGGCGCGCGCAATCATGCCGGGTGCTATCGGATTCGTGAGTGGGGGGCGATTGATCGGGGGTGGATCGAGCGGAATTTGCGGCAGATAAAAGCGGTGTTGGAGTACCCCTGATTCTTGCGGACGATCGTTCCCACGTTCTGCGTGGGAATGCAGCCCGGGACGCTCCGCGTCCCAAGAGCGGACGCAGAGCGTCCATTGAGGCATTCCCACGCGGAGCGTGGGAACGATCATTGTGGCCGACGCATCCCGATATGAGGAATACCATCCTCAACGTATTCCTCACCCGCCACCACAAACCCGTACCGCCCGTAATACCCCTGCAAATGCGCCTGGGCCGACAGATAAACCGGTATGTCCGGCCATTGCTTCTCAGCCTGCTTCAAAGCCTGCGCCATCAGCTCATGCCCAATTCCGATACCACGTGCCGCCGGGGCAACAATCACCCGGCCAATCACCACATCGCCCCCTTGCGTCTGAGGGTCGAGCAATCGTAGATAACCCACCAGCCGATTCTCGTCCCAGGCCATCAAATGGCAGGTGTCACCTTCCAGATCCTGGCCATCAATGTCTTGATACACGCATTTCTGTTCGACGACGAACACCTCGGCGCGCAATTGCAGAATGGCGTACAGCTGTTCCTTACCCAGGTCGCTGTGGTGTTTGCAAATCCAGTCAATTGTCATTTTCACACTCCTTGAACATCGTCGCTCCGATACTAAGCGTCCTGAGGACGGTTGTCTTGATGGCAGGAAAATCTGTGACAAAGGCCAAAATGCCATCATTCATTTCGGGCGGCGTTGTCTTCTTTGTGTAACCTGCAATGAGGCGCTGTGTTGTGGCTTCAATGAGCTATGTTGAGTACTTGGCTGCCGGTATATGGGTCTTGGAGTTTGGGCTGAAAAACACATCGGGTAACCCGCCCGCTAAGGATTTTCTAGCATGCCGCGATTGCATCAAGCTTCTGCTTTGATTGTGTTGCTGTTGCTCACACAGGGTGCGGCGGCGGAAAAGCTGCGTCTGGTTGCCGATGCCTGGCCACCCTTTACCGACGCCACGCTGGTCAACGGCGGCTTGGCGACGGACATCGTCAGTACCGCGCTGGCCCGGGCCGGTTATGCCAGTGATTTTGAACAGGTGCCTTGGGCGCGAGCCCTGATGGGCGTGGGCGAGGGGCGCTATGACGTGCTGGTCAACGCCTGGTACACGGATGATCGCACCAGATTAGGCCAGTTCTCCGACGAGTATTTGCTGAATCGCGTGCGCTTTCTGAAACGCAAGGACTCGTCTATCGAATACAAAAATTTGCAACAACTGCACACTTTTCCGATTGCGATCGTGCGTGGCTACGCTTATTCGCCGGAGTTTGATGACGACGGGTCACTGCAGAAAGTCCCGGTGCATAACTTTTCCATGGCGGTACGCATGGTGGCGGCGGATCGGGTCAAGTTGACGCTGGAGGATGAATACGTCGCCCGTTATCACTTGGCGCGCGAATCATCCAAGGTACGCAATGCCGTGGAGTTTTTGCCAACACCGTTGAGCGAGAACAGCCTGCACATATTGGTCAGCTTGAAGAACCCGCAACACGAAAAGATCGTCGCCGGTTTTGACCGCGAGATTGCCGAGATGAAGGCGGATGGGAGTTATGAGCGTTTGATGAAGCAGCATGGGATGTGAGGTATGGCTGATGGTCCCTTCGCGAGCAGGCCCCCCCCCCGCAAATCTCAAGTCTCGCTGGTGTCTTTAATCAAATGCGCCGCCAAGGTCCGCAACGGCCCCAGCTGCCGACAAATCAACGCTAACTGCGTCTGCACCAAGCGCTGCCCTTCATCGATCTCATCGGGCATCTGCTCAAGCGAATTGGCCAGCGCCTCTTCCTCGTCACTCTGAATCGCAATCGGCTGTTTGCTCGCCAGGCCCTGAGCGATTTCGTCGATGCTCGCCGCCAGGCTCACGCCGGCACCCTCAATCAAATGCTCACGCACATCCGCTGGTAGCGGGGTTTCGCGATGTGCTCCGAGACCCGACAAATAGCTGAGCAACGTATGCGACAGCACCAGAAAACGAAAGCCGACATCCGCTTCTTTCCGGAAATGCCCGGGTTCCATGAGCATGTTGGCCAGCGTCGTCGACAGCGCTGCGTCGGCGTTGTGTGCATTGCGTCGAGCCAGGCGATAAGCCAGGTCGTCGCTTTTGCCGGCGGCGTATTGCTGCATGATTTGACGCAGGTAGATGCTGTTGCAGGTCAGGGTATTGGCCAGCACTTTGTTCAGGCGTCGGCCCTGCCAGTCCGGCAGGAACAGGAACACCGCGAGCCCGGCGATCAGGCTGCCGAGCAAGGTATCGAGCAGTCGCGGCAGGAACAGCCCATAACCGTCCCCGACCTGATTGAAGCAGAACAGCACCATCAAGGTAATCGCTGCCGTGGCCAAGGTGTAGCGCGTGGTCCTGTTGATAAAGAACACCACGCCGGCGGCAATCGCGAAGCACGACTGGATCAGCGGATTGGGGAACAGATCGAACAACGCCCAGGCCATCGTCAGGCCGATTGCGGTGCCGATGATCCGTTGGCCGAGTTTGCGTCGGGTGGCGCCGTAGTTTGGCTGGCAAACGAACAGCGTGGTGAGGATGATCCAGTAGCCTTGCGACGGATGAATCAAATGCACCATGCCGTAGCCGATGCTCAACGCCAGGGGCAAACGCAGTGCATGGCGGAACAGCAGCGACGTTGGCGTCAGTTGCGTGCGCAAACGAACCCACACATCTTTGAGGCTGCGTGGCGAACGGTCGAGCAGGCTACTGTCGGTGGCATCGGCCAGGGCTTCCGGGTTGCTGGCATCGCTGAGCAAATGGTCGAGTGTGGCGAGGTTGGCCGCCAGCGCTCGCAGCGAACGCAACAGCCCGCGCCAGGCCGGGTTGCTCTGGATGCGCAGGTGTTCGATGGAGGCGTGCAGGTCGCTCAGGGCCTCGGCAAAGCCTGCGTCATAGACGAACGGCTGACGCATCTGGATCGATTCGGCCAGGGCGCGGCAGGCCTTGCCTTGCTGACGCAGCAGACGCTGACAGCGGAACAGCACGTCGCTGTGGAAAAACGCCTCGGCGAGTGCGTTATAGGGGTAATGCGAGGAACTGGCGCGCTCGTGGATGTCCTGAGCGAGGAAGTACAGTTTCAGGTAGCGACTGACTTTCGATCCCGGCCGACCATTGCCGACCCGGTGCAGAATGATTTCCTTGGCGGCGTTCAGGGCCGCCACCACACGCCCGTTCTGTTGGGCCAATTCCAGGCGACGTGCTTCCACGTCCATCTGCCGGATCGGCTCGAACAGCGACGATTTCAGTTTCAGGTAGTAACCCAATTCGCGAAACAATCGCGCCAGGCTCTGCTGCACCGGCTGGTTGGAAAACATCGCCTGCCACAGCACCGACAGCA
The DNA here is from genome assembly GCF_031456105.1 of Pseudomonas sp. BE134. Lineage (NCBI taxonomy): Bacteria > Pseudomonadati > Pseudomonadota > Gammaproteobacteria > Pseudomonadales > Pseudomonadaceae > Pseudomonas > Pseudomonas sp. BE134. Next base: position 165,203 of record NZ_JAVDUA010000008.1, on the reverse strand, counting down.
AACCGTACCAGGCCGCACCGGCCACCAGCAGCACCGGTTCATGCCAGAAATCGGTGACCGCGCCGCCGCGCTGGTCCACGCCGATCATGGTGTAGACCGACAGAATCAGTGTCGCCGAGGCAATGGCGCCATAGCGCTCGCCGAGGGCGCCGAGCATGGTCAGGCAAAAGCTGGCCACGGCCAGGGCGATGACGAAGATATAAGGGTAGGGGAAGAGCAGTTCGACGGAGAAGGCTGCGACGCTGAAACACACCAGCGTCACGGCGAGCGCGTTGAGGCGGCCCTGCCAACTGTCGTCGGTTTCGGCCAGGGCGCTGGCGATGATCCCCAGGAACAACGGGATCAGCAGCCCCATTTCATCCTGATACCAACAGACCGCCATGCTGCCGGTCAGGGCAATGAACACCCGCACGCTGTAGCTGAATTTATCCAGCGCCCAAAGGCGACGCAGAGACTGACTGAGAGGAGTCGATGACATGAAGTGCGAAGGCCTTCCGAGGCAATGACGCTAAATTGAGCCAGTAATGACGCCGACGCAATGGCGCCGATCACATCTGACAGCAAAATCTGTTCCTTTAAGCTTCACGCATAACCACTGTGGGAGCGAGCCTGCTCGCGAAAGCGGTCTTACATTCAACATCGATGCTAGATGTTCCGACCTCTTCGCGAGCAGGCTCGCTCCCACAGTGTGTTGGGGTTGTATCAGACGAATTGCGCGGCGGCGTAGCCTGAGGCCCAGGCCCACTGGAAGTTGAAACCACCGAGGTGTCCGGTGACGTCGAGCACTTCGCCGATGAAGTACAACCCCGGGCTTTTCAGCGACTCCATGGTTTTGGACGACACTTCGTTGGTGTTGACGCCGCCCAAGGTGACTTCGGCAGTGCGGTAGCCTTCGGTACCGGCCGGCACCACTTTCCAGCTCGCCAGTTTTTCGGCGATGTCGGCGATTTCCGCGTGGGTGTACTGCTTCATCGGTTTGGACACGAACCAGTTGTCCGCCAGCAAGTTGGCCATCTTCTTGGTGAAGATTTCCCCCAGCAGGGTTTTCAGCTCGCTGTTCGGACGTTCGGCCTGCTGCTGTTGCAGCCACTCATGCACGTCGTGGTCCGGCATCAGGTTGATCTCGACCGTGTCGCCGGATTCCCAGAACGAAGAAATCTGCAAAATCGCCGGGCCGCTGAGGCCGCGGTGAGTGAACAGGATGTTCTCGCGGAAACTCTGATCGTTGCAGCTCACCAGGCAATCCACCGACGTGCCGGACAGCTCGGTGCAAAGTTCTTTCAGCTGATCGGTAATGGTGAACGGCACCAGGCCAGCGCGGGTTGGCAACAGTTCATGACCGAACTGTTTGGCGACCTGATAACCGAAACCGGTGGCACCCAAGGTCGGAATCGACAGGCCGCCCGTGGCGATCACCAATGACTCACAGGTGATCTGGCCCATCGTGGTGTCCAGCAGGTAACCGCTTTCGAGTTTTTCGATGGTCTGGATCGAGGTGTCCAGGTGCAGGCTCACGCCGACCTGATCGCACTCGTTGAGCAGCATTTCGAGGATGTCGCTGGATTTGTTATCGCAGAACAACTGCCCGAGCTTTTTCTCGTGGTACGGCACGCCGTGTTTGGCGACCATACCGATGAAATCCCACTGGGTGTAGCGCGCCAGTGCGGATTTGCAGAAGTGTTCGTTCTGCGAGAGGAAATTGCCCGGTTCGGTGTACATGTTGGTGAAATTGCAGCGGCCACCGCCCGACATCAGGATTTTCTTGCCGGCCTTGTTCGCATGGTCGAGCAACATCACTTTGCGCCCACGCCCGGCGGCGGTCAGCGCACACATCAACCCTGCGGCGCCAGCGCCAATGATCACGACTTCGGTAGAGCGCAAAACGGTGTCCTCACACAAGAGCTGATCTGGAATGCAATCAAATGTGGGAGCTGGCCTGCCGGCGATGGCATCGACGCGGTTTACCAGTCAGACCGAGTCGATGCCATCGCTGGCAGGCCAGCTCCCACAGGGGGGGCGCGGCGTTCTTACAGGATGCGAACGCGCAGCGAACGGCCTTTGATCTTGCCGTCATTCAGGCGCTGCAAGGCTTGCTTGGCGATCCCGCGTTCAACCGCCACAAAAGCCTGGAAGTCGAAAATCGCGATCTTGCCCACCTGGGCGCCCGGAATACCGGCATCGCCAGTCAGTGCGCCCAGAATGTCACCCGGACGAACCTTGTCTTTACGGCCGGCACCGATGCACAGGGTGCTCATCTGCGGCAGCAACGGACCGCCACCCTGGCTGGTGAGGTTGTCCACCAGATCCCAGGTCAACGGCGATTGCTGCAGATGTTCGATGGCTTGGGCGCGTTGCGCTTCGGGCGGTGCAACCAGGCTGATCGCGAGGCCTTTCTCACCGGCACGACCGGTACGGCCGACACGGTGAATGTGGATTTCCGAATCACGGGCCAGTTCGACGTTGATCACCATATCCAGCGAGTCGATGTCCAGACCGCGAGCAGCGACGTCGGTGGCCACCAGTACCGAAGTACTGCGGTTGGCGAACATCGCCAGCACCTGGTCGCGATCACGCTGTTCCAGATCGCCATGCAGACCCACGGCGGAGATGCCTTTGGCGGTCAGGTGGTCGACGGTTTCCTGAACCTGCTGCTTGGTGTAGCAGAAGGCCACGCAGGATGCCGGGCGGAAGTGGCCGAGGACCTTGGTCACGACGCTCATGCGCTCTTCCGGGGAGATCTCGTAGAAGCGCTGTTCGATCTGTGAGTCGTCGTGGAACGCCTCAGCCTTCACTTGCTGCGGGTTGCGCATGAATTTTGATGCAAGCTGCTTGATGCCTACCGGGTACGTGGCCGAGAACAGCAGTGTCTGGCGGCGTTCCGGGGCCTGCATGATGATTTCTTCGATGGAGTCGTAGAAACCCATGTCGAGCATGCGGTCAGCTTCGTCGAGAATCAGCGTGTTGAGGCCGTGCAGTACCAGCGAACCTTTGCGCAGGTGCTGCTGAATGCGCCCCGGCGTGCCGACGATGATGTGCGCGCCATGTTCCAGCGAAGCGATCTGCGGGCCGAGGGAGACGCCACCGCACAGGGTCAGAACCTTGATGTTGTCTTCGGCGCGGGCCAGACGACGGATTTCCTTGGCGACCTGATCCGCCAGCTCGCGGGTCGGGCAGAGGATCAGCGCCTGGCAACCGAAGTAGCGCGGATTGATCGGGTTCAGCAGGCCGATACCGAAGGCGGCGGTCTTGCCGCTGCCGGTCTTGGCCTGGGCGATCAGGTCCATCCCCTTGAGGATCACCGGCAAGCTTTGCGCCTGGATCGGCGTCATCTGGGCATAACCGAGGGAGTCGAGGTTAGCCAGCATGGCGGCGGACAGCGGCAAAGTATTAAAAGCGGTGGCGATGGTGGTCACGGGACTGGCCTGCAAAACAAAATGTCGCGCAGTGTACCAGTCTGGCCCTCTCTACCTGCAAATTCTGGACGAATAGCCTGTAGCAGCTGCCGAGGCACGAGGCTGCGTTGCGTGTCCGCAGGACCGCTATCGGGGGCCGCTTCGCAGCCCAACGCAGCCTCGTGCCTCGGCAGCTGCTACAAGTCAGTGTTCTATATCGTGCTCGCGGGTGACCGTCCGTCGGCCATCCGTTGGTGAGAGCTGCGAGAAGATGGCTGCGGCGAGCATTGCCATGATGCCAACGGTGACGAAGGTCAGTTGGAACGCGCCCAGAACCGTCTGCACGCCATCGTTTCCGATCTCTGCGGTAAAGCCGCCGAGCAATGCACCGGCACACGCAACCCCCAGGCTCAGGGACAATTGCGCCACCACCGACAACAGGCTGTTGCCGCTGCTGGCGCTGGCATCGTCGAGGTCGATCAGGGTCACGGTGTTCATCGCCGTAAATTGCAGCGAGTTGATTGCCCCGAGAATCGCCAGCAGACACAGCAGCAGCCAGTACGGCGTCTGTTCGCTGACCAGGCCCATGCTCGCCAGCATGATGCCCAGCGCCAGGGTATTGCCGGTCAGCACGATGCGATAGCCCAGACGCTCGATCAGCGGTCGCGCCACCCACTTGGCGATCATCGCCGCTGCGGCCAGCGGCAGCATGCTCATCCCGGCCTGTGACGGCGAATAACCCAGCGCCACTTGCAGCAGCAATGGCACGAGGAAGGGCAGTGCGCCGCTGCCGAGGCGGGCGAACAGGTTGCCGAGAATGCCGACGGCAAAGGTCCGGGTCTTGAACAGCGATGGGGCGAATAGCGGATTGTCGATATGCCCGGCGCGCAACCAGTACGCCGCGAGACAGGCCATGCCAGCGAACAGCAGCAACATCACTCGCAAGTGGGGCAGATGCATTTCGCCCAGGCCTTCCATGGCGATGGTGATCAGAATCATTGCGGCGCCGAACAGCACGAATCCCAGGCTATCGAAACGGGTGCGTTCGGAACCGCGCAGGTCCGGGATAAATTTCCACACGGCATAGCAGCCGACCAACCCGACGGGCAGGTTGATCAGGAAGATCCAGTGCCAGGTCAGGTATTGCACCATCCAGCCGCCCATGGTCGGGCCGATCAACGGTCCGAGCAGGCCGGGAATGGTGATGAACCCCATGATCCGCACCAGTTCCGAGCGCGGGTAGGCGCGCAGCACCACGAGGCGCCCGACCGGCAACATCAACGCGCCGCCCAGGCCCTGAATCACTCGGGCGCCATTGAGCATGCTCAGGCTGCTGGACAAGGCGCAGAGCAACGAGCCGAGACTGAATAGCAAGATTGCGCTGAAGAAGATTTTCTTGGTGCCGAAACGGTCGGCGATCCAGCCGGAGGCGGGGATCAGCAAGGCGACGGTGAGCATGTAGGCAATGATCACACCCTGCATGCGCAAAGGGTCTTCCGCCAGGTCCCGGGCCATGGCCGGCAGGGCGGTGTTGAGGATGGTGCCGTCGAGCGATTGCATGAAAAAAGCGATGGCGACGACCCACGGAATCCAACGGGCGGTGACAGCGTCGAGAGGCGGGCGGTTGGGCATGGGACCTCTTGCGGGTGTGAGATGAAACAATCTGCAAAACGGTGAACCCTGTAGCAGCTGGCGAAGCCTGCGTTCGAGGACGAAGTCCTCGCATACCGGCAGCCGCGTTCTGTCTGATCCACCGCATTTGCCGGGCTGGCGAGGACTGCGTCCTCGAACGCAGGCTTCGCCAGCTGCTACAAGGTGTTTACAGCGTCAGCGTGAGTTTGCTGATCAGTGCGCCGGGCAACAACGCCGAAGCGGTCGCCCGCTGACTGTAGGTACTCGCCGACAGCAACAAATCACGCTCTTCGGTCAACGCCTCCAACTGCGAACCGAGCAAACTGTAGGCACTGTCATCAAAACGCATGGTGCTGACCGGCGCCTGAATCTCGCCGTTCTCGACCCAGAATGTCGCAAACCGCGTCATGCCGGTCATGCGTGCCCCCGGTTGGTCGGAGTAGTTCAAGTACCACAGGTTGCTGATGTACAAACCCGTGCCCAGTTGCTTGAGGATCTCGGCTTCAGGCAACGTCCCGGCAGCCATGATCAATGCACTCGGCATTTCACCGCCGCCCGCCCCGTTGGCGCTCAAACCGTATTCGGCCGCGCTGCGTGAATTGACCATTTGTGCGCCGGCCCGGCCTTCGACGATCAACCCCAGATCACTGCGTGGATAGCCTTCGCCGGAGAAAGCCGGGCTCAGGGAGCCACTGACCTTTTCATCAATGGACACCTGCGCACTGAACGCACTGTCCCCCGCATAAAGCTTTTGCAGGGGACTGGTTTTGCTGGCAATCGACTGCGCCGAAAACCCGCCCCAGCAGAGCATGCCCATGATTTCTTCGAGTGCCGCCGGTGCGAGGTAGGCGCGGTACTGACCCGGTGCCAAGGTGCGCAATGGCCGACCGAGAAACGCCAATTGCTCGCGTGCCAGAGCGAAGCGCTTGGCAAACCCTTCGCTGCTCCAGTCATGCCCGGCGTAGCTGGCTTTCACCGCTTGGCCATTTTCATGAAACAGGCTGAAGTCGAAGTTGAAACTGTTGGCTTGATGCCAGCCAAACGCCCCCGAGGAGCTGGCGAAACCACGACTGATCGGGCCTGCCGCGTAGAAACCCACCAGGTCCAGGCCTTCGGCGGCCTGAGTGATTTCAGCGACCACTTGCTCGGTGTCCGGCAGTGGATGCTCCTGCACATTCTTGCTCTGCCAACCGTTGTGGTTGAGCAGCAAGTACGGGTCCAGCGGTAGCAACGGCAGGATCGATCGCAACTGTTGCAGACCTTCGGCCAGACGCTGCACATCCACTTCCGGATCACCGGCCAGCGTGATGTCGAGGTCGGTGTGCCGGCCATCGTTGATCAGTTTGAAACCGACACTCGCCTGCTGCACCTGACCGGCCTGACGCACCTTGGCGTGGTTGAAGCGCACGAAGGCCGACGACTCGGCGGCGTAGCTGAGGGTGAACTGCTCCGGCTCGCGAATCGCCTCGCGCAGCCAGTTGACCAAGACCTTGAAAGACTCAGCCTGACTTTTTGAAGTGCTCATCAGGCATCTCCCCCAAACACATCAACGTTGCTGAACACACAGGCCGGCGAGGCGTGGCCGACACGGATCACCTGGTTCGGTTCGCCCTTGCCGCAGTTCGGTGTGCCCAGCACCTTGACGGTGTCGGCGTCGCCGACGGCGCTGAGGTTTTTCCAGAACTGGGCGGAAATCGCCCGGTAGTTGGGGTTTTTCACCACGCCTTTGAGTTCGCCGTTTTCAATCAACTGCGCCCATTCGCAGCCGAACTGGAACTTGTTACGTGCATCGTCGATGGACCACGAACGATTGGTCGACATCATGATGCCGTGCTCGATGTTGCCGATCAGTTGCGCCAGCGGTTGATCGCCGGGCTCGATATTGAGGTTGGCCATGCGGTCGATGGGTGGGCGGTTCCAGCCACAGGCGCGACTGTTGGCAACGCCGTTCATGCCGGCGCGAAATTGCGACAACGCGCCACCCAATGGGCGCAGCAGCAAACCTTCCTTGATCAGGAATTGCTTGCTCGCGGCGGTGCCGTCATCGTCATGGCCGTAGCTGGCGAGCTGTTCGGGGATGTCCGGGTCGAACGTCACATTGAGCAGTGACGAGCCATATTGCAGGTGACCGAAGTCTTCTGCCTTGACGAAACTGGTGCCGGCGTAATTGCGCTCGTCGCCGAGGATGCGGTCCAGTTCCAGCGGGTGACCGATGGACTCGTGAATCTGCAACATCATCTGGTCCGGCATCAACAGCAGGTCGCGCGGGCCTTGTGGGGTGTTCGGCGCCAGCAGTAATTGCAGCGCTTGATCTGCGACTTGCGGGCCGGCACCGATCAGGCCACAACGGCTGATCACATCGGCGCCGCCCTGTTGGCCGAAGTTCTCGCGGCCCAGGCTACGGGTCTGGCTGTCGCTGCCGTCGTAGGCGGTGACGTCGAGGCCAGGGTAGACGAAACGTTGCGCCTGGCGCAGTTCGGCGCCAGCGCTGTTGAGGTAGATCTGCTCGACGTGAGTGACGCCGATGCTCACTTGCCAGTTCACCAGTCGCTCGTCCTTGGGCACGGACGCGGATTCGGCGCCGAGCAATTGGTAGCAATCGCTCAGGGACGGGAAGGGCTGGTCGAGGTTCGGCGAAAAGTAGTCGGCGCGGTCGCTGGAGACGACTTGGTTGCGCAGGTCGAGCAAGGCGTGGGGCTTGAGTCGCCGAGCTTGTTGCTCGGCGCGGTCCAGCGCCGATTGCAGGCCTTGTTGCGACAGATCATTGGTCGCGGCGTAGGCTTCGACACCGTTGACGCGCACGGTCAGCATCGCGCCTTCGTCACGGCTCAGGCTTGGAGGTTCGGCGACGTTCTTGCGCACCGACAGGTACTGGCCGGACTCGCGCGCATAACGCAGCGAAAAGAATTCAGCGCCCGTGCGCAAGGCAGCGAAGCGCTGCTTGAGCTGGGGGTGGAAATCGAACATTCAGGAACCTCCTTGGCATGGAGTGGCGGTGTTGCGGTACTGCGAGGGGGGTGAAACGTTTGCGTGGCGCTAGATTAGGCCTGCGCGGGGGGTAGGATCAAGCTTGGATCGGTGTAGGAAAGTATTACCGGGAGAGGTGTGGTGTTTTGGCTGGCCCCATCGCGAGCAGGCTCGCTCCCACATTTAATTTTGGGTGATCACAGATTATGTGTTCACCCAAGATCCCCTGTGGGAGCGAGCCTGCTCGCGATTGGCTGCGCCTCGGTGTGATGCCTTACTGAGCAGTAGCGCTCACATCCCGCATCGGCTTGCCCCGCACCGGTGCATCACCGGCCACGAAATAAGCAGCCTTGCTGCGCGGCAGCGGCTGGCGGCCACGGATCTTGTCGGCGATTTTCTCGGCGATCATGATCGTCGGCGCGTTCAGGTTGCCGGTGGTGATGATCGGCATGATCGAGGCATCGACCACTCGCAGACCTTGCATGCCGTGCACCCGACCTTCGCCATCAACCACGGCCATTTCGTCGGTGCCCATCTTGCACGAGCAAGACGGGTGGAACGCGGTTTCGGCGTGTTCACGGATGAACTTGTCGAGCTGCTCATCGGTTTGCACGTCGATGCCTGGGCTGATTTCGCGGCCACGGAAAGCGTCCAGCGCAGGCTGCTGCATGATTTCACGGGTCAGGCGGATGCCGTCGCGGAATTCCTGCCAGTCCTGCTCGGTGGCCATGTAGTTGAACAGGATGCTCGGGTATTCGCGCGGGTCTTTCGACTTCGCTTGAATACGACCCCGGCTTGGCGAACGCATCGACCCCATATGCGCCTGGAAACCGTGCTCTTTCACACCGTTGCTGCCGTTGTAGTTAATCGCGACCGGCAGGAAGTGGTACTGGATGTTCGGCCAATCGAATTCCGGACGGGTGCGGATGAAACCGCCGGCTTCGAACTGGTTGCTGGCGCCGATGCCGGTGCCGTTGAACAACCACTCGGCACCGATGGCTGGCTGGTTGTACCAAAGCAGCGACGGGTACAGCGAAACTGGCTGGGTGCAGGCGTATTGCAGGTACAGCTCAAGGTGATCCTGCAGGTTTTCGCCGACGCCTGGCAGGTCATGGACCACCGGGATGTCGAGTTTGCTCAGCAGTTCGGCCGGGCCGACACCGGAGCGTTGCAGGATCTGCGGCGACGCGATGGCGCCGGAACACAGCAGCACTTCCTTGCGGGCGCGGACTTCAACACGTTCTTCAGCGGCGCCGATCAGGTAACGCACGCCGACCGCACGCTTGCCTTCGAACAGGATCTTGTCGGTCAGGGCGTGGGTGACGATGGTCAGGGTCGAACGCTTCTTGGCGACGTCCAGGTAACCGCGAGCGGTACTGGCGCGACGGCCCTTCGGCGTCACGGTACGGTCCATCGGGCCGAAGCCTTCTTGCTGGTAACCGTTCAAATCTTCGGTGCGCGGGTAACCGGCCTGCACGCCCGCTTCGACCATGGCGTGGAACAGCGGGTTGTTGCCGGCTTTGGGCGTGGTCACGCTGACCGGACCTTCGCCACCGTGATAATCGTTCGGGCCGATGTCGCGGGTTTCGGCTTTGCGGAAATACGGCAGGCAGTTCAGGTAATCCCAGTCTTCCAGGCCTGGCAGTTTGGCCCAGTTGTCGTAGTCCATCGCGTTGCCACGGATGTAGCACATGCCGTTGATCAGCGAGGAACCACCCAGGCCCTTGCCGCGACCGCATTCCATCCGGCGACCGTCCATGTGCGGCTCTGGATCGGTTTCGTAGGCCCAGTTGTAGCGACGGCCTTGCAGCGGGAACGCCAGGGCCGCCGGCATTTGCGTGCGGAAGTCGAAACGGTAGTCGGGGCCGCCCGCTTCGAGCAGCAGGACAGTGACGCCTTCGTCTTCAGTCAGACGGGTCGCCAGGGTGTTACCGGCCGAGCCGGCACCGATGATGATGTAATCGAATTCTTGGGACATTGAATGCACCCTCTTTGAAGTTGGTCAGGTCACCTGTAGCAGCTGCCGAGGCACGAGGCTGCGTTGGGTTGCGCAGCGACCCCTTTGAGGGCGGTCCTGCGGACGCGCAACGCAGCCTCGTGCCTCGGCAGCTGCTACAGGGTTTTCGGGTGTGCCTTAGAACACCGAGGCGTAATCGCCCAGTTCGACCTGTACCGATTTGATGCGGGTGAAGTTGTTCAGCGAGCTGATGCCGTTCTCACGGCCAACACCTGACTGCTTGTAGCCGCCGACCGGCATCTTCGCGTCGGACTCGCCCCAGGCGTTGATCCAGCAGATACCGGCTTCCAGTTGATGAATCACGCGGTGGGCGCGGTTCAGGTCCTTGGTGACGACGCCAGCGGCCAGGCCGAAGTCGGTGTCGTTGGCACGGCGGATCACTTCTTCTTCGGTTTCGTAGGTCAGGATGCTCATCACCGGGCCGAAGATTTCTTCGCGAACGATGGTCATCTCGTCGGTGCAGTCGGTGAACACGGTCGGGGCCACGAACGCGCCTTTGGCGAATTCGCCGTCAGTCATACGACCGCCGCCGCACAGCACGCGAGCGCCTTCTTCTTTACCTTTGGCGATGTAGCCCAGCACGCTTTCCATGTGGGCGAAGCTGACCAGAGGACCGAAGTTGGTGTTCTCGTCTTCCGGATTGCCAACGCGGATGCGCGCAACGCGTTCAACGATCTTGGCTTCGAAGGCGGCTTTCAGGTGGCTCGGTACGAACACGCGAGTGCCGTTGGTGCAGACCTGACCGGAGCTGTAGAAGTTGGCCATCATTGCGGTGTCGGCGGCGCGATCGAGGTCGGCGTCGTCGAAGATGATCAGCGGGGATTTGCCGCCCAGTTCCATGGTCACGTCTTTCAAGGACGAAGCGGAAGCGCTGGCCATGACTTTCTTGCCGGTGTCGGTGCCGCCGGTGAAGGAGATCTTTTCGATGCGTGGGTGCTCGGTCAGCCAGGTGCCGACTTCACGGCCGCTGCCGGTCAGTACGTTGAACACACCCGCCGGCAGGCCGGCTTCGGTGTAGATCTCGGCCAGTTTCAGGGTCGTCAGGGAAGTGACTTCGCTTGGCTTGAAGATCATCGCGTTACCGGCCGCCAGGGCCGGTGCGGATTTCCACAGGGCGATCTGGATCGGGTAGTTCCACGCGCCGATACCGGCCACGACGCCCAGTGGTTCGCGACGGGTGTAGACGAAGGAGGTGGTGCGCAGCGGGATCTGCTCGCCTTCTATGGCCGGAACCAGGCCTGCGTAGTATTCCAGCACGTCAGCACCGGTGACGATGTCGACGTAACGGGTTTCGGAGTACGACTTGCCGGTGTCCAGGGTTTCCAGGGCGGCCAGTTCATCGTTGCGCTCGCGCAGGATGTCGACGGCACGGCGCAGGATGCGCGAACGCTCCATGGCGGTCATTGCCGCCCAGATTTTCTGGCCCTTTTCGGCACTGACTACTGCGCGCTCAACGTCTTCTTTGGTCGCACGTTGTACTTTTGCGAGGACTTCACCGTTAGCCGGGTTGATGGCTTCGAAAGTGGCGTCGCTGCTGGCGTCAGTGTAGCCGCCATCGATGTAGAGTTTTTGCAGTTCGAAACGGGCCATAAAGTCCTCGCAAGAGCATAAGTGGGTTGGCGGTAACCACTGGACGTGCCGTGAAGCATTGGCGACGCTGGTCAGTGGCGGTTCGGGGGTTGAGCGTTTATGTGTGCTCTAACTCACCCGCTTGGCCAGTTGGATATCCATGTATTCGTAAGCGATCTGTTGCGCCTGTCCGGTGTCGAAAGCGTCTCCCGACAACGCACCGCGCAACCACAATCCGTCGATGAGGGCTGCCAGGCCACGGGCTGCACTGCGCGCATCATCGAGCGGCAATACACGGCGGAACTGGCAGCACAGGTTGGAATACAGACGGTGATCGTTGATCCGCTGCAACCTGTGCAAAGACGGCTGGTGCATGCTGGTGGCCCAGAAGGCCAGCCAGGTTTTCATTGCCGGGCCATTGACCTGGCTGGCGTCGAAGTTGCCTTCGATGATCACCTGCAGATGCGCCCGCGGGCTTTCATCTGTCAGCGCCAGTCGGCGCGCGGTGACGTTCTCGCTGAGGACAGTCATCAGGTACCCCATGGTGGCGGCGATCAGGCCATTCTTGTCCTGAAAGTAGTGACTGATGATGCCATTCGAGACACCGGCCAAACGGGCGATCAGCGCAATGCTGGCGTCCCCCATGCCGACCTGATCGACGGCCTGCAATGTGGCTTCGATCAATTGCTGGCGGCGGATGGGTTGCATACCGACCTTGGGCATCTTGCACATCTCCTTAGGCCTTCCGGTGGACGTCAAGCGGCTACCGGATTGAGGGCCAGTCTATTTTGTTTTGATTGAACGTTCAATCAACAAAGAATAAGATCTGCGACAATTCGTCGCTGCTTACTGATTTTGCCTACGCGTAAATGGCGATAAACCGACATCCAAAAATGCTCGAAACCTATACGCGCAGGCGTTCCAAGGGTTTCGGGCTTTTTTCGGGGTGTCTTTATATCACCCGCCGGTCGGCTGCCCACTAACCGATTGGTCGGGTATCGCGTTGCCTTGTGTTCTTCTCTCGCACTGCCGGAGCATCTGTGCCATGAGTTCTGCCTCTCTAATAAAGACCCCACCCGATAAGGTGACGGTCAACGGTTGGGTGTTCTACACCTCTACCGCGCTGATCCTGTTGTTGACCGCCATTCTGATCATCGCCCCGCAAGAGGCCGGCAGATTGCTCGGTATAGCTCAGGCCTGGTTGTCCCGCAGCTTCGGCTGGTACTACATGGTAGTCATCGCCGCTTACCTGGTGTTCGTGGTGGGCCTGGCGTTTTCCTCCTACGGCAAGCTCAAGCTGGGCAGCAAGGACGATACCCCGGACTTCAGCTACGGCGCCTGGGCGGGGATGTTGTTCTCCTCGGGTATCGGCATCTCGCTGTTGTACTTCGGGGCCTCCGAGCCACTGGACCACTACTTCAATCCACCGGAAGGCGTGGCCGCCAGCAACATGGCGGCGCGTCAGGCCGTGCAGCTGACGTTTCTGCACTGGGGCCTGCATGGCTGGGCGATTTACGCACTGGTCGGTCTGGCCGTTGCCTACTTTGCTTACCGGCACAACCAGCCGCTGGCGTTGCGTTCGGCGTTGTATCCGTTGGTGGGCGAACGCTGGGTCAAAGGCGCGGCCGGTCATGCGGTGGACGGTTTTGGCATGTTCGTGACCCTGTTGGGGCTGGTGACGAACCTGGGGATTGGTTCGTTGCAGGTGTCGTCCGGGCTGGAAAACCTGTTCGGCATGGAACACAGCAACACCAACCTGCTGATCGTGATCATCGTGATGAGCACCGTGGCGACCATCGCCGCCGTGTCGGGCGTGGAAAATGGTATCCGCCGTCTGTCCAACCTGAACATCGTGCTGTTCAGCGGTCTGCTGATTTTCGTGCTGCTGTTCGGCCCGACCCTGCACCTGCTCAACGGTTTCGTGCAGAACATAGGTGATTACCTGAACGGCGTGGTCCTGAAAACCTTCGACCTCTATGTGTACGAAGGCGACAGTGAGAAGTCCGACCGCTGGTTGGGCCTGTGGACCCTGTTCTACTGGGCCTGGTGGATTTCCTGGGCGCCATTCGTGGGCATGTTCATCGCGCGTATTTCCCGTGGCCGCACGGTGCGTGAACTGGTGGCCGGCGTACTGCTGATCCCGTTGGGCTTCACCCTGGCGTGGCTGTCGATCTTCGGTAACTCGGCCCTGGACCTGGTGATGAACCATGGGGCGGTGGAGCTTGGGAAGACGGCGCTTGAACAGCCATCCATGGCGATTTACCAACTGCTTGAACATTATCCGGCGTCGAAGGTTGTGATCGGCGTGTCGATTTTTGTCGGTTTCGTACTGTTCCTGACCCCGGCGGATTCCGGCGCGGTGATGATGGCCAACCTTTCGTGCAAGGGCGGCAACGTCGACGAGGATGCGCCGCACTGGCTGCGGATCTTCTGGTCGGCGGTGATCACCCTCGTGACCATCGGCTTGCTGTTCGCCGGTAACTTCGAAGCCATGCAAACCATGGTGGTGCTGGCCGGTCTGCCGTTCTCGGTGGTACTGGTGTTCTTCATGTTCGGCTTGCACAAGGCCATGCGCCAGGATGTGCAGATCGAACAGGAGCAAGCGGAATTGGCTGCGCGCGGTCGTCGTGGTTTCAGCGAGCGTTTGACTCAGCTGGACTTGCAGCCGAACCAGTCGATCGTCCAGCGTTTCATGGACAAGCAAGTCAGCCCGGCGCTGGAAGTTGCGACGGTGCAATTGCGTGCTCAGGGGCTGGATGTGCAGACGTTGCTGGGCAAGTCCAAACGCTGCATGGGCGTGCGGATCGAGATGGAAGAGGGTAACCCTTTTGTCTACGAAGTGAGCCTGGATGGCTATCTGGCGGCGGCGAGTGACACAGTGTCGGCTGAAAGCGCTGATGAACCGCGTGCGCGCTACTACCGCGCCGAGGTGTACCTGCACAACGGCAGCCAGGATTACGACTTGATGGGCTTCACCCAGGATCAGATCACTCGTGACGTGCTCGATCAGTTTGAAAGCCATCGGCAACTCCTTGGCCGGGTCTATAGCTGAGTTGTAAGCGACGCGGTGTTTCAGTCTGAAGCACCGCGTCGGCCTCATCGCCAGCAGGCTGGCTCCCACATTGGAATGCATTCCCTTGTGGGAGCCAGCCTGCTGGCGATGAGGCCTCCAACTTCAACACGGCATCGCCCGCTGTCCCGATAAACAAAAACGCCGCGATCTCTCGCGGCGTTTTTGTGTCTGTTGCCTTACCCCAGGTTCTTGCCGAGCAGTGCGTGATACAGCTCGCTGTCACCCAGAATCCCGACCACTTTCTGGTTGTCGTGCAGCACCAGTTTATTGCCGGTCTGATATCGAATCTGCAGCGCATCGCGCATGCCGATGTTGGAGTCCACCAGTGTCGGCCGACGTCCCAGGCCTTCAACCGCTTGCCCTGGAATCCAGTTCTGCAGGTCCAGGCTCAAGCCGTTCTGGCGGGCGCCTTTGATAGTGTTGCCTTCGGCCAGGTCCAGCCACGAATCGCCGCCCGGATCGAGGCAGACTGAACCGTTGATGCGCTTGCAGTTATCCAACGTGCGCATCAGGCTGCGGCCGCACAACACGTTCAGCGGATTGGTGTGCGCAACGAAGGTCCGCACGTAGTCGTCCGCCGGGTTCAACACGATCTCTTCCGGCTTGCTGTATTGAATGATCCGGCCGTCTTTCATGATCGCAATACGGCTGCCGAGCTTCAGGGCTTCATCGAGGTCGTGGCTCACGAACACGATGGTCTTGCTGAGTTTGTTTTGCAGTTCCAGCAATTCGTCTTGCAGGCCCTGGCGGATCAGCGGGTCGAGTGCCGAGAACGGTTCGTCCATCAGCAGAATGTCGGCGTCCATCGCCAAGGCGCGAGCCAGACCCACGCGTTGCTGCATACCGCCGGAGAGCTCGTCGGGTTTCTTGTTGCGCCACTGGGTCAGGCCCACCAGCTCCAGCTTGTCGTCCACCAGCTTGCGCCGTTCTTTTTCCGGGCGACCCTGCATTTCCAGGCCGAAACTGATGTTCTCGCGCACCGTCAGCCAAGGCATCAGGGCGAACTTCTGGAACACCATCGCAATGCGCTTGGTGCGCATCATTTTCAGTTCCGCCGGGGTGCACGAGGCGATGTCGATCTGCTTGCCTTCGTGCTCGACGAACAACTTGCCACGGCTGACGGTGTTGAGGCCGTTGATGCAGCGCAGCAGGCTGGATTTTCCTGAGCCGGACAGGCCCATCAGTACGCAGATTTCACCTTTTTCGATGTCCAGGCTGGCTTTTTCAACGCCGACAATTTGCCCGGTCTTTTTCAGGATCTGGTCGCGGGTCATGCCTTGGTCGAGAAGCTTGAGCGCCTCACGCGGGTCTCTGGAGAAGATTACGTCGACGTCTTCGAAGCGAATAATGCTCATGCGTCACCCCCTACTTTAGCGTCGGGTTGTTTGCAGATACGGTCGAGCATGATCGCCAGCAATACGATCGCCAGGCCCGCTTCGAAGCCCAGGGCGATATCAGCAGTGTTCAGTGCGTTGACCACGGGTTTGCCCAGGCCGTCGGCGCCCACCAGTGCCGCGATCACTACCATCGACAGCGACAGCATGATGCACTGGGTGATGCCGGCCGCGATGCTTGGCATGGCGTGGGGCAGTTCAATCCGTGAGAGCAGTTGACGGCGCGAGCAGCCGAAGGCTTTGCCGGCGTCCATCAGTTCCTGTGGAACATCGCGAATGCCCAGGTAAGTCAGGCGGATAGGCGCGGCAATCGCGAACACCACCGTCGAGATCAGGCCCGGGACCACACCCAGACCGAAGAGGGTCAGGGTAGGAATGAGGTACACGAAGGTCGGCACGGTCTGCATCAGATCGAGCACCGGACGCATCATTGTGTAGAACATCGGTTTGTGCGCGGCGACGATGCCCAACGGCACGCCGATGACCACGCAGACCAGGGTGGCGAACAGCACTTGGGCGAGGGTTTCCATGGTTTCCTGCCAGTACCCCAGGTTGAGGATCAGCAGGAAGGAGGCGACGACGAAAGCCGTTAGTCCCCACTTTCGTTGTATGAAGTGTGCCAGTAGCGCGATAAGGCCGATCAATGCCAGCGGGTTGAACCAGGTCAGCGCAAAAGTCACGCCGTGGATCATCGTTTCCAGGGTTATCGCGATTGCGTCGAAGGTGTTGGCGCCGTGTTGCGTCAACCATTCAACGAAGCCTGCGATGTACTGGCCTAAAGGGATTTTCTGATCAATCAGCATGGTAGTGAACGTCCGCATGCAAGGAAATAAACAGCCCGGACGGCCGAAACCGCCCGGCATAAGCGATTACTGAGCGAGCTTGGCTTTCACGGCCTCCAGGCCAGGTTTACCGTCAATGGTGGTCACGCCAGCGAGCCAGGTATCGAGGACCTGTGGATTGTTTTTCAGCCAGGCCTTGGCGGCCGCGTCAGGCTTCATCTTGTCGTCCAGGATGTTGCCCATCAGAGCGCTTTCCATGTCGACGGTAAATTCCAGGTTCTTCAGCAGTTGGCCGACGTTGCTGCATTCCTGGGTGTAACCCTTGCGGGTGTTGGTTGCCACGGTGGCGGCGCCGAAGTCGGGGCCGAAGAAGTCGTCACCACCGGTCAGGTATTGAATCTTGAAGCGCTTGTTCATCGGGTGGGGGGCCCAGCCGAGGAAGACCACGGCGGTGTCGCGCTTCTGCGCGCGATCGACCTGCGACAACATGCCGGCTTCGCTGGACTCGACCACTTTGAAACCAGCGTCTTTAAGGCCGAAGGCGTTCTTGTCGATCATACTCTGGATCAGGCGATTGCCGTCGTTTCCGGGCTCGATACCGTAGATTTTGCCGTCGAGTTCTTTCTTGAATTTAGGGATGTCGGCGAAGTCATGCAGTCCTTTGTCGTACAGCGCTTGCGGCACGGCGAGGGTGTACTTGGCGCCTGTCAGGTTGGTGCGCACGACGTCGACCGTGCCGGCATCGCGGTAGGCCTTGATGTCGTTTTCCATGGTCGGCATCCAGTTCCCCAGGAAGATGTCCATGTTCTTGCCGTCGGCGAGGGACTTGTAGGTCACCGGCACGGAAATCATCGTGGTTTTGGTCTTGTAGCCGAGGGCGTTGAGCACGACGCTGGTGGTGGCGGTCGTCGCGGTAATGTCGGTCCAGCCAACATCGGAGAAGTTTACGGTACTGCACTGAGCGGGTTCTGCAGCTTGAGCCAGTAACGGCAGACTCAGCATTGCGGCCAACAACAACGACGGGGAACCTTTCATGGATGGACTCCTTGGTGTTTTTTTTGGCAGTGTTCCGACTGGACCACCGCACTTATAGGTTGCGGTTGGGTGGCGTTTTGGAGACAGCTCTACCACGGCGCCTTGCAATCGAGTCGATACGATCATGTACCAGTGAAAATCTGACGCCTACAGGGTGCGTCGTAACCAGTACAGGGAGGGTCGCATCCAGTGTCGGTGACGTCGTTTACAGCTTTTTTCAGCCCTTTTTTTCCCGCTGATCCGCTAAAAAACGGCGAAAACATTGCGTCGCCGCCCTACGGCGTTAGTGGGCATGAGTGCGTCGGTGTGAGACGTCGAACGACATGACAAAAGCCTGATGATGCGGCCATCTCGGCGGATTGCAGCTTGAGCGTAGCAGCTCCGCCACTGGGCGCTTTTTGCGTCTGGAGTCGGCACATCCAGGAGTTCGGCAGTAATGGCTATCAGTGTTTTCGACCTGTTCAAAATCGGCATCGGTCCTTCCAGTTCGCACACCGTGGGGCCTATGCGGGCCGCCGCGCTGTTTGTTGAGTCGCTGCGCGAAAGGCATTTGCTGGATCAAGTGCGCCGCGTTGAAGTCCAGCTCTACGGTTCGCTGTCGGCCACCGGCATCGGTCACGGCAGCGACAACGCGGTGATCATGGGCTTGATGGGGGAGTGGCCGGACGCGATCGACCCGTCGCAAATCGGGATCTGCATCGCCACCCTGCGCGAAACCGACACATTGCTCCTCGACGGTCGCTTGTCGGTGCCCTTCGTCTGGGCCCGCGACATGCGCCTGATCGACGAAAACCTGCCGTTCCACCCCAATGCCATGACCCTGATCGTCGAGGGTGATCATGGCGAGTTGCATCGCGACACCTACTATTCCGTCGGCGGCGGTTTTGTCGTGGATGAAGCCCAGGCGTCCAGTGGCGTGGTCGATCTGGATCGCACCGAGTTGCCGTACGATTTTTCCAGCGCCGTCGAACTGTTGAGCCTGTGCCAGACGCACAACCTGCGCGTGGCTGAATTGATGATGGCCAACGAAAAGGTCTGGCGCAGTGAAGAAGAAATCCGCGCCGGCCTGATGAAGCTTTGGCGCGCCATGCAAGATTGCGTCGACCAGGGTCTCAAGCACGAAGGCATCTTGCCCGGCGGCTTGAATGTGCGTCGTCGCGCAGCGAAATTGCACCGCAGCTTGCAGGAGCTGGGCAAACCGAATGTGATCGGCTCGACCTTGAGCGCCATGGAATGGGTCAACCTGTTCGCGCTGGCGGTCAACGAAGAGAACGCCGCCGGCGGGCGCATGGTGACAGCACCGACCAACGGCGCGGCGGGGATCATTCCGGCGGTGTTGCACTACTTTATGAAGTTCAGCGAAGCGGTGACGGACGCCAACGTGGTCGACTATTTCCTCAGCGCCGCAGCCGTGGGGATTCTGTGCAAAAAGAACGCTTCGATTTCCGGTGCCGAAGTCGGTTGCCAGGGTGAGGTCGGTTCGGCCTGCGCCATGGCAGCGGCGGGGTTGGCAGAGATTCTCGGCGCCACGCCGGAACAGCTGTGCAACGCCGCCGAAATCGGTCTGGAACACAACCTCGGTCTGACCTGCGACCCGGTGGGCGGGCTGGTCCAAGTGCCGTGCATCGAACGCAACGCGATTGCGGCGGTGAAAGCGATCAACGCGGCACAGATGGCGCTGCGGGGGGATGGTCAGCACTTTATCTCGCTGGACCGCGTGATCCGCACCATGCGCGATACCGGCGCCGATATGCATGACAAATATAAAGAGACATCCCGGGGTGGGTTGGCGGTTAGCGCGGTGGAGTGCTGAGTCAGTAATTCCGAGTTGTCTGCTTCGCGAGCAAGCCCGCTCCCACATTAGATCTCCAGTGGGCATGGTGTTGTGTACCGCAGAGATCAAATGTGGGAGCGGGCTTGCCCGCGAAGGCGCCAGACCAGTCAAAACTGCGCGCTAAGTGAACACCTGATCCCAATTGCGCCACCTTTTGGCGCGTCGCTTACAGATAAGCGCCTTTCCCGAGATCAGGGATCCAAAACAACCCTGACCACCCGTCACCCGTGCCTGCGGTGACACTCGTTCCCGGCAGCTCGCAGCCCTGTTCCCACAAGTGCTACCGATTTGCTCACCGCCAACGGGGCGGGGCGCTTGCCTCGCCTGATGGCACTTTTATCCTCTGCTCCACGCACGTCATATGCAGACACATTCCGACGTCGTTTTCAGGAGTTATTGAACGCGCATTCAATTTTAGGCATGGCAATTGCTCTGTCATTACAAAGCCCGTCTCCCACCCGAGAACGATGGCAATAAAAAGAGCCTCCGCCTGAGGCCATCACCCGCTTTGTGTGAGGAGATACCGCGATGACGACGTTCAACTCCGGGGCCCAACCCCAGAACCGTGCGCCTCAATCCATTGGCTTTTTGCTGCTGGACAATTTCACGCTGATTTCTCTGGCCTCCGCAGTAGAACCCCTGCGCATGGCCAACCAATTGTCCGGACGCGAGCTGTATCGCTGGACCACTATGACAGTCGATGGCGGCCAGGTCTGGGCCAGTGACGGCCTGCAGATCACCCCCGACTGCTCCATGCATAAAGCGCCGGCCCTGGACACCATCATCGTCTGCGGCGGTATCGGTATCCAACGCACTGTTACCCGTGAGCACGTGTCATGGCTGCAAAGCCAGGCACGTCAGTCCCGTCGTCTGGGCGCGGTCTGTACCGGCAGTTGGGCCCTGGCCTGTGCCGGCCTTCTGGACGGTTTTGATTGCAGCGTGCATTGGGAATGCCTGGCCTCGATGCAGGAAGCCTTCCCGCGGGTGGTCATGAGCACGCGTTTGTTCACCCTGGACCGTAACCGTTTCACCAGTTCCGGCGGCACCGCGCCACTGGACATGATGCTGCACCTGATCAGCCGCGATCACGGCCGTGAACTGTCCGCCGCGATCTCGGAAATGTTTGTCTACGAACGTATCCGCAACGAGCAGGATCACCAGCGCGTGCCGCTCAAGCACATGCTCGGGACCAACCAGCCGAAGTTGCAGGAAATCGTGGCGCTGATGGAGGCCAACCTCGAAGAGCCGATTGACCTTGATGAATTGGCGGTGTACGTCGCTGTTTCGCGTCGACAGCTTGAGCGGTTGTTCCAGAAATACCTGCACTGCTCGCCTTCGCGTTACTACCTGAAACTGCGCCTGATCCGCGCCCGGCAGTTGCTCAAGCAAACGCCGATGTCGATCATCGAAGTGGCGTCGGTGTGCGGCTTTGTTTCCACGCCGCACTTCTCCAAGTGCTACCGCGAATACTTCGGCATTCCACCGCGTGACGAACGTGTAGGTTCCAACACCACGCAACAGGTGGCGATGATGCCGCTGCCGCAAGCACTGGTGCTGTCACCTCTGTCCGGGCCGTTGTCGGCGTTGAGTCAGGCGCGGAACGAGTCGACTTTCGCTAGCGTACGGCTTTAAACCGAGCGGGCTTCATCGCGAGCAGGCTCACTCCCACATTGACCGAGTTCTCTCAAAGGAATGCGGTCAACTGTGGGAGCGAGCCTGCTCGCGATTGGATCTATCAGGCACTGCGACTCTGCTGATACTCCGCCAATGCCGGCAGCAATTGCCTATCGATGGCCTGACGCACCGCCGGCAGGATGGTCGCGCTGCTGGTGTACATCTGCTTGACCATGGTCCGCAGCTCAATTGCCCTTTCGTTATTCAGGCCCCGTACCGCGCATTCGCAAGCTTGCTCGGCGGTGGCCCCCGGGGGCACTGCAAATCCCAACGCCTTGAGCTGGCCCAACAGGTCTTCCTGGTCGATCAAATCGGCGTACATCATGACGCAATCCTTCTTCAGGGAACGGTGTCTTGGCTCGATTCTCGTAGGGGGATGCGGTGGCGGCAAGGGCGATTTGTCGCAATGGCCGCAATACCTATGAGCATGTCGTTTTCGGCTAACTCGCGAGTCAAGGGAGTGGGCACACTGGACTCAGCTGGCAACACGAAGGTTTGGTCACCCTCGCGCAACGGCTCCTCGACAGTACCCTCCTCAGCCCCGATCTTGTCACGGCTTGATCGGGGTTTTTTTTGCCTGTAAATCAGTTGGGAATATGTTGTCTGGACGGACGCCATCGCGAGCAGGCTCACTCCCACACTCAACCGCACTCCTCTGAAAGAACTCGGTCAATTGTGGGAGCGAGCCTGCTCGCGATGAACGATGACGCGGTCTAGCGTTGCAGCACAAGGATCCGCGACAACAACTCATCACGGTCAACGTAGCAGCCTTGGAAATGCCGGGCGCCGCTGGCGGGGTCGAACGCATTGCGGGCATGCAGCGTGCGGCGATTATCAAAGCACCACAGTTCGCCGGGATTGAGCCGCGTCATCACCCGGTACCGCGCTTCTCGGGTCATCGCAATGAAACGCCGGTAGGCGTGATACAACTTGGGCATCTGCTCCACGGAGGCATCAAACGGCCCGCGCAGAAAATTCGCCATGCGGATTTCCGATACCTGTCCCAACGCATCCAGCGCAATGATCGGCGCCAGGCAGCGGTAGTCGCTGTGACGGTCCTTGTTGCGGAATTCCACAGGGATTTCGCAAAGACTGTTAAACGCCTCTGGATCCTCTTCACGCAGGGCGTCGGCAATGGCAAAACCGTCGACAAAAATACTCTCGCCACCGTCGGCGTCATTGACCAGGCAATGCAGAAATTGCAACCCCGGTTGCAGCTCCCGGGTGGGCAGATCGCTGTGCAACGGCAGGTTGAAAGCGGTGTAGGCATTGCTGTCGGCATCGGCCTTGGATTGCACGTTGAACAGCACACCGAAATTGCTCTCGCGGATGAAGGAAATTCGCTGGGCAATCAGTTTCAGCGAGCCCGGCTCAGTCGGTACACCGCGAACCTGGGTCAGACCGACATCGCGCACCGCCAGCAGCCATTGCAGCAGGGCGTTGTTGTCGTTCATCAACGCCTGGTAATCGAACACCGGCAACTGCAAATCGCTGCGCCAAAGCCGTGCTTTGGGTTTGCCGGCCTGGCGTTCGGCGCGGGATTCATCGTCATAGGCATGGGCGCGCAACCAGCCCGGGTCGTAGCGGCTGAGATGGCCATCTTCCCACTCGACGCTGAGACAACCTTCAATATCGACGCTAGCCCCGCTCGGTATCAGGTTTTGCGCGACATCGACGATTTCCAGCACTTGCTCGCGGGTCACGGTATAGACGCATTTCGGGCACGGGCAATTGTCCCGCAACCATTGGTGATGAAAGGGGCTGACGCGATGATCGGCCCACTTCACCAGAATTCGGTCCGCCAAGGATTGCACGCCTACGAGCGCGCTGATCAACGGATAAGTACGGAAGTCGGCAAAAGCAGCGGCGGTGTTCAATGGCGATCTCCTTGTTATTTTTTTTGGGGTAAAGCGATCACTCGGCCAATGTACTCAGGGGCAGGCAGGTCGGCTTGCTCGGCAACGATGGCTTGCAGCTTGCTCAGTGACAGTTCGCTGAACGGTGCGGATCGTGGCCCGGCGAGCTCGACGTGAAGCAGCATCTGCTCATTGCCGGCCAGTTCCTTGTCATCTCCCACAAGATGGAGGCTGTGATAGAGGTGCAAGCGTTTGCTGTCGTGGCCAATGATCTGCGTATGCACTTCGACGTCGGCGTCGAGCTTCACTTCGTGCAGGTAATTGAGGTGCAGTTCCAAGGTAAACAGCGAGTGGCCGCTGGCTTCGCGGTTATTGCTGTCCATGCCGAGGCGATCCATCAGCGCGTCGGTAGCGTAGCTGAAAATCAGCAGGTAGAACGCGTCGCGCAAGTGGCCGTTATAGTCGACCCAGTCGGGGATGATGCGGGTTTGGTAGGTGGTGAGGGTGGGCATGTTTCTCTCCAGGCATGATCGGGATGATCGTCCCCACGCTCCGCGTGGGGATGCAGCCCGGGACGCTCTGCGTCCCAAGAGCGGACGCAGAGCGTCCATTGAGGCATTCCCGCGCGGAGCGTAGGAACGATCAGTGCGGCGGGTTACTCGCTGAAGGTCATCCCATGCTTCTCTTTGGTGGTCTTCACCGCCTCAAGCACCGCCAGCAAGCAATCATCACGATAGCGCTCCAGCGCCGAAATACTGTGGGTCCCCAGCTGATCAGTGGTGCCATCCACCACATCATCAATCAATTTGTCGGTCAGCTCCGGCGCGGGCAGGTAGGTCCACGGCAACTGCAAGGCCGGCCCGAACTGTGCCATGAAGTGGCGCATCCCGGCATCGCCACCCGCCAGGGTGTAGGTCAGGAACGTGCCCATGAACGACCAGCGCAAGCCCGCGCCAAAACGAATCGCGTCATCGATTTCACCGGTGGTCGCCACACCGTCGTTTACCAGATGCAGCGCCTCCCGCCAGAGCGCTTCGAGCAAGCGGTCGGCGATAAATCCGGGGACTTCCTTACGCACATGCAGCGGACGCATGCCCAAGGATTCATACACTTTCATTGCCGCTTGAATCGCTTCAGGCGCGGTGTTTTTGCCGCCGACCACTTCCACCAGCGGCAGCAGGTAAACCGGATTGAACGGGTGCCCGACCACGCAGCGTTCAGGGTGTGTCGCACTTTCGTAGAACTCGCTCGGCAACAGGCCCGATGTGCTGGAGCCGATCAAGGTATTGGGCTTGGCCGCCGCGCTGATTTTGCTGTGAAGTTCCAGTTTCAGCTCGAGACGCTCGGGGGCGCTTTCCTGAATGAAGTCGGCATCGCGCACGCATTCTTCAATCGTCGCGACAAAGCGCAAGCGATCCTGGGAAGCGCCCGGTGCCAGGCCTTGTTTCTCCAGTGCGCCCCAGGCATTGGCGACGCGTTTGCGCAGGGCGGCTTCGGCACCCGGCGCGGGGTCCCAGGCGACGACGTCGAGGCCATGGGCGAGGGCGCGGGACACCCAGCCGCTGCCGATGACACCGCTGCCCAGGGCTGCGAAGGTTTTGATTTCGGTGATGAAGGTCATGGCGACGTCCTGAAAGTATTCGGTGATCCCCTGTGTGAGCGAGCCTGATCGCGATTGCGCAGTGTCAGTCGGCAGAGATGCCGGATGTGACGGCCCCATCGCGAGCAGGCTCGCTCCCACAGTTGGAAAGAGTTGTTAGCAGTTAACCGCGCTTGGTCAGCCCCATTTTTATGCGACCTTCCGCCGGGGTCAGCACGCGGGCACCAAGTCGGCTGAGAATTTCGCTGGCACGCTCGACCAGTTGGCCGTTGGTCGCCAGTACGCCTTTGTCCAGCCAGATGTTGTCTTCCAGGCCGACCCGCACGTTGCCGCCGAGCAACACCGCTTGCGCGGCCATTGGCATCTGCATGCGACCAATGCCGAACCCTGCCCACACCGCATTGGCCGGCAGGTTGTCGACCATGGCTTTCATGGTCGTGGTGTCCGCCGGCGCGCCCCACGGGATGCCCAGGCACAGCTGGAACAGCGGGTCGTCGAGCAGGCCTTCCTTGATCAACTGTTTGGCGAACCACAGGTGACCGGTGTCGAAAATTTCCAGCTCGGCTTTCACGCCCAGCTCTTGAATGCGTTTGGCGCCGGCACGCAGCTGGGCCGGGGTGGACACGTAAATAGTGTCGCCATCGCCGAAGTTCAGGGTGCCGCAATCGAGGGTGCAGATTTCCGGCAGCAGTTCTTCGACATGCGCCAGGCGGGTCAGCGGGCCGACCAGGTCGGTGTTCGGGCCGAACTCCATCGGGTTCTCGCCGGCGCCGATTTCCAGGTCGCCACCCATGCCAGCGGTAAGGTTGACGATGATGTCGACGTCGGCCTCGCGGATGCGCTCCATCACTTCACGGTACAGCGCCACGTCGCGGCTGAACTTGCCGGTTTCGGGGTTACGCACGTGGCAGTGGACCACGGTGGCGCCAGCCTTGGCGGCTTCCACGGCGGCGGCGGCGATTTGTTTCGGGGTGACCGGCACGTGTGGGCTCTTGCTGGTCGTGTCGCCAGCACCGGTGAGTGCGCAGGTGATGATGACGTCGTGGTTCATTGGGCGGTTCCTTACAGGCAAGTGCTTTTTAGGAGAAAGGCAGGGCGTAATGACCCCGTTCGCAGCCCGGTCGGGCTGCGAATCGGTGGTTCGATTCAGGTTTATTTACTGGTCAGTTTCAGGTTTTCAGCCGCCGGTTTGCCGTCGAAGGTGGTGACGCCTTCGAGCCAGCGCTGTTTGTCTTGCGGGTGATCTTTCAGCCATTGCCTGGCCGATTCGAAGGCGTCCTTGTGATCCAGCAGTGGCTGCATCATCCGGCTCTCGTCTTCGGCGGTATAGGTCAGGTTGCTCAGCAAGCGGCCGATGTTCGGGCATTGCTCGGCGTATTTCGGTGCAGTGACGGTCCAGACCGTGGCCATGCCTTCGTTCGGGCCCAGGGCGTCGTCGCTGCCGGTGAGATAGGTCATCTTGACGTTGACGTTCATCGGGTGTGGCGCCCAGCCGAAGAACACCACGGCCTCGTTACGGCGCACGGCGCGATCCACTGCCGCGAGCATGCCGGCTTCGCTGGACTCGACCAGCTGGAACTTGCCCAGGCCAAACTGGTTCTTGGCGATCATCGCCTTGATCTGGGTGTTGGCGCCCGAGCCTGGTTCGATGCCGTAGATCTTGCCGCCCAGTTCTTTCTCGAACTTGGCGATGTCGGCGAAGGTTTTCAGGCCCTTGTCGGCGAGATAAGTCGGTACGGCGAGGGTGGCGCGGGCATCTTTAAGGCTTGGCGCTTCAAGCACCTTGACCTGGTTGCCATCGACGAACGGGGTGATGGTCTGGGTCATCAGCGGGTTCCAGTAACCGAGGAACAAGTCCAGACGCTGATCGCGGATCCCGGCGAAGATGATTTGCTGGGACGCGCTGGTTTGTTTGGTGTTGTAGCCGAGGCCATCGAGCAGGACCTGGGTCATGGCACTGGTGGCGATTACGTCAGTCCAGTTCACTACGCCCATGCGCACGTTCTGGCATGACGCGGGTTCGGCGGCCATGACACTGGCGCTCAGCAAAGCGGTACCGCTGAGTGCAAGAACACAGCTGCTGATCAGTCGTTTCATCTCAGGTTCCTCGGCAGTTCGTTATTGTGGGTCCGGTCATCTTTGCGCGCCGGTGATGCCACGTTACGCAGCTCAGGCCCTATGAAAACGCACTACGGCGACCAGCTCTTGCACTGCAGCGACCTGTCCTCTTGAATGCCTGTTGCAAGTGGGGTATCAACGTCCCTACGCTGCCCGCCCTCTCGTTACCTGGCCTCTTGTTACCTGCTAAGCGAGTGCGCTCCATGTCCCAGGATTTCTACTTCTTGTTGATGCCGGGTTTCTCGGCCATTGGATTTATCTCGGCCATCGAACCGCTGCGGGTCGCCAACCGCTTTCGCGGCGAGCTGTATCGCTGGCACGTATTGAGTGCTGACGGTGGGGCGGTGCTGGCCAGCAACGGTATGTCGGTCAACGCCGACGCGACGCTGGAGCCACTGAAGAAAGGCGCGATCCTGCTAGTCGTGGCAGGTTTCGAACCACTGAAATTTGCCACCCCGGCGCTGGAGCACTGGTTGCGTCGCCTCGACAACGAAGGCGTGACCCTCGGCGCCATCGACACCGGCAGTTTTATCCTCGCCGAAGCCGGTCTGCTCGACGGCCATCGCCTGACCCTGCACTGGGAAGCCATCGACGCGTTCAAGGAATCCTATCCGCAGCTCAGCGTCACCCAGGAGCTGTTCGAAATCGACCGCCGCCGCATCACCTCGGCTGGCGGCACCGCCTCCATCGACCTGATGCTCGACCTCATCGCCCAGGCCCATGGCCCGGAACTGGCGATCCAGGTCAGCGAACAATTCGTACTCGGCCGCATCCGCCCGCGCAAAGACCACCAACGCATGGAAGTCGCCACGCGCTATGGCATCCGCAACAAGAAGCTGGTGCACGTCATCGGCGAGATGGAACAGCACAGCGAACCGCCGCTGACCACGCTGGAACTGGCGGAGTCGATCAAGGTGACGCGGCGCCAGCTGGAGCGATTGTTTCGCCTGCACCTGAACGACACGCCGAGCAATTTTTACCTGCGTTTACGGTTGGAAAAGGCGCGACAGTTGCTGCGGCAGACTGACATGAGTGTGCTGGAGGTGAGCATTGCGTGTGGGTTTGAATCGCCGTCTTATTTCACCCGAAGTTACCGGGCGAAGTTTGAGCGGTGTCCGCGAGAAGACCGGCGCACCGCCAAAGCGTAGTTGATCGTTGATCGTTCCCACGCAGAGCGAGGGAACGATCGGTGGAGGGCGTTACTTCTTCATCAAGGCCGAGCAGGCTGCTTTGTAGGCTTCATGCTGATACTTGTTCAGCGTCGCCGGCAGCTCAAAATCAAACTTCTTGCTCTGCGCATTGATCGTCTGTGGCGACAGCAGCGTCACCTCGCAACTCTCCAGCAACTGAACAATCCCTTCGATCTTGAACGTGGTCGGCCCACCGGCAAACTCGCCTTTCTTGCTGCGCTTCTTGATCGCGATCCGGTCGATGGAATTCTCACGCACAAACGACGCGACCTGAGCGGCAAAGACTTTTACGTTCGCCGCGTCCTCGTCATCGTCGAGGGCTATTTTCTTGGTGGCCAGAGCGACGTGGGTCAGCACCTGATCGTCGAGGGAGGCCAAGGCGATGATCGCTTCGCTGCCTTTGATTTCGATGCCGCAGATTTTCATTTGAGTCCCTTTCCCGGTTGATGATGTGCAGCTTATAGCTCAAAGAATAAACGTAACGGGTGCGTAATAGGTAGGAAGGTGTTTTTGAATATGAATAGAGGTTCAAATGTTGTCTATTAAGTAATTATTTACGATATATAAGTCAAAATATTATCCTTTAAATGTTGATTGCCGATCGCGCTGCTACACTTGCTCACACTCCACTTGAGGTCGAATCATGGCCCTTACCCATATCCTCTACTCCCCTGGAGAGATCGCTTTACAGATTGCCGGGAATGCCAAGCGTCTGAGACTCGGAAAAAACCTTTCGCGACGCACGCTCGCGCAAAAATCAGGTGTCCCTGAGTCGAATATCAAGCGTTTTGAAACGACCGGAAAGATCTCCCTTGATGGCTTGTTGCTGATCGCAATTTGCCTCGGGGCGGAGGAACCGCTAACGAATTTGTTTGCCTCAACCCAGTCGCTGACACTCCAGGAACTGAAAAACTACGAAAGGGCTCGTGGCCGACAATGAAAAACGTCAATGCACTCAGCGTTATGCTTCAAGGATCACGCGTCGGTGAGCTTGTCGCCATTCCTCGTCGGGGGGTGTTCTTTTCTTATGATCCCGGCTGGCTGGCAAAAGGATTTAACCTCGCGCCGTTTCATATGGATTTTTCGGTCAAGCCCCAGAGTGCGGCTGACCCCTTGCTGTTCGACAGCTTGCACGGCGCGTTCAGCGATTCTTTGCCCGACGGCTGGGGATTGCTACTCATGGATCGCTTCTTTCGCAGTCAGTTGGGCGTCGAGCGTCACAAAATTGGCCCGCTGGATCGACTGGCCTATATGGGCAATCGCAGCATGGGCGCGCTTGAATACGCGCCGATGTTCGAAGCCGTTGAAGCAGACGAAGACCTCGACTTGGCTGCTCTATACGAGGCTTCACAAACGATACTTTCAGGCAGCACTGACGAGGTCATCAGTTCTCTGCGATTGGCGGGCGGTTCCCCCGGTGGTGCACGACCTAAAGCGGTGATTGGTCTTTCACCGGACAAACATCGCGCTATTTCGTCGTTTGGCGAAATGCCCGTGGGTTATGAACACTGGTTAATCAAGTTTCGCAGTGAAGAGGAGCATCGTGACAGCGGCGCCATAGAGCAGGTTTATGCATTGATGGCCCATCGGGCAGGGATCGAAATTTCCGAGTCGCAATTGTTTCAGGTAGAAACCAATAAGGGCGAAGAACGATTCTTTGCCACCAAACGCTTTGATCGGGCAGAAGGTACCAAGCGCCACATGCTGACCGCGGCGGCGATTCTGTACGCCGATTTTCGTAAACCTAGCCTCGATTACAGTGACTTACTGCGAGCGACCTGGGCAATGACCAAGGACGCGGCCGAGGTCGAGAAAATGGCCCGACTGATGGTGTTCAACGCTCTGGCTCATAACCATGACGATCACGCGAAGAACTTCTCTTTTTTCGGCGGCAAGGATGGCTGGAAAATGGCGCCGGCGTACGACCTGACATTTTCCAGTACCGCAGGGCGCGGCAACGAACACACCACAGCCTTCGCGGGAAGAGGCAAACCCGCACGCAAGGCTCTCATTGAGGTGTGCAAACCTTTCAGTTTCCTTGCGCCCGAACGCTACATAGAACAAACGCTAGATGCTTTTTCCGAGTGGAGAGTCTGTGGCGCCGATCTGGAAATCGATAAAACGGCCAGCAAAAAACTGCTGACCACTCTTGAGTCGGTGTGGCAGGCGCTTTAACGCATCACTCCTGCCCAATCGACTCCAAAAATTCCGACCGCTCATCACTCATCCGCGCCACGCAATCATTCTGCGCAATCGTGAATGCCTTGCTACCGCTCGTCGCTGGAAAAACCTCAACCGCGCAATCCGCATCCCGGGTCTTCAGCCATTGCTGCTGGGCGACCTTGAGCTTGGCGGTGATGTCGGCCAGTTGTGCCGGGTTCTTGCCGTAGGCCGTTTGCATGCGCTCGGCCAGGCTTTGGTAGTTGTTCTTCAACAAGTCTTCGGCGGCGG
The DNA here is from genome assembly GCF_031456105.1 of Pseudomonas sp. BE134. Lineage (NCBI taxonomy): Bacteria > Pseudomonadati > Pseudomonadota > Gammaproteobacteria > Pseudomonadales > Pseudomonadaceae > Pseudomonas > Pseudomonas sp. BE134. The sequence continues at coordinate 134,619 of NZ_JAVDUA010000008.1, read as the reverse complement.
TTCTGCTGTAGGCCGAGCATTCCAGGGTCTGGATGTCGTTTTCGACTTTGTCGCAAGGGTTGTCTTCGGACTCTTCAACCGCGTGTACGCTGGTCGCTATCAGTGCCAATGCCAGGAAGATCGATTTCATTGCGCCGCCGCCCCAATCCAATAGTGCATTCAGTAAAGCAGCGAATTCTGGCCGATGCGCAGGTCCTTGAACAGGTGGCCCGAGATGTCCGATGGCGACCCTTTGTCGCGGATTGACGCTTTCGGCAAACCCCCTGTCGTTTTTGCACCCGGCTACCAAGGCACCGAGGCATATGCTGGCCCCAAAGCGCCGGCACACGATTCGGCGCATGAATCGCTAATAGGGGACAGCCTGATGAGCCCAGCCGAATTGCACGCCGACAGCATCGTTATCGACGGGCTGATTATTGCCAAGTGGAACCGTGAACTGTTCGAAGACATGCGCAAGGGCGGTCTGACCGCGGCCAACTGCACCGTTTCGGTGTGGGAGGGCTTCCAGGCGACCGTCAACAACATCGCCGCCAGCCAGAAGCTGATTCGCGAGAACAGCGACCTGGTGATTCCGGTGCGCACCACCGCCGACATCCGCAAAGCCAAAGAGCAGGGCAAGACCGGGATCCTGTTCGGCTTCCAGAATGCTCACGCCTTTGAGGACCAGATCGGTTATGTCGAGGTGTTCAAGCAGCTGGGCGTCGGTATTGTGCAGATGTGCTACAACACCCAAAACCTGGTCGGCACCGGCTGCTACGAGCGCGATGGCGGCTTGTCCGGTTTCGGTCGTGAAATCGTCGCCGAGATGAACCGTGTTGGCGTCATGTGCGACCTGTCCCACGTTGGCTCGAAAACCTCAGAAGAAGTCATTCTCGAATCGAAGAAACCGGTGTGCTACTCCCATTGCCTGCCATCGGGTCTGAAAATTCACCCGCGCAACAAGTCCGATGAAGAACTGAAGTTCATCGCCGATCACGGCGGTTTCGTCGGCGTGACCATGTTCGCGCCGTTCCTGGCCAAAGGCATCGATTCGACCATCGACGATTACGCCGAAGCCATCGAGTACGTGATGAATATCGTCGGCGAAGACGCTATCGGTATCGGCACCGACTTCACCCAGGGCCACGGCCAGGACTTCTTCGAATACCTGACCCATGACAAGGGCTACGCCCGCCGCCTGACCAGCTTCGGCAAGATCATCAATCCGCTGGGCATCCGCACCGTGGGCGAGTTCCCGAACCTGACCGAAACCCTGCTCAAGCGCGGTCATTCCGAGCGCGTGGTGCGCAAGATCATGGGCGAAAACTGGGTGAACGTCCTCAAAGACGTCTGGGGCGAGTAAGCCCACTTACAAACATCGATTCCTGTAGCAGCTGCCGAGGTACGAGGCTGCGTTGCGGTCCGCAGGACCGCCCTCGGGGCCGCTTCGCAGCCCAACGCAGCCTCGCAGGCTCGCCAGCTGCTACATATCGCCTCAAAACATCGAATTCTGGAGCTTTACCCATGGCTAAAATCGCCCCGCAATTGCCAATCGAAGTCGACAGCGAAACCGGTGTCTGGACCTCCGACGCCCTGCCAATGCTGTACGTGCCGCGTCATTTCTTCGTCAACAACCACATGGGCATCGAGGAAGTGCTGGGCGCCGAAGCCTACGCCGAAATCCTCTACAAGGCCGGCTACAAATCCGCCTGGCACTGGTGTGAAAAAGAAGCTGAATGCCACGGCCTGGAAGGCGTTGCTGTATTCGAGCACTACATGAAGCGCCTGTCGCAACGTGGCTGGGGTCTTTTCAAGATCCAGGACATCGACCTCGACAAGGGCACTGCCAGCGTCAAGCTCGAACACTCCGCATTTGTCTACGTCTACGGCAAGGTCGGGCGCAAGGTCGACTATATGTTCACCGGCTGGTTTGCCGGTGCCATGGACCAGATTCTGCAAGCCCGTGGCAGCAAGATCCGTACGGTTGCCGAGCAAGTCTACGGTGGCTCCGAAGAAGGCCACGACGACGGCCTGTTCACCGTCAAGCCGTTGTAAGTCGAGGAACCCGCCATGGCTTTCGAAGCAATGTTCCAGCCGATCCAGATCGGCAAACTGACCATCCGTAACCGCGTGCTGAGCACCGCGCACGCCGAGGTCTATGCCACCGACGGCGGCATGACCACCGACCGGTACGTCAAGTATTACGAAGAGAAAGCCAAGGGCGGGATCGGCCTGGCGATTTGCGGCGGTTCCTCCAGCGTGGCCATCGACAGCCCGCAAGGCTGGTGGAAATCGGTCAACCTGGCCGACGACCGGATCATTCCGCACTTCCAGAACCTGGCCGATGCCATGCACAAGCATGGCGCCAAGATCATGATCCAGATTACCCACATGGGCCGTCGCTCGCGCTGGGACGGTGAACATTGGCCAACCCTGCTGTCGCCATCGGGCATCCGTGAGCCGGTGCACCGTGCGACCTGCAAAACCATCGAACCGGAAGAAATCTGGCGGGTGATCGGCAACTACGCCAGCGCTGCTGCGCGTGCGAAGGCCGGTGGCCTGGACGGCGTCGAACTGTCGGCAGTGCACCAGCACATGATCGACCAGTTCTGGAGCCCACGGGTCAACAAACGTACCGACGAATGGGGCGGCAGCTTCGAAAACCGCATGCGTTTCGGCCTCGAAGTGATCAAGGCTGTGCGGGCGGAAGTCGGCCCGGATTTCTGCGTCGGCATCCGTCTGTGCGGTGATGAATTCCACCCGGACGGCTTGTCCCACGAGGACATGAAGCAGATCGCCAAGTACTACGACGACACCGGCATGATCGACTTCATCGGCGTGGTGGGCTCGGGTTGCGATACCCACAACACCCTGGCCAACGTTATCCCGAACATGAGTTATCCACCGGAGCCATTTCTGCATTTGGCGGCCGGTATCAAGGAAGTGGTCAAGGCCCCGGTTTTGCACGCGCAGAACATCAAGGACCCTAATCAGGCAACCCGAATCCTGGAGGGCGGCTACGTCGACATGGTCGGCATGACCCGTGCCCACATCGCCGACCCGCACCTGATCGCCAAGATCAAAATGGGTCAGGTCGACCAGATCAAACAATGCGTCGGCGCCAACTACTGCATCGACCGTCAGTACCAAGGGCTGGACGTGCTGTGCATCCAGAACGCCGCGACCTCCCGTGAATACATGGGCGTGCCGCATATCATCGAGAAGACCACCGGCGTGAAGCGCAAAGTTGTGGTGGTCGGTGCCGGTCCTGCCGGGATGGAAGCCGCTCGCGTGTCGGCCGAACGTGGCCACGACGTGACCCTGTTCGAGAAAAAAGAATTCATTGGCGGGCAGATCACCACCGCCTCGAAAGCCCCGCAACGGGACCAGATCGCCGGTATCACTCGCTGGTTCCAGCTGGAACTGGCGCGGTTGAAAGTCGATCTGCGCCTGGGCGTGGCGGCCGATGCGGCAACCATTCTCGACCTGCGTCCGGACGTGGTGGTACTCGCCGTCGGCGGTCATCCGTTCCTGGAGCAGAACGAGCACTGGGGCGCGGCTGAAGGCCTGGTGGTCAGCAGTTGGGACATCCTCGACGGCAAGGTCGCACCGGGCAAAAACGTGCTGGTCTACGACACCATTTGCGAGTTCACCGGGATGTCCACCGCGGACTTCCTCGCCGATAAGGGCAGTCAGGTCGAAATCGTCACCGACGACATCAAACCGGGCGTTGCGATTGGCGGCACCTCGTTCCCGACGTACTACCGCAGCATGTACCCCAAAGAAGTGATCATGACCGGGGACATGATGCTGGAGAAGGTCTACCGCGAAGGCGACAAGCTGGTGGCGGTGCTGGAAAACGAATACACCGGCGTCAAAGAGGAGCGGGTGGTGGACCAGGTCGTCGTCGAAAACGGCGTGCGTCCGGACGAAGAAATCTACTACGCCCTGAAGGAAGGCTCGCGTAACAAAGGCCAGATGGACATCGAAGCCCTGTTCGCGATCAAGCCGCAGCCTTCGTTGAGCCAATCGGGCGACGGCTACTTGCTGTTCCGTATCGGCGACTGCGTGGCGCAGCGCAACACACACGCCGCCATTTATGACGCACTCCGGCTCTGTAAGGATTTTTGACGGCTTAGCTGCAAGCCGTAAGCTGCAAGCTACAAGTAAAAGCTCAGCCTCACCGCAGCTTTTTCTTGCAGCTTGTAGCCTGTCGCTTGCACCTCGCCAGAGGTGACTCTGATGTTAAACACCCTTCTTCCAATCCTGTTGTTCGCTGCCTTGGGCCTGGCTGTCCTGGGCGCGTTGCGGCGGGTGGCCATGTGGCGTCAGGGCCGGGCTTCGAAAGTCGACCTGATCGGCGGTCTGTTCGCCATGCCCAAGCGTTACATGGTCGACTTGCACCACGTCGTCGCGCGGGACAAATATATCGCCAACACTCACGTCGCCACGGCTGGCGGTGCGGTGGCGTCCATCGTGCTGGCGATACTGGTGCACGGTTTCGGCCTGCATAACCGCATTCTTGGTTATGCGCTGCTGTTGATGACGGCAGTGATGTTCGTCGGCGCGATCTTTGTCTACCTGCGTCGGCGCAACCCGCCAGCGCGATTGTCCAAAGGCCCGTGGATGCGCCTGCCGAAAAGCCTGCTGGCGTTCTCGGCATCGTTCTTCCTGCTGACTCTGCCGGTCGCGGGCATCCTTCCGGAAAACTTCGGGGGGTGGCTGGTGGCTGCGATCCTCGGCGTCGGTGTGCTGTGGGGCGTCTCGGAACTGTTCTTTGGCATGACCTGGGGCGGGCCGATGAAGCATGCCTTCGCCGGTGCGCTGCACCTGGCCTGGCACCGTCGCGCCGAGCGTTTTAATGGTGGCCGTTCCACCGGTTTGAAACCGCTTGACCTTAACGACCCGACCGCGCCGCTGGGCGTGGAAAAGCCCAAGGATTTCACCTGGAACCAACTGCTCGGTTTCGACGCCTGTGTGCAGTGCGGTAAGTGCGAAGCCGCGTGCCCGGCATTCGCCGCTGGTCAGCCGTTGAACCCGAAAAAGCTGATCCAGGACATGGTCGTCGGCCTGGCCGGTGGTACTGATGCGAAATTCGCCGGTAGCCCTTATCCAGGCAAGGCGATCGGCGAACACGCCGGTAATCCCCATCAACCGATCGTCAACGGTCTGGTGGACGCCGAAACCCTGTGGTCCTGCACCACCTGCCGCGCCTGCGTCGAGGAATGCCCGATGATGATCGAGCACGTCGACGCCATCGTCGACATGCGCCGCCATCTGACCCTGGAAAAAGGCGCGACTCCGAACAAGGGCGCCGAAGTCCTGGAAAACCTGATCGCCACCGACAACCCGGGCGGCTTTGCGCCGGGCGGGCGGATGAACTGGGCAGCGGACTTGAACCTCGCGCTGATGAGCGAAAAGAAATCTGTCGACGTACTGTTCTGGGTCGGTGATGGCGCCTTCGACATGCGCAACCAGCGCACCCTGCGCGCCTTCGTCAAAGTACTGAAAGCGGCCAAAGTCGACTTCGCCGTGCTCGGGCTGGAAGAGCGCGACAGCGGTGACGTCGCCCGGCGTTTGGGCGATGAAGCAACCTTCCAGTTGTTGGCCAAACGCAACATCCAGACCCTGGCCAAGTACAGCTTCAACCGTATCGTCACCTGCGACCCGCACAGCTTTCACGTGCTGAAAAACGAGTACGGCGCCTTCGACGGCAACTACCTAGTGCAACACCACAGCACCTACATGGCGCAAATCATCGGCGCTGGCGCCCTGAACCTAGGTCAGCACAAAGGCAGCAGCGTGACCTATCACGATCCGTGCTACCTCGGTCGCTACAACGGCGAATACGAGGCGCCGCGTGAAGTGCTGCGCGCCCTCGGAATTGAAGTGAAAGAGATGCAACGCTCCGGTTTCCGCTCGCGCTGCTGCGGCGGCGGTGGCGGTGCGCCGATCACCGACATTCCGGGCAAGCAACGGATCCCCGACATGCGCATGGAAGACATCCGCGAAACCGGCGCCGAACTGGTGGCCGTGGGTTGTCCACAATGCACCGCGATGCTCGAAGGCGTGGTCGAACCGCGTCCGCTGATCAAGGACATCGCCGAACTGGTGGCCGATGCATTGCTCGAAGATGCCGCACCGAGCAAACCGGCTGCACCGGCCCAACGTGAACCCGCGGAGGCCCACTGATGAGCGACATTATCCGCCGTGACCCACGCGCCGAATGGATTGCCCGTAACCGCTTGCATCCGCTGCACGCGGCCATGCAACCGGCGCAACACAGCTGGATGGGCCCCAATGGCGTCATCCGCAAGAATCTGCATGGCATCGGTTTTATCGGCCCCAACGGCATCAAGCGCATTGACCGCAGCGGCGCTCAGCAGGGCGGGGCGACTAAACGAACCGCCGCCGTTGAAGTGCAATTGCCGCTGTATTCAGTGCCGGCACCGGCGTTCTACATCAGTGTGGTGCCGGACATGGTTGGCGGCCGCTTGAGCAGCCACGACCGCGACTTGCTGGGCCTGGCTCATCAATTGGCCGGCCAGGACGGCGCGGTCTTGGCCGTGGTCTTCGGTGAGCACAAGGAGAATGCCTTCGCCACCGCTGGCGTTGATCGCTTGCTGGTATTGGAGGGCGACGAATTCAGCGGTTATGCACCGGAACAACGAGTCCAGGGTCTGCGGGCTGTGGATAACCAGTTCAGCCCGCGTCATTGGCTGCTGCCGGACAGTCGCAGCGGCGGTGGCGAACTCGGTCGGCGCTTTGCCGCCGCACTGGGCGAACGCCCGGCCACGCGGGTCTGGCAGGTCAAGGACCAGGAATGCATCGGCCGGGCCGGTGCCGGTTTGCAAGACCTCGCGCGTCCTGTCGCCCGGATGATTCTGGCCGCTGCCGAATGCGCCGAACCGGTCAGCGAAACCCGTCACGAAGCCTTGCCGGTGGAGTTATCCACAGCCGTTGCGCGCAGTTTGTCGCGTATCGAGGACTTGGGCGCAGTGGCGGTGGACCCGGCGGCGATTCCAATGGCCGAAGCCGAATTCATCTTCTCTGGCGGCAACGGGGTCAAGGACTGGGGACTTTTCCACAGGACCGCCGAAGCACTGGGCGCCACCGAAGGCGCGTCCCGCGTGGCAGTGGACGATGGCTTCATGGCGCGTGACCGTCAGGTCGGTGCGTCCGGCACCTGGGTCACCGCGCGGGTTTACGTCGCGGTGGGCATTTCCGGGGCGATCCAGCACCTGCAGGGCATCGGTGCCTGCGACAAGGTGGTGGCGATCAACCTCGATCCTGGCTGCGACATGATCAAACGGGCCGACCTGTCGGTAATCGGCGAGAGCGCCGAGATTCTTCAAGCCTTGATCGATGCGGTGGCGGCTTACCGCAACGACGCCAAGCGCGATGCGGCTTAAGAGAAGGAAAGGGTTATGAGCACGAAAATCATCAGCCTGGTGTCCATCGGCGCCCACCCGACCTCTGGCCGGCCACGTCGCGCGGAGCAGGATGCGCGGGCGGTGGAACTGGGCCTGCAACTGGCCGGGGATAACCTGCAAGTGCTGCACGCTGGCGACGTCGCGGAACCGGCGTTGCGCGCTTACCTGGGCATGGGCCTCGACCAGCTACACGTGCTGGAACAACCATCGGGCGCCGATGCCTTGCCGACGTTGACCGCTTATTTGCGCGATGCGGGGGCGCAGGTCGTGCTGACCGGCAGTCAGGCGGAAACTGGTGAGGGTTCGGGCATGTTGCCGTTCCTGCTGGCGGAAAGCCTCGGCTGGCCGCTGGTGGTGGGGTTGGCGCAGGTGGAATCCATCGACGGCAATTCAGCGCTGGTGCTTCAAGCCTTGCCGCGTGGTCAGCGCCGTCGCTTGAAAGTGCGCCTGCCGTTTCTCGCCACTGTGGATAACGCTGCGCCGAAGCCTCGGCAGAGCGCCTACGGACCGGCGCGTCGGGGTGTGTTACACGCCGATGACGTGGAAGTCGTCGACGATGAATTGCTGGCGGTCGCTACTCTGCAACCGGCCAAACCACGGCCCAAACGCTTGAAAGTGATCAAGGCCAAGAGCGGCGCCGATCGCATGAAGGCGGCGACGGCAAAGGCCAGCGGGGGCGGGGGGCAAGTGCTCAAGGGCGTTACGGCGCAAGCGGGGGCTGACGCCATTCTCAAATTGTTGATTGAAGAAGGAGTGGTCCGCTAACGGACCGTTGGGGGAAGTCAATGGCTGTTGAGTTTCGCTCTGCCCGGCGCAGCGACGCGCGGGAGATTGCGCGGTTGTTCCAGATTTCATCGGAGGGGGCTTCGGATTACATCTGGAGCCAGATAGCAGAGCCCGGCCAGGACCTGCTGGACGTTGGCGCCATCCGTTATGCCCGCGACGATGTGGATTTTTCCTATCAAAACTGTCTGATCGCCGAGTCAAACGGGGAAATCGTCGGCATGATGCACTGCTATGTGATGCGCCATGATCCGCTGGCGGCGCCGGTGACCGATCCGGTCTTGGCGCCCTACGCAACGATGGAAATCCCCGACACCCTCTATATCTCCAGCCTCGCGCTGCATGAGGGCTGGCGCAACCTCGGTCTGGGCAAGCAATTCCTCGCGTTCGCCTACGACCGGGCCAACCAGTTGGGGCTCAATGGCCTGAGCCTGATCGACTATGCCGCCAACACCGGTGCCCGGCGGTTTTACGAGCGACATGGCTTTCGTATCGTCGATACCTGCCAGATCACGCCCCACCCGATGATTCGGGTTACGGGGGAGGCCTATCTGATGTACCGGCCATAAGGGCTGCCGATCGCTCTGCCGCGCAGTGAGCTAAAGTTTTGCTGTGCGCTGGTTAAGGGTTTACGGAGCTTTCAGAGGTTCAGCGCTGAGTCATAAAACTGGTTTTTATGCGTGGGTTGAACATGAAGGTTCTGCGTAGGCGTGCAACGTGGTTGCTCAGTGCGGTGATGTGCGAGCCTGCGGGGTTGATGGCGGCTTCCAACACTGAGTCCGATCAGGATTTTTACCAGTGGCTAGAGTCGGAGCCAGGGCAAACAGCGTCGTTGGCCCAACTGCGCCAGCAGTGCGACAAGGTGCTGGACGCCGAAAATAACCTCAATTGCTCCGTGTCCGTTTTCGCCCGAATGTTCGAGGCCAAAGCCGCCAATCAGTTGCCTGATTACTACCTGGCGATCAAGCGCCGCCATGCCCGGGCCATCGCGAGTGATTCCGAGCTCAACATCCTGTTTTCCATGTTTGGCCGCCAATCGCTCGCCACCCTGCGCGCGGTCGGTGATTTCTCGGTGACCCGCTCCCGACGGCACGAGGTGCTGCCGATTTATCCACGTCCCGGTGAGGGATACGTCACAGACGAAGTGCTGCCCTACATCGACGTCAAAGCGGCCAATGGTGTCTCGACACGCTTTATCTTAGACACCGGCGCCCCGCAAACCCGGGTCAACGACAAAACTGCCAAGCGGATGGGCATCACGTTATTGACCGACTCCCATTACGGCTACAGCACCTATTATGGCGAGCACAACCTGCCTGCCAAACTCGGGATCTTCGATTCTTTGAAGATCGGCGGGAGCGAGTTCAAGAACGTCCTGGTGTTTGTCAGTGACCGGGATAACCTGTTGGGGCTTGATCTGATCGGTAAGCTGGGGCGTCTGAAGCTCAAAAAAAAGACCCTGGCGCTTAATGCTGAACCTCCTGCGCGATGCGATTCCCCCATTACCTATTCGCGTGCGGACATCAATCAAAGACTGACCATTGCCGCACGGCTGGATCGTCGGGAGACGCTGGCGATTGTTGATACAGGGAATGTGGATTACCTGACGTCGGCCTCACCGGGTGATCACCCGATTCACGTCGCCGAAAAATCGCGCCACCAGATCTTCAAGGGTGAGTTGGATTTGTCCGGGCACATCAGGTTAATGACCTACAAATACTACCCGGGCTTCACCATTCCTCCGTCGTTGGTGTCGGGTCAGTATGTGCCTTCGATTCTGTTGGGGTGGCGGGCATTCAATGATTATGAATTGAACCTGGACACTGAAGCGGGTCGTTCGTGCCTGAATAGAATCTGATTTACCCACAAACCCTGTTAGCGTTTCTGTGGATAACGTGTTTGCCCCTCGCTACACCCCATACATTTCAAGCCCTGTAAGCCTTCGTATAAAAAGCAACCAGCCTAACTGGCGGTTTTTACAGGCTTTTTGCGGTGGATAAGGTTTCTCGCTTTCCAATACTTGCCCCCAATCTCTGTTGACGCTTCTGTGGATAAGATGTTCGCTAACCGCTACAGGCCATGTAAACCGGGTGCCATAGGTGGTTGATTAAAAAACGATCAATCCATCGTTTTGGACCGGTAAACTGCCCGCAAACCCCGATTTGTCGCGGCTTTCAACGGTTTTCCACAGAACCGCAGAAGTTGCCCCCAAACTCTGTTGGCGCTTCTGTGGATAAGGTGTTCGCCATCCTCTGCAAGCCATATAAAACGTGCCCTGCAAGATTTTGATCAAAAAACGATCAGACGCTGTTAAAAACCCTGCTTCTGGATAAGTCACGGATTTTCTTCGGTTTCTGTGGAGAAAGTTATCTGTAACAGCACACTTGTCCCCAATAGCTGTGGGTGGAGGTGTGGATAACTTGTTTGCGGAAGGCTGGAAGGTGCGTGTGGCATAGCGCTGAACGGAATAGGTCATATTTCGTACAGTTCTGAATCGGGGGGAGGGATATCGGGGAAAGGACGTGTTGTCAGGGATGGCGCTTTCGCGAGCAAGCCCGCTCCCACACTCGACCGTGTCGTTCACAACGTCTATGAACACCACCGATCTAATGTGGGAGCGGGCTTGCTCGCGAAGCTTTTGACTTAGCCTTGGACCGGAACACCTTTGAGATACGGCGCAGGCTCAGCTCCCAGGTTATTCAGCAAACGCTCGCTGTACCAGTCCACGAAGTTCACCACGCCAAACTCATAGGTCTTGGAGTAAGGCCCTGGCTGGTACGCCGTGGAGTTGATGCCGCGCTGGTTCTCTTCGGCCAGGCGACGGTCCTGGTCGTTGGTGGCGTCCCAGACCTTGCGCATGCGTTCCACGTCGTAGTCCACGCCTTCGACTGCGTCCTTGTGAACGATCCACTTGGTGGTGACCATGGTTTCCTGAGCGCTGATCGGCCACACGGTGAAGACGATGATGTGATCGCCCATGCAGTGGTTCCACGAGTGTGGCAGGTGCAGGATGCGCATCGAACCCAGGTCCGGGTTTTTGATGCGCCCCATGAGTTTGGCGCAGCCCTGTTTGCCGTCCAAGGTCATCGACACGGTGCCTTTGAGCAGCGGCATGCGCACGATGCGGTTACGCAGGCCGAAGCTGGCGTGGGCGTAAGGGATCTTTTCGGCTTCCCAGGCGGCGGCAGAGGCGGCGACGTGGTCCTTGAAGGCCTGGTCGGCACGCGGATCGGTGACGTCGTCCCATTCCAGCAGGGTTTTCAGCAGTTCCGGGTGCGATGCGTTGCAGTGGTAGCACTCGCGGTTGTTTTCCAGCACCAGTTTCCAGTTGGCCTTTTCCATCAAGGTGGTGGTAATCGCCACCTTGGTGTTCTCCATGTCGTACGGTTCCATGTAATGGTTCAGCGTCGACAGGAAGTCATCAATGGCCGGTGGGTTCTCCGACAGGCTGATGAAAATGTAGCCGCCAGCGGTTTTCACGTTCACCGGCTTGAGGCCGTACTGATTCATGTCGAAGTCGGCGCCCATTTCGGTGCCGGCGAACAGCAGACGACCGTCCAGCTCATAGGTCCACTGGTGGTAGTGGCAGACCAGTTTGGCAACCTTGCCTTTTTCACTGGTGCACAGACGCGAACCACGGTGGCGGCAGACGTTGTGGAACGCATGCACCACGCCTTCTGCGCCGCGAATCACGATGATCGGGTTCTTGCCGACTTGCAGGGTCAGGTAGTTGCCCTTGGTCGGGATCTCGCAGGTCATGCCGGCGATCAACCACTCTTTCTGAAAGATTTCCTGCATGTCGATATCAAACAGCCGCTCGTCAGAGTAAAACGGCTGCGGCAGCGAGAAGGTACGCTCGCGCTCTTGCAGCATCTGCGCGGTGGCCTTGCGTGCGGGTTCCAGTGGATCGCCCAGACTGATTTTTGCGGTGACGTCCATCGATTTGATCCTCATGGCCATTCTGTGTGGCCGGCGAAAGTGGCTAATCAGGTGTACTGCTAGAGGTTGCTACGCAAGGTGTAAAGGATGTGTCTTGGTATGGGGCGAGTGTGGGGCCGGCGCCGGCCAGAACCTTATCCACGAGCGACATGGCCCACTCTGTTCCCGACGCGCAACCCCCGGTAGCTGCTGGCTGGTCGCGATAAGTATGTGAATGTCGCAGATAGGTAAATGGGTGGTCCGCGCGTTACGCAGAATCGCCAACATAAGGCCGAGCATCGGCGGTGGAGAACAGCATGTCCAACAGCTTCCTGAATCCGGTAACGACCCAGACCTGGGCCAATGGTCGACACATCGTCCGTTGCGTCAAAGTCATCCAGGAAACCTGGGATGTGCGCACCTTCTGCTTCATGGCCGACCAGCCGATCATGTTCTTCTTTAAACCGGGGCAGTTCGTCACCCTGGAGCTGGAAATCGAAGGCGTGCCGATCATGCGCTCCTATACCATTTCCAGCTCGCCGTCGGTGCCGTACAGCTTTTCGGTGACCATCAAGCGTGTGCCGGGCGGCAAGGTTTCGAACTGGCTGCATGACACCCTGCATGAAGGTCAGGAGCTGGCGGTACACGGCCCGGTCGGGCTGTTCAACGCCATGGACTTCACCGCGCCAAAAGTGCTGTACCTCAGCGGCGGCGTCGGCATCACGCCGGTCATGTCCATGGCGCGCTGGTTCTACGACACCAACGGTAACGTCGACATGGTGTTTATCCACAGCGCCCGCTCGCCCAAAGACATCATTTACCACCGCGAACTGGAACACATGGCGTCGCGGATCGATAACTTCAGCCTGCACCTGATCTGCGAGAAGCATGGTCTGGGCGAACCATGGGCCGGTTATCGCGGGTACCTGAACCACAAGATGCTTGAGCTGATGGCGCCAGACTTCCTTGAGCGCGAAGTGTTCTGCTGCGGCCCGACGCCGTACATGACGGCAGTCAAACGCTTGCTGGAAAACGCCGGTTTCGACATGAAGCGCTATCACGAGGAATCCTTTGGCGCCACGCCGCCGGAAGCCCGTGCCGATGCGGTGGAACAAGCCGAGCAAGCGGCGGATGCGCCGGAAGTCGATCTGGCGGACCTGCATCAAGTGGAATTCACCGCGTCCGGCAAAAGCATTCGCGTGGCGCCGGGTGAAACCGTTCACGCCGCCGCGGCCAAGCTCGGGCTGTTGATTCCGAAAGCGTGCGGGATGGGGATCTGCGGGACGTGCAAGGTGATGAAGCTGGGTGGCGAAGTCGAGATGGACCACAACGGCGGGATCACCGAAGAAGACGAGGCCGAAGGGTTCATCCTGTCGTGCTGCAGCGTGCCGAAGGGTGACGTGCGGATCGAGTTCTGACGGTTGCACAACTACCTTGTAGGAGCTGTCGAGTGAAACGAGGCTGCGATCTTGATCTTTTGAAATCAAAGTCAAAAGATCGCAGCCTCGTTTCACTCGACAGCTCCTACAGGGGGGTGGAGATTTCAGTCAATAAACAAGTCCGGCATCAACTTGTCGTTGGTGCCGGGCTCAAAGCGGTAGTGATCGAATTCGGTCACGCCATGCTCCCGCAGAATTTCCTCATCAATCAGCAATCGCCCGGTGATGCTGCGCCCGCTGCTGTCCAGAATGACGTGGGCGGCATCCGCCATGATTTCCGGCGTGCGCGCGTGTTTGAACGATTCCCGCGAGCCGAGCTGAAACTCAATGGCGGCAGTGGCGATCATGGTCTGTGGCCACAGCGAGTTGACGCTGATGCCGTAATTCTTGAATTCCTCGCTCATGCCAATCGTCAGCATGCTCATGCCGTATTTGGTCACGGTGTAGGGGCTGTATTGGGCGAACCACTGGGTCGCCAGATTCAATGGCGGCGACAGGTTAAGAATGTGCCCACCGGTTTTTTTCAGATAGGGCAGGGCGGCCTGGCTGCACAGCAGGACGGCGCGGGTATTGATTTGGTGCATCAGGTCGAAACGCTTGAGTTCGATGTGTTGAACCCCGGTCAGCTTGATCGCCCCGGCGTTGTTGATCAGCGCATCGATACCGCCGAAATGTTCGTTGGCTTGGGCCAGGGCTTTTCGTACCGCGTCTTCGTCACGCACATCCACCTGCAATGCCAGCGCCTTTGCGCCCGCCGCTTCAACTTCCTGCGCCACGCTGAAAATCGTGCCCGGTAGCTTGGGGTGCGGCTCGGCGCTTTTGGCCGCAATCACAATGTTGGCCCCGGCACGCGCCGCGCGCAGCGCGATCTCACGACCGATCCCGCGGCTGGCGCCGGTGATGAAAAGGGTTTTGCCTTTCAATGACATGCGTGCGCTCCCGATTATTGTTATGAGAGCGGATCAAAACCGCTCGCAGACAATGTAGACCAAGAGTTGCGTCACGCTCAGAGGCACTTTTTGTATCGGGAGGGCGACAGCGCTTTTATGTAGCAGCTGGCGCAGCCTGCGTTCGGCTGCACAGCAGTCGTGAATTCGGCCAACGCGGTATGTCATGCACACCGCGTTATAGGGTTTACGACTGCTTCGCAGCCGGACGCAGGCTTCGCCAGCTGCTACAGGGACTGTGTCGTTTCTGGCTGGTGGGAGATCAGCGGGACATGACTTCGCGAATGTCTGCGGCCAATTCCCGTACGCGCTCTTCTTCGGTGTCCCACGAGCACATGAAGCGGGCGCCACCGTTGCCGATGAAGGTGTAGAAGCGCCAGCCCTTGGCGGTCAGGGCGGCGATGGCCGGTTCCGAGAGTTGCAGGAATACGCCGTTGGCCTGCACCGGAAACATCAGTTCCACTCCCGTAATATCGCTCACCAGTTCGGCTAGCAACTGCGCGCAATGGTTGGCGTGGCGGGCGTATTTGAGCCAGGCGTCGTTTTCCAGGATCCCGACCCAGGGCGCCGAGAGGAAGCGCATTTTCGAGGCCAGCTGCCCGGCCTGTTTGCAGCGGTAGTCGAAGTCTTCAGCCAGTTTTTGGTTGAAGAACAAAATGGCCTCACCGACCGCCATGCCGTTTTTCGTGCCGCCGAAGCACAGCACGTCGACGCCGGCCTTCCAGGTCAGGTCCGCTGGCGAGCAGCCGAGGAACGCGCAAGCGTTGGAGAAACGCGCGCCGTCCATGTGCAGGTTCAGGCCCAGCTCTTTGCAAGTAACGCTGATGGCACGGATTTCTTCCGGGGTGTAGACGCTGCCGACTTCAGTGGCCTGGGTCAGGGTCACAACGCGCGGTTTTGGGTAGTGAATGTCCTGGCGCTTGAGGGCGACTTCGCGGATCGATTCCGGGGTCAGCTTGCCGTTTTCAGTGCGGGCGATCAGCAGCTTGGAACCGTTGGAGAAGAATTCCGGTGCGCCGCATTCGTCGGTTTCGACGTGGGCTGTTTCCGAGCAGATCACGCTGTGGTAACTCTGGCACAACGACGACAGGGCCAAGGAGTTGGCGGCAGTGCCGTTGAAGGCGAAGAACACTTCGCAGTCGGTTTCGAACAGTTTGCGGAAATAGTCGGAGGCGCGAGCGGTCCATTCATCGTCGCCGTAAGCGCGCTGGTGGCCGTGGTTGGCCTGTTCCATGGCCGCCCAGGCTTCAGGGCAGATACCGGAATAGTTGTCGCTGGCGAATTGTTGGCTCTTATCGGTCATAGCCCTGCTTTCCGTGGTCGAGACGCCTATGGTGAAGCGACTCGTGGTCAATGATGGTGCGCACTTTACCGAAGATCATCCGGGGAGCACACGCGATGCGTCTGACAGAAAAACACAAAGACGACGGGCAATTATGCACATGACGCAACGGGATGGGGCACTGGATCTGCTCAAGTGGCTGGCGCTGTTGAGCATGGTGCTCGATCACCTGCGATATGTCGGTTATTCCGTCGATCTGCTGTATGTCCCGGGACGGTTGGCGTTTCCGTGGTTTTGCCTGGCGATGGCGGTGAACCTTTCCCGTGCACGGGAAGTTACACATCAATGGCGGTATTTGGGCTGGTTGCTGCTGTTCAGTGCCGTCAGCGAAATACCTTACCGGCTGTTCATCCCTCATCTTTCCACCTTGAATGTGATGCCAACGCTGGCGCTCGGTCTGTTGGTTGCGCGTGGGTGGCAGCACCCGACGCTGTCATCGCGGCTGCTGGCGATTGGCGCGCTGTCGCTGGCGGCATTGTTCCGCGAACACGTGATGTTTGGTTTCTTTGGGGTGCTGTTGCCGTTGGCGATGGTGCTGGTGATTCGGCGTCCCTGGTATTTCGCGCTGCTACCGGCGTTGGTCTGTCTGGCAGCCAACGAATTGCACGTGCTGTATTACGCCGCGAAGCTGGGCAACAGTGCTGCCGTTCCTGGCATCGTCGCTTGTCTGATTGCGCCACTGCTTGGAATGTTGCTATTGCGACATGCCAGAGGCGTTCATCCGCCGCCGATGCGGCGCTGGGCATATGCCCTGTATCCGCTGCATTTCCTGCTGTTGCTCGCAGTCCGCCAAGTCTTCACATAACCCCTGTGGGAGCCAGCCTGCTGGCGATTGCGGAGGTTCAGCCACCTTCAGTGTCGCCTGTGCCGCCGTCATCGCCAGCAGGCTGGCTCCCACAGGGGATTTGCGCAGATTAGGAGGGTGTGTCTGTCAGAGCATTTCCCGCCATGTCGTAAACGCACCTTTGCGTGGCGTGCGTAGGCATTTGATCTGCCAGCGCCGGTCATACCATCGCATTCAAAGGGCACAGCCGAAAGGCGCATGCCTCACCGAGACGAATGGCGCACCACCGCCGCTGGGAGAGACGCGATGTTCAGCAAGCAAGACCAGATCCAGGGTTACGACGATGCACTGCTGGCGGCGATGAATGCCGAGGAGCAACGCCAGGAAGATCACATCGAGCTGATCGCGTCCGAGAACTACACCAGCAAACGCGTCATGGAAGCGCAAGGCAGCGGCCTGACCAACAAATACGCCGAAGGCTATCCGGGCAAGCGCTACTACGGTGGCTGCGAGCACGTCGACAAGGTTGAAGCCCTGGCCATCGATCGCGCCAAGCAACTGTTTGGTGCCGACTACGCCAACGTCCAGCCGCACTCCGGTTCTTCGGCCAACAGCGCCGTCTACCTGGCACTGCTGCAAGCGGGCGACACCATTCTCGGCATGAGCCTGGCCCATGGCGGTCACCTGACCCACGGCGCCAAAGTGTCGTCCTCGGGCAAGCTGTATAACGCCGTGCAGTACGGCATCGACACCAAAACCGGGCTGATCGACTACGACGAAGTCGAGCGTCTGGCCGTCGAGTGCAAGCCGAAGATGATCGTTGCCGGTTTCTCGGCCTATTCCAAGACCCTCGACTTCCCGCGCTTCCGTCAGATCGCCGACAAAGTCGGTGCCCTGCTGTTCGTCGACATGGCGCACGTCGCCGGTCTGGTCGCCGCCGGTTTGTATCCGAACCCGCTGCCTTACGCCGACGTGGTCACCACCACCACCCACAAGACCCTGCGCGGTCCGCGTGGTGGCCTGATCCTGTGCAAGTCCAACGAAGAAATCGAGAAGAAACTCAACGCTGCGGTATTCCCGGGTGCCCAGGGCGGCCCGCTGATGCACGTGATCGCCGGTAAGGCGGTGTGCTTCAAGGAAGCGCTGGAGCCTGGCTTCAAGGCCTATCAACAACAAGTGATCGACAACGCCCAGGCCATGGCCGGCGTGTTTATCAAACGCGGCTACGATGTAGTGTCCGGCGGCACCGATAACCACCTGTTCCTGGTCAGCCTTATCCGTCAGGGCCTCACCGGCAAAGAGGCGGATGCAGCACTCGGTCGCGCCCACATCACCGTGAACAAGAACGCTGTCCCGAACGATCCACAGTCGCCGTTCGTGACCTCCGGCCTGCGCATCGGCACCCCGGCGGTGACCACGCGCGGCTTCAAGGTGACCCAGTGCGTGACGCTCGCCGGCTGGATCTGCGACATCCTCGACAACCTCGGCGATGCCGATGTCGAGGCCAATGTCGCCGAGCAGGTTTCGGCCCTGTGCGCGGACTTCCCGGTTTATCGCTGAGCGCGGTTTTGGAGTAAATGACTATGCAACGCTACTCGGGCTTCGGCCTCTTCAAACACTCCCTCAGCCATCACGAAAACTGGCAGAAAATGTGGCGCACGCCGACCCCTAAAAAGGTCTATGACGTGGTCATCGTCGGCGGTGGCGGGCATGGTCTGGCGACCGCCTACTACCTGGCCAAGGAACACGGCATCACCAACGTGGCCGTGGTCGAGAAAGGCTGGCTGGGCGGCGGTAACACCGCGCGCAACACCACCATCGTTCGCTCCAACTACCTGTGGGACGAGTCGGCGCACCTGTACGAACACGCGATGAAACTGTGGGAAGGTCTGTCCCAGGACCTGAACTACAACGTGATGTTCTCCCAGCGCGGCGTTTACAACCTGTGCCACACCCTGCAAGACATTCGTGATTCCGAGCGTCGGGTCAGCGCCAACCGCCTCAACGGCGTGGACGGCGAACTGCTCGATGCCAAACAAGTGGCCGACGAGATTCCGTACCTCGACTGCTCGAAGAACACTCGCTATCCGGTGATGGGCGCGACCGTCCAGCGTCGCGGCGGCGTGGCCCGTCACGATGCCGTGGCATGGGGCTTTGCCCGTGCCGCTGACGCACTGGGCGTGGACTTGATTCAACAGACCGAAGTGATCGGCTTCCGCAAGGAAAACGGCGTGTGCATCGGTGTGGAAACCAACAAGGGCTTCATCGGTGCCAAGCGCGTCGGTGTCGTGACCGCCGGTAACTCCGGGCACATGGCCAAGCTCGCCGGTTTCCGTCTGCCGATCGAATCCCACCCGCTGCAAGCGCTCGTGTCTGAGCCGATCAAACCGATTATCGACAGCGTGATCATGTCCAACGCCGTGCACGGTTACATCAGCCAGTCCGACAAGGGTGACCTGGTGATCGGCGCCGGTATCGACGGCTACAACGGCTACGGCCAGCGTGGTTCGTACCCGGTGATCGAGCACACCATCCAGGCCATCGTCGAGATGTTCCCGGTACTGTCCCGCGTACGCATGAACCGTCAGTGGGGCGGCATCGTCGACACTACCCCGGATGCGTGCCCGATCATTTCCAAAACCCCGGTACCGAACATGTTCTTCAACTGCGGTTGGGGCACCGGCGGCTTCAAGGCCACACCTGGCTCGGGCAACGTATTTGCCGCAAGCCTGGCCAAGGGTGAAATGCACCCATTGGCCGCACCTTTCTCCATCGACCGTTTCCACAACGGTGCGTTGATCGATGAACATGGCGCTGCTGCGGTTGCCCACTAACAGGAGAAATCCCCATGTTGCATATCTTCTGTCCTCACTGCGGCGAACTGCGCTCCGAAGAGGAATTCCATGCATCCGGCCAGGCGCACATCCCGCGTCCACTGGATCCGACCACCTGCACCGACGAGGAGTGGGGCGACTACATGTTCTTCCGCGATAACCCTCGCGGTCTGCACCACGAGCTGTGGGATCACGTTGCCGGTTGCCGTCAATACTTCAACGTCACCCGTGACACCGTGACCTACGAGATTCTCGAGACCTACAAGATCGGCACCAAGCCGCAGTTCACCGACAAGACTGAAAGTCCGAAAGCGGCCGCGCAGGCTCTGGGAGCGAAGGTATGAGCCAGATCAATCGCCTGTCCAACGGTGGACGGATCGACCGCAACAAAGTGCTGAACTTCACCTTCAACGGCCAGAGCTACAAAGGCTTTGAAGGCGATTCGCTGGCCGCCGCCCTGCTGGCCAACGGTGTGGACATCATCGGTCGCAGCTTCAAATACTCCCGTCCGCGCGGCATCTTCGCCGCCGGTGCCGAAGAGCCGAACGCCGTGCTGCAGATCGGCGCGACCGAAGCCACGCAGATCCCGAACGTACGCGCCACGCAACAAGCGCTGTATCAAGGTTTGGTCGCCACCAGCACCAACGGCTGGCCAAGCGTGAACAACGACATGATGGGGATTCTCGGCAAGGTTGGCGGCAAGCTGATGCCGCCGGGCTTCTACTACAAAACCTTCATGTACCCGCAATCGTTCTGGATGACCTACGAGAAGTACATTCGTAAGGCCGCCGGTCTTGGCCGCTCGCCGACCGAGAACGATCCGGACACCTACGACTACATGAACCAGCACTGCGATGTGCTGATCGTCGGCGGTGGCCCTGCTGGCCTGGCCGCTGCATTGGCAGCAGCCCGCAGCGGTGCCCGCGTGATATTCGCCGATGAACAGGAAGAGTTCGGCGGCAGCCTGCTCGACTCCCGCGAAAGCCTCGACGGCAAGCCTGCCGCCGAATGGATCGCCAGCGTCATCGCCGAACTGAAAGACACCCCGGACGTGCTGCTGTTGCCGCGCGCCACGGTCAACGGTTACCACGACCATAACTTCCTGACCATCCACGAGCGCCTGACCGATCACCTCGGCGACCGCGCCCCGATTGGCCAGGTGCGTCAGCGCATCCACCGGGTTCGCGCCAAGCGTGTGGTTCTCGCCACCGGCGCTCACGAGCGTCCACTGGTCTACGGTAACAACGACGTGCCGGGCAACATGCTCGCTGGCGCCGTCTCGACTTACATTCGTCGTTACGGCGTGGCGCCGGGCAAAAAACTGGTGCTGTCGACCAACAACGATCACGCCTACCGCGTGGCGCTGGACTGGCTCGACGCCAGCCTGCAAGTCGTCGCCATTGCCGACGCCCGCAGCAATCCGCGTGGTGCCCTGGTTGAAGAAGCACGCGCCAAAGGCATTCGCATCCTGACCGGCAGTGCCGTGATCGAGACCCGTGGCAGCAAGCACGTGACTGCCGCTCGCGTTGCTGCGATTGATGTCAAAGCCCACGCCGTGACCAGTCCTGGCGAGTGGCTCGACTGCGATCTGGTGGCGAGTTCCGGTGGTTACAGCCCGGTGGTTCACCTGGCTTCGCACTTGGGCGGCAAGCCGATCTGGCGTGAAGACATCCTCGGTTTCGTGCCGGGCGAAGCACCGCAAAAACGCGTGTGCGTCGGTGGCATCAACGGCGTCTACGGTCTTGGTGATTCTCTGGCCGATGGTTTTGAAGGGGGCGCTCGCGCCGCTGCTGAAGCCGGGTTCCAAATGGTTGAAGGCGTACTGCCAAAAGCCTTGAGCCGTCTGGAAGAGCCAACGCTGGCGCTGTTCCAGGTGCCTCACGAAAAGAACACCGCACGGGCGCCGAAGCAATTCGTCGACCTGCAAAACGACGTCACCGCTGCCGCCATCGAACTGGCGACCCGCGAAGGCTTCGAGTCGGTCGAGCACGTCAAACGCTACACCGCATTGGGTTTCGGAACGGACCAGGGCAAGCTCGGCAACGTCAATGGCCTGGCCATCGCCGCCCGTTCGCTGAACGTGACCATCCCGCAGATGGGCACCACCATGTTCCGCCCCAACTACACGCCGGTGACGTTCGGCGCCGTGGCCGGTCGTCACTGTGGGCACATCTTCGAGCCGGTGCGTCACACCGCGCTGCATCACTGGCACGTGAAAAACGGCGCCGAGTTTGAAGATGTCGGTCAGTGGAAACGTCCGTGGTACTTCCCGAAAACCGGAGAAGACATTCACGCCGCCGTGAAACGCGAATGCAAAGCCGTGCGCGACAGCGTCGGCCTGCTGGACGCATCGACACTGGGCAAGATCGATATCCAGGGTCCGGATTGCCGTGAGTTCCTCAATCGCATCTACACCAACGCCTGGACCAAGCTCGATGTGGGCAAGGCGCGCTACGGCCTGATGTGCAAAGAAGACGGCATGGTCTTCGACGACGGCGTAACCGCTTGCCTCGCCGACAACCATTTCGTGATGACCACCACCACTGGCGGCGCTGCACGCGTGCTGCAATGGCTGGAAATCTACCACCAGACCGAATGGCCGGAGCTGAAGGTGTACTTCACTTCCGTGACGGATCACTGGGCAACCATGACCCTGTCCGGGCCGAACAGCCGCAAGCTGCTCAGCCACGTCACCGACATCGACCTGAGCAACGAAGCCTTCCCGTTCATGACCTGGAAAGAAGGTTCGGTCGGCGGTGTGCCGGCGCGGGTGTTCCGGATTTCGTTTACCGGTGAGCTGTCGTACGAAGTCAACGTGCAAGCCGACTACGCCATGGGTGTCCTGGAAAAAATTGTCGAGGCTGGCAAGCAGTACAACCTGACGCCATACGGCACCGAAACCATGCACATCCTGCGGGCCGAGAAAGGTTTCATCATCGTTGGGCAGGACACTGACGGCTCGATGACCCCGGACGACTTGAACATGGGCTGGTGCGTCGGTCGCACTAAACCTTTCTCATGGATCGGCCAGCGTGGCATGAACCGCGAAGACTGCGTGCGTGATCAGCGCAAACAGCTGGTGGGTCTGAAGCCGATCGATCCGACCAAGTGGCTGCCGGAAGGCGCGCAACTGGTGTTCAACACCAAGCAAGCGATCCCGATGACCATGGTCGGTCACGTGACTTCCAGCTACCTGCACAACTCCCTCGGTTATTCGTTTGCCATGGGCGTGGTGAAAGGCGGTTTGAAGCGCATCGGTGAGCGGGTTTTCGCACCGTTGGCGGATGGCAGCGTGATCGAGGCGGAAATTGTTTCTTCGGTGTTCTTCGATCCAAAAGGCGATCGCCAGAACGTGTAAGTCGATCGTTCCCACGCTCTGCGTGGGAATGCATCCCGGGACGCTCCGCGTCCCTCTAACAGCCGAACGCGGAGCGTCCGTAGAGGCATTCCCACGCAGAGCGTGGGAACGATCATTCAGGAAAGGTGCTTTATGACCGCAGCCAATGTTTACCAACAACGCCCAACCACCGGGGCCAAGGCCGAGTCGTCGCTGCATCATGCCGACCTCGCCAGTCTTGCGGGCAAGGGCCGCAAAAACGCCGGCGTGATCGTGCGTGAGAAAAAACTCCTCGGCCACCTGACCCTTCGTGGCGATGGCCACGATGCCGCGTTTGCCGCCGGCGTGCACAAGGCCCTCGGCATCGAATTGCCGGGTGCGCTGACCGTCGTCATCAAAGGCGAAACCAGCCTGCAATGGATGGGGCCGGATGAGTGGCTGCTGATCGTGCCGACCGGTGAAGAATTCGCCGCCGAGCAAAAACTGCGTGAAGCGCTGGGCGACCTGCACATCGCAATCACCAACGTCAGCGGCGGCCAGCAGATCCTCGAACTGAGCGGTCCGAAGGTGCGTCAGGTGCTGATGAAGTCCACCAGCTACGACGTGCACCCCAACAGCTTCCCGGTAGGCAAGGCTGTAGGCACGGTGTTCGCCAAGTCGCAACTGGTGATCCGCCATACCGCTGAAGACACCTGGGAACTGCTGATTCGTCGCAGCTTCTCGGATTACTGGTGGTTGTGGTTGCAGGATGCGGCCGCCGAATACGGCCTCAGCGTTCAGGCTTAACGATCGTTCCCACGTCGAGGCGTCGAACCGTCTGCGTGGGAATGCATCCCGGGACGCTCCGCGTCCCAAAGCGGACGCAGAGCGTCCATGGCGGCATTCCCACGCAGAGCATGGGAACGATCAGAGGAGAAACACGACTATGAGCCGCGCCCCAGACACATGGATTCTGACCGCCGACTGCCCCAGTGTCCTCGGCACCGTGGACGCGGTGACCCGCTTTTTGTTCGAGCAGGGCTGCTACGTCACCGAGCACCATTCCTTCGATGATCGGCTTTCGGGCCGTTTTTTCATTCGCGTGGAATTCCGTCAACCCGACGGCTTCGACGAGCAGGCCTTCCGCGCCGGTCTCGAAGAACGTGGTGCCAATTTCGGCATGATTTTCGAGCTGACCGCGCCGAACTACCGGCCAAAAGTGGTGATCATGGTCTCCAAGGCCGATCACTGCCTGAATGACTTGCTCTACCGCCAGCGCATCGGCCAATTGTCGATGGACGTGGCCGCCGTGGTTTCCAATCACCCGGACCTCAAGCCGCTGGCCGACTGGCACCAGATTCCTTACTACCACTTCCCGCTGGACCCGAACGACAAGCCGTCGCAGGAGCGTCAAGTGTGGCAGGTGATCGAAGAGTCCGGCGCCGAACTGGTGATCCTTGCGCGTTACATGCAAGTCCTGTCGCCAGAGCTGTGCCGCAAGCTCGACGGCAAGGCGATCAATATCCATCACTCCCTGCTGCCCGGTTTCAAGGGTGCCAAACCGTATCACCAGGCCTACAACAAGGGCGTGAAACTGGTCGGCGCCACGGCGCATTACATCAACAACGACTTGGACGAAGGGCCGATCATTGCCCAGGGCGTGGAGGCGGTGGACCACAGTCATTACCCGGAAGACCTGATCGCCAAGGGGCGGGATATTGAAGGGCTGACGTTGGCGCGGGCGGTTGGTTATCACATTGAACGACGCGTGTTTTTGAACGCGAACAGAACCGTCGTTCTGTAGATCGCCATCGCTGGCAGGCCAGCTCCCACAGGGATTTGTGTCTGCCCACAGATCTCAGTCACATCAAAGATCAACTGTGGGAGCTGGTCTGCCAGCGATGAGGCCTTAAAGGACAACACAAGACACAGGCAATAACCCGAGCAATCAACGCGCCGCCGATCCATGGCGACGCGACCGCTACATAAAAACAACAGCGAGGTGAAAGCATGTCTGGCAATCGTGGTGTGGTGTATCTCGGCAATGGCAAAGTCGAAATACAGAAAATCGACTATCCAAAAATGCAGGACCCGCGCGGCAGGAAGATTAACCACGCTGTCATCCTGCGTGTGGTTTCCACCAACATCTGTGGTTCCGACCAGCACATGGTGCGCGGCCGTACCACCGCTCAGACCGGTCTGGTGCTGGGCCACGAAATCACTGGCGAAGTCATCGAGAAGGGCAGCGACGTCGAGAACCTGCAAATCGGCGACCTGGTGTCCGTGCCGTTCAACGTGGCGTGCGGGCGCTGCCGTTCCTGCAAGGAAATGCATACTGGCGTTTGCCTGAGCGTTAATCCGGCGCGTCCGGGCGGGGCTTATGGCTATGTCGACATGGGCGACTGGACCGGCGGCCAGGCGGAATACGCGATGGTGCCGTACGCCGACTTCAACCTGCTGAAACTGCCTGATCGCGACCGTGCGATGGAAAAAATCCGCGACCTGACCTGTCTCTCCGACATCCTGCCCACTGGTTACCACGGCGCCGTAACGGCTGGCGTTGGTCCAGGCAGCACCGTGTACATCGCCGGTGCCGGCCCGGTCGGCCTGGCTGCGGCTGCGTCCGCTCGCCTGTTGGGCGCTGCAGTGGTGATCATCGGTGACGTCAACACCGTTCGCCTGGCCCACGCCAAAGCCCAGGGTTTCGAAATCGCCGACCTGTCCCTGGACACGCCGCTGCACGAACAAATCGCTGCGCTGCTGGGCGAGCCGGAAGTGGATTGCGCCGTCGACGCCGTAGGCTTCGAAGCACGCGGTCATGGCCATGACGGCGTGAAACACGAGGCTCCTGCCACCGTGCTCAACTCACTGATGGGCGTGGTTCGTGTGGCCGGCAAAATCGGTATCCCTGGCCTGTACGTGACTGAAGACCCGGGTGCTGTGGACGCCGCCGCGAAAATGGGCAGCCTGAGCATTCGCTTCGGCCTGGGCTGGGCCAAATCCCACAGCTTCCACACCGGCCAGACGCCAGTGATGAAGTACAACCGCCAGCTGATGCAGGCGATCATGTGGGACCGAATTCATATTGCCGATATTGTTGGCGTGGAAGTCATCAGCCTGGATGACGCACCGCGTGGTTATGGCGAGTTCGATGCCGGCGTGCCGAAGAAGTTTGTGATTGATCCGCATAAGTTGTTTAGTGCAGCGTAAGTTTCAGTCATATACAAAGGGCAACCCGTCGGGTTGCCCTTTTTATTCTTGAGTCAAACTGGCTATTTAAATGCGCACTTGCTGGCGTCGCCGTCTTTGGTTGCGCAATCATCGCCTTTCCAATTGCTTACAGTGCCTTGTACCGGAGCACCGGTCCTGATACCAGAAGAGGCGCCCAGGTCGTCCTTGCCTTCATATCGGCAGATGACTACCGAATTGGCATTGTCTTTGTCTTGAAGGCGTGCAGAGGTGAAGGTGAGATCTTCGGCGCCTTGACCATTGGTTACCGAGAGTGTGGGGCAGGTTGCTGCATAGGCGGTGCTCATCATAGCCAGACTAACCAGGGCACTAGCGACAATTTTCAGCTTCATCATTTGTATTCCGTTACTTAAAAGGAGCAAAAATCTTGGCTTTGTTTGTGGTTGGTGCCAACTGTCAGATCTGACAGATTTTTATATCGGTTTATTATGATTTTTAGGCTTTTAATGCCTTTTAGCTTAAGGGCGATAGCACTTGTAAAGCTTCGCTTCGGAACAAGGCAGTAAATGCCGGGTCAAACCGGCAGCTTTCCCGTCCGCTCACGGGCGGTTTTCATGGCACAAGAGGATGTCTGGATGAAGATTTCACGCGGTTTTGCACTGGCTTCGCTGATGAGTCTGGCGGCCAGCCCGGTCTTTGCTCAGTTCAGCCTGAACGATGCGGCCAATGCCATCTCCGGCATGAAGGGCGATAACGCAGCCGCCGCAGCCGCGCCGACCCCGCAGACGGCCGATCTGCTGAGTGCGCTGAGCGAATTGAACGTGACGCCACAACAAGCTGTTGGCGGCGCCGGGGCGATGCTCGGGTTGGCCAAGAATCAATTGAGTTCGACCGATTACTCCGAGTTGGCCAAAAGCGTACCAGGCATCGACATTTTGTCGGGCGGTGGTGAGTTGGGTGCCCTCGCGGGCTTACTCGGTTCGTCCGGCAAAGCCGCCGGTCTGGATAACGCCCTGGGCAACGTGAAGAACACCAACGACCTGAACGATGCGTTCAGCGCATTGGGGATGGACGGCGGAATGATCGGCCAGTTTGCCCCGGTGCTGCTGCAATACCTCGGTCAGCAAGGCGTTGGCGGTTCGTTGCTGGATAGCCTGGGCGGAATCTGGGGCGCCGGCACCGGCATTTGATTCAACGTCACTCGGCGCGCAATGCGTCGATCTGTCGATCCTTCTCGATCCAGAGCTGGTTGACCCAGTTCTGGATTTTTTCGCGAAACAGCGGATCGTTTTCGTAATCGTCTTGCCACAGCTCGGAGTCGAGTTGGCGGGTTTTGATGTCGATGATGACTTTAGGCACGTTGCCGCTGATCAAATCCCAGAACCCCGGAATCGCCTGTTGCGGATACACCACCGTCACATCGAGTACGGCGTCCAGTTGTTCGCCCATCGCAGCCAGCACGAACGCCACACCGCCGGCCTTGGGCCGAAGCAGGGGAGTGAAGGGCGATTGTTGTTGGGCGCTTTTCGCGGCGGTATAGCGTGTGCCTTCCAGGTAGTTGACCACCGTCACGGGCTGGCGCTTGTACAACTCGCACGCCGCTTTGGTGATCTCCAGATCCTTGCCCGCCAGCTCTGGGTGCTTGGCCAGGAAGGCCTTGGTGTAGCGCTTCATGAACGGGTAATCCAGCGCCCACCACGCCAGGCCCAGGAACGGTACCCAGATCAGCTCTTTCTTGAGGAAGAACTTGAAGAACGGTGTGCGCCGATTCAGGGCCTGGATCAAGGACGGGATAT
This sequence comes from Pseudomonas sp. BE134, assembly GCF_031456105.1. Taxonomy (NCBI): domain Bacteria; kingdom Pseudomonadati; phylum Pseudomonadota; class Gammaproteobacteria; order Pseudomonadales; family Pseudomonadaceae; genus Pseudomonas; species Pseudomonas sp. BE134. The sequence goes on along the minus strand of NZ_JAVDUA010000008.1, from coordinate 106,859 downwards.
CGACCCAGGACTGATGATTGCTGATCACCAGATACGACGTATCGACACGCAGGCCATCGCCGCCACGGATGTCCCACCGGGTCGGAATGCACCACCGGAAGATCAGCTTGTCGATCTCCGCCCAGGTCTCGGCGATCCACATCACCACCCATGAGGCGTAGTCGAGAAAGCGACCGGGCAGAATCAGTTTGAGCAGGGCAAACACCATCAGTGGCCCGATCAGGACCAGGGTATTGAGCAACAGCAGCAGGACAACGAAACAGCCGGTGAGCAGGCGGCGCATAAGTAACTCTTGGAATCATTTGGGCGCGCCATGATAAGCAGCTTGGGGCGACAGGCCAAATCGGGGGTGACGAATGTTTCACCTTTGAGGCGTTAACCTTGCGACACGATCGTTCCCACGCTCTGCGTGGGAACGCCTCAATGGACGCTCCGCGTCCGCGTCCGCTTCTGGGACGCAGAGCGTGGGAACGATCTACTCGACAACGGTCTAAAATCCCGCTGCCCACTCCTTATGGATGCCCATTACGTGAAATCGATCCTTGCACTGCTTTCCCTGGTGGCCCTGCCAATTATGGCTGCCGAGCCGACCCTGTACGGGCGTTACGAATACATCGCGCTGCCGGAAATCGGCGGTGAAGTGCTCAAGGCCAAGATGGACACCGGTGCCCTGACCGCGTCGCTGTCGGCCAAAGACATCGAAACCTTTACCCGCGACGGTGAAGAATGGGTGCGTTTCCGCCTTGCCACCAAGGACGCGAGCAACAAGGTCTACGAACACAAGGTCGCACGGATCAGCAAGATCAAGACCCGCTCCGAAGAAGATGAGGAAGACGCGGATGTGGTCGCGCCCACCAAGCGCCCGGTAGTCGATCTGGAGCTGTGCCTGGGCAATGTCAAGCGCACCGTCGAGGTCAACCTGACCGACCGCAGCAGCTTCAATTACCCGCTGCTGATCGGCGCCAAGGCTTTGCGTGAGTTCGGTGCGGCGGTGAACCCGGCGCGACGGTTTACCGCCGACAAACCCGACTGCTGAATTCAAGCGGTTTCCAGCGCAGATCTAAACCTTGGGCATCGTCGCCAACATCGAAGGCCGCTGACTCACCTCGAAATACCACGCCGCCAACTGCGGATTCGCCTCGCGCCACGCCAGATCCGGATGGCGCAAATCGATGTAACCCAGGGCACAGGCAACGCTGATCGCAGCGACATCGAAATGGCTGGTCAACTCGGCAATCGCATCTTTTTCCAGCAACGCCAACCCGCGACGAATCTTGTCGCGCTGGGCCTCCAGCCATTCGTCCCAATGCTTCTGCGGATCGCGCAGGACCATTTCATAACGAACCATTACCGAAGCGTCCATGATCCCGTCGGCCAGGGAGGCCAGGGTCAGGCGCCGCCAGCGCGCCGAACCGTCGCGTGGAATCAGCGGGTTACCGACGTGCTGGTGATCGAGGTAGTCGAGGATCACCCGGCTGTCATGGATGACGGTGCCGTCGGCCAGGCGTAGCGCAGGGATTTTGCCCAGCGGGTTGTCTTCGTTGAGTGACTGATCGGGGCTGACCGGTGTGAGCACACAATCTTGCAGCGCCACGCGGCCGATCTGACCGGTCTCGTGCAGCAGCACCATGACTTTACGAACGAAGGGCGATAGAGCGTTGTGGTACAGGGTCATGCTGGGGGCGGACATGGCAGCGTCTCGGTCGGTGGCAGTGTCGGCAGCATAGCGCGTTGACCCGATAGCTCAAGGTCGACCCCTGTAGGAGTGAGACCGGCTTGCTGGCGATAGCGGTGAAACAGGCAACAAGAATGTTGAGTGTGACGGCCTCATCGCGAGCAGGCTCACTCCTACACAGATCAGCGGCGTTGCAGCAGGCCGCGCAGGGCGAAGAAGGCGGGAACGCCCAGGCCAAGCCAGCTCAAGGCGTCCCACACGCCATCACCCAGCAGCGCCGCGAATAACCCGGCGGCGCTGAGCAAGGCGATAACCGTGGGCGTGCCGAAGACCTTCCAGAAGTTCGATTGCCTTGGCTTCATGCTTGAGCCTCGGCGGATTCGAGCACCGGTTTTGCCGCTTTGCGCCGCACCACCCACAGGTAAACCCCGCTGCCGAGCACGATGATGGTCAGCACATCGAGGGTCGCCCACAGGATCCGCATCGGCATGCCGCCGTAATCACCGAAGTGCAGGGGTTGTGACATGCCCATGACGTCCATGTACCACGGTCGTTCCGCCACGGCGGTGACTTGCAGGGTGCTGGCGTCGATCAGCACCGGTGTCAGCAGGTGCGAAGTCAGGTGGGTGTTGCCTTTCATGAACACCGCGTAATGGTGCTCGCTGGAAAACCGCGTACCGGGGAAGGCGATGAAGTCCGGCGTCATGTCCGGCGCAACTTCCTTGGCGATGTCGAACAGGCGGGTCGCCGGCGCGAGTTGCGTCAGGGGTGGCACGTCGCGGTACGGCGCGACCATCGCGTTCAGGCTCTCGTAGCGCCAGGCGGCAATCAGCAGGTCGGCGCAGGCGCTGATAACGCCTGTCACGCCCACCACCAGCGCCCAAGTCAGCGTGACCACACCGATCAGGTTATGCAGATCAAGCCAGCGCAGGCGGGTGGATTTGTCCTGGCGGACGGTGGCGAACTTCAGGCGGCGCATGAACGGCAAATACAGGACCGCCCCGGAAATGATGGCGATCACAAACAATAGCCCCATGAACGCCAGGAACAACTTGCCCGGCAGACCGGCAAACATGTCCACATGCAGGCGCAGCATGACCATCATGAAACCGCCGTTGGCCGAGGGCATTTCCAGGGCTTCGCCGGTGCGGGCGTCGAGCATGAAAGTATGTGACGAATTCGGCTCGGCACCGGCAGTAGCGGCCATGATTGCAAAGGCGCCGTTGGGCTCATCTTCGTCAAAACCGAAATACTGCATGACCTCACCGGGGCGATGCTTTTCAGCCGCCAACACCAACTGCTGCAAATCGAGCAATGGCGTGTCCGCCGGCATTTGCTTCAATTCGGGGGCATCGCCCAGCAGGTGATCGATCTCATGGTGGAAGATCAACGGCAGCCCGGTCACTGCCAGCATCAACAAAAAGACCGTGCAAATCAGGCTGCTCCAGGTATGGACAAAGGACCAGCGTCGTATTGTTTTACTTTTCATATCCAGGCCTTCAGAAATACCAAAGCCGTCCTGAAGAGGACGGCCTGGTGTTGGGGTATGCCGGTCAGACAATTACCACTTGTAGCTTGCACTGGCGACGACGCTGCGCTGGTCGCCGTAGTAGCAGTAGAAACTGTCGCAAGTGGAGATGTAGTCCTTGTCGAACACGTTGGTGGCGTTCAAGGCCAGGGACGCGCCTTTCAGGCTGCTGTCCAGACGACCGAGGTCGTAGTGCACGGCCGCATCGAACACGGTGTAGGCATCGGCCTTGCCCAGTTCGGTGTTGGCCTGATCGCCGTAGGTATTGCCGGTGTAGCGAGCGCCGGCACCGACGCCGAAGCCGTCCAGCAAGCCGTTGTGCCAGGTGTAGTCAGCCCACAGCGACGCCTGTTGGTTAGGCATCAGTTGCAGGCGATTGCCCTTGAACTCGCCATCCTGTACTTCGGATTTGGCCAGGGTGTACGCCGCGACGAGCTTGAGGTTTTCAGTTACATCGGAAACCGCTTCCAGTTCCAGGCCTTTGACTTTGACTTCGCCGGTCTGGCTGGTGATCGATGTGCCGCCAACGTTGGTGGTGACCGAGACGTTTTTCTGGGTCAGGTCATAGATTGCGGCAGTCAGCAGGGTGTCGCTGCCGGGTGGCTGGTACTTGATACCCAGTTCCCACTGATTGCCTTCGGTAGGTTTGAACGATTCGGTGGCCGAGGCCGATGCACCGGTCGTGGGCTGGAAGGACTCGGCGTACGACAGGTACGGCACAAAGCCCGAGTCAAACACGTAACTGATAGCCGCGTTGCCACTGAAGTTCTTGTCACGTTCGGTGTTGGTGGCATCGCCTTTGTTGAAGAACTTGGTGCCGGTGTGCACCCAGTCCTCACGTCCGCCGAGGGTGAAAAGCCAATGGTCGAGGGCCATCTGGTCCTGCAAGTACAGACCGGTCTGGTAGGTCTTCTGGTCGTAATCGTAGAACGCGGTGGAACGGTCCGGACGCTCGATCGGCAAACCGTATATCGGGTTGTTGACGTTGGTCGGTGGTGCGGTTCCGAAGATGGAGAGGTAGTTGGTATTGCTGCGCTGGTGATCGAGACCCACCAGCACGGTGTGACGCACGTCACCCGTTGCAAAATCGGCCTGGAAGTTGTTATCCACGGCGAACTGACTGATGTCTTCATCGACGCTGGTGGTGGTGCGGCCAACGTTGCCCGCATCATCAACCTGGGTGAACGGATACGCGCCGACGGTGATGCCCTGGAACGACAGGTCCGTCTTGGTATAACGCAGGTTCTGCTTGAACTGCCAGACGTCGTTCAGACGATGTTCGAACGCATAGCCCAGCGCGTAGTAGGTGCGGTCGTAATATTCCCAGTCCGGATCGCCAAGGTTCTTGTGATGTGAAATATCACCAAACGGCATGTCGATTTTAGTGCCTTGTATCGGCAGGAACTGGCTGGTGATGCCGGTATCGTCGCGGGTGAATTGCGTCAGCAAGGTGAACTGGGTGTCCGGGTTGATGTTCCAGGTCAGGCTCGGCGCAATGTTGTAGCGCTTGTTGTCGACGTGGTCGATCTGCGTGCCGGCGTCGCGCACTACGCCGCTGAGGCTGTAAAGAAACTGGCCTTCGTCATCAATCTTGCCGGTGTTGGCGAAGTTGATCTGACGATAATTGTCGCTGCCGTATTGCAGGTCGATCTCGTTGCTCTCTATCGCCGTTGGACGGCGGCTGACCATGTCCAGCAGGCCCCCCGGCGGGGTCTGGCCGTAAACTGAAGAAGCCGGGCCGCGCAGTACGGACAGGCGGTCGAGGTTCCAGGTTTCCTGTTTCGGATTGGCGTACACGCCTTTAGGCAGAGGCAGGCCGTCGAGGAACTGGGTCGGTTCAAAACCGCGAACGCGCAGCCAGTCGGCGCGGGTGTCGCTGCCGTAGCTGCTGGCGGTGACACCGGGCATGTAGCGCACGGCGTCATCGAGGTTTTGCACATTGCGATCGTCCATCTGGTCGCGGGTAACGACCGAAATCGAACGCGGTACGTCCACCAGCGCTGTATCGGTCTTGGTGCCGGCGGCGGTGCGAGTGGCCAGGTAGCCTTCTACCGGGCTCCAGGCGGTTTCGCCATTGTCCACGCCGATGACGGCGGTTTCCGGCAGGGCCAGTGTGCCCTCTGGAATGGCGACCAGGCTGTAGGTGCCGGCGCTGCTCTGTTCCAGTTGCAGGCCCGTGCCGCGCAAGGCTTCACGCAGGGCACCAGCGGCGTCGAACTGGCCCTTCACCGGTGCCGAGGATTTGCCTGCGGCGAGCGATGGATTCAACGAGAGCGCCAGACCGGCCTGGCTCGCAATCTGGTTAAGGGTGCTGGCCAACGGTGCGGCCGGCAGGTTGTAGGCGCGAACGCTCAATGCCTGTTCAGCGGCGATCAGTTGGCTACTGGCCAAGGGCGTACAAAAGGCAATGGCGACAGCCAGCAAGCTGGGGCGCAACAGGGTATAGAGCGAACGGGGCATGCAGCGGCTCCTGAATGGAAATATTTCTCAATTGCTTAGGTGCCGTACGAGAATCAAAAAGTGATAGGGCTGGATGAAAATAATTTAGATTCAGATAGTTGATTGAGTCTGATGGCCTCATCGCGAGCAGGCTCGCTCCCACAGGGGATCTCCAGTGGGCTCAAATTCTGTGTACACCTAAGATCAAACTGTGGGAGCGAGCCTGCTCGCGATGGCGGCAGATCAGACACCGCAGGACTTAAGGTTTGGTATCAGCTTTCGCCACCGTTACCCACCACGGCGTGTACTGTTCAATCTGCACCGGCAGGGTTGGCAGCAGGGTGCTCAGGGCTTTGTCGGTGTCGTGCAGCGGAAAACTGCCGGTAATGCGCAGGTCGGCAATCTCCGGCGCTACGCCTAAATGCCCGTGCCGATAACGAGCGAGCTCCTGCACCAGATCTTCCAGGCGAGCGTTGTCGACCACCAGCATGCCGCGGGTCCAGGCATCGGCGCCGAGGTCGACGGCGACAACCGGCCCAAGGCCATTGCTGTGCATCAACACTTGCTGACCTTCGTGGAGAACCTGCTCCTCGGAGCTGGATTGTGGATGCGCCGCCACCGCGGACTTCAACACGCTCAGGCGCGTGCCTTGTTCCTCGCGCTTGACCAGGAAGAGCGTCCCTAGCGCTTGCATGCTGCCTTCGCGGGTTTCGACGATAAACGGCCGGGCATCACCGTGACCGGTCTCGACGAGGATTTCGCCTTCTTGAAGGATGATCCGCCGTTGCTTCTCATCAAAACGAATGTCCACGGCGCTGTGGGTATTGAGGTTGATCAGCGTACCGTCTGCCAGGCGCACGGTGCGCTGCTCACCGGTGGCGGTGCGCTGGTCGGCCAGCCAATAGTCGAGAGGCAGATAACGCTCACCGGCAAACAGGGCCAGCCCGATCACCGCGACAACGCTGGCCACGCCGCTGCCCAGTTTGCGCACGCGACGGCGAATGCTTTCACGCGATTGCAGCAACGCCGTACGCGCGGGGCCGTTGGCGACGCTGAAACGCTGGTCGAGCATGCCCAGTTGGCGCCAGGCTCGGGCATGTTCCTCGTGGGCCGCGTGCCACTGGCTGAACGCTTCGCGCTCCAGCGGATTGCCGGAGTCCAGGGACAATTGCCAGGCAATCGCCGCATCCAGCACTTTTGCCGACACCGGTTTGGAACTGACCGGTTTCATACCGGCTCACCGTACAACGCGATGTAGCACTGACGAATCCCTTGGGCCAGGTATTGCCGAACACGCGGCACCGAGACGCCCAGTCGCTGGGCAATTTCGGCATGACCAAGACCGTCGAGTCGGTTGTAGAGAAACGCTGCCCGGGCCTTGCTCGACAGCTGACCCAGCAGGCGGTCGATGGCTTTGAGGTCTTCGAGGATCAGTTGCTGCTCCTCGACCGACGGTTGTTCGCCTTCGGGGATCAGCATCAGTTCGGCGAGGTAGGCCTGTTCCAGCGCGGCGCGACGGAAATAGTCGAACAGCAGGCCTTTGGCAATTGCCACCAGGAATGCCCGCGGCTCGCGAGGCTCATTCAGTTCATCCCGGCCCAGCAAACGCACGAAAGTGTCCTGACTCAGGTCTTCTGCACGTTGCGGACACGCCACGTTGCGTCGCAGCCAAGCCAATAGCCAACCGCGATGGTCGCGATATAACGCACCAACGAGCTCACTGTGGGGGCTTTGGATTGACGACACGCAGCATCACCGATTGGGAAGTGTTAACTAACGAGAATTGTTCGCGATTGTGGCAGAGGCGGGGACGGTAAGCAATTGGCGCTGGTCGGGTGGATTGAGTTGTATGCATGCAGCTTGACCGCGTCATCGTTCATCGCGAGCAGGCTCGCTCCCACCAGGTTCCGTGTAATCCCTGTGGGAGTGAGCCTGCTCGCGATGGCGTCAGTCGATGCAGTGAAGATCTAAAAGGAAGGTGCCCGCTGCCGGCGTTTCCACTGACTCAACCGCTGTTGCAGGTTCAGCGGGCTATGAATCTGCTGCTGCCGCGCCCGGCTGAACAGGATCAATGCCAATTCGGCCGTCGCCAGCGCGTCGGCACTGGCGTTATGTCGCTCGAACACTTCCAGTTTGAACCAGTCTATCCACTCATCCAGCCCGGCGTCTCGTATGTGAGCCTGTGGGCACAGCAGCGGCGCGATGTCTGCCACATCCAGAAATGGATGGGCCAACTTGTAGCCCAAATGGTCTTTCAGTGCGCGGCCAAGCATGTGCTGATCGAAGGGGGCATGAAACGCCAACACCGGGCTGTCACCAACGAACTCCATGAATTCCAGCAAGGCCTGCGCCGGGTCGCTGCCGGCCGCAATGGCGCTTGGGCCCAACCCGTGAATTAGCACGCTGGGTGCCAGCTTCAAGTCGGCGCATTGCAGCGTGCGTTCGAACTGATGGCTGAAATCGATGGCGCCGTCTTCGATCACCACGGCACCGATGGACAACACCCGATCTTTGTTCAGGTTCAGCCCGGTGGTTTCCAGGTCGAGCACTACCCAACGCTGTTCGCGCAGGCTGCATCCACCCAGCTCGGCTACCGCGGGCAAGCGCTGCAAACGTTGTTGCCATTCACCGGACAGGAGGGGCGTGGCCGGGCGCAGCCATGAAAACAGGCTCATAGCTGATACCGCAGGGTCAGGCTGCTTTGCAGGCGTTGCGCCTGGCGCAGGGATTCACGCAGGATCCGTCGGTCCAGATGATTCAGGCTGTCTGGATCAACCCGGTTGGAATAGGGCAAGTTCTCCCGGGTCTGTAACTGATGTTGCTGCATGCGGGTTTGCTGAATGAAGTGGTACGCCTCTTCATAGGCCGCACCGTCCAGTGGCTGAATGATTTCCTTGGCCACCAGTTGGCGAAATCGCTCCAGGGTATTGTTGGTTTCGATCCCGTGAGCCAAGGCCAGCAACCGGGCGCCGTCGACGAAAGGTGTCAGTCCCTGCACCTTCAAGTCCAGCGTGGCTTTTTCACCGTTCTTGCGCGCCAGGACGAACTCACGGAAACGCCCCACAGGCGGACGATTGCGCAAGGCGTTCTCGGCCAGCATCCGCTGGAACAGCCGGTTATCGCCGACCTGATCGAGAATCCCCCGGCGCAATTGCTCGCACCCTTGCTCATCACCCCAGACCACACGCAAGTCGAAATAGATGCTCGAACCCAGCAGGTTCTCCGGCGTCGCCTCGCGGATGAACGCCGCAAACCGCCGCGCCCATTCGGCACGCGACAAACACAGCTCCGGGTTGCCTGCCATGATGTTGCCCTTGCACAGCGTGAAGCCGCACAGCGTCAGGCTTTGGTTTATCTGCTGGGCAATCGGCAACAGCTTGCCGCGTATTTCTGCCGCCTGCGCAGCATCCCGAGCCTCGAACAAAATGCCGTTGTCCTGATCGGTGTGCAGCGTCTGCTCGCGACGGCCTTCGCTGCCGAAGCACAACCAACTGAACGGCACACCGGGATCGCCTTTCTCGGCGAGGGTCAGCTCGATCACTCGGCACACGGTGTGGTCGTTGAGCAAGGTGATGATGTGAGTGATTTGTGTCGATGACGCGCCGTGCGCCAGCATGCGTTCGACCAATTGGCCGATCTCGCCGCGCATCAACACCAGGTTTTCCACGCGCGGGGCGTTGCGAATCGTCCGTGCCAGGTGCACCAGATCAACCCGTTGCAGGGAAAACAGGTCACGCTCTGAGACCACGCCGCACAGCCGCTGATCTTTGACCAGGCACACGTGGGCGATGTGCCGCTCGGTCATGGCGATGGCCGCGTCGAAAGCGCTGTGGTCCGGCGTCAGGAAAAACGGCGCCCGGGTCATGTGCTGCTCGATAGCTTCGTTGAAGTCGTTGATTCCTTCGGCCACGACATGGCGCAGGTCGCGCAGGGTGAAAATCCCCTGCGGGGCTTTGTGTTCATCGACTACGACGATGCTGCCGACCTGCTGCTCGTGCATCAGCGTCACCGCTTCACGCAATGGCGTCGCCGGGCTGCAGGTCACCGGGTGGCGCATCGCCAATTCGCCCAGGCGCGTGTTCAGCGAATACTGGGTGCCGAGGGTTTCCACGGCTTTTTGCTGGACTTGCTGGTTGACCTGATCCAGCAAGCTGCTGACGCCGCGTAGGGCAAAGTCGCGAAAGGTGCTGGAAAGCGCGAACAGTTTGATGAACGCCAGCTTGTTCAGCTGCAGGCAAAAGGTGTCTTCGGCGGCGAGGTGTTCGGTGCGGGTTGCCCGCTCACCCAGCAGCGCTGCGAGAGGGAAGCACTCGCCGGTGGTGATTTCGAAGGTGGTTTCGGTGCCGCCCTTGGCGGTGTGCGGGCGCTCACCGACGACGCGGCCCTGTTTGACGATGTAGAAGTGCTCAACCGGCCCATCGGCAGGCTTGATGATGCTTTCGTCGGGGGCATAAAAACGCAGCTGACATTGCTCAACCAGGTACGCCAGGTGAGCGTGTTCCATCTGATTGAAGGGCGGGAAACGCTGAAGGAATTGCATCGTGCCCTGGATGTTCTGCAACACCGCGGTTTTCCCTGCCTGTGTGAAGGCGTCCGCTTTACTCATAACCATTACCGCAGTCGTTTGGAATTATCATTGTCGGATGACTCAGCCATGGTCGGCCCCTGCGCACAGGGTGCCCATTGGACGTAAGTCTAGGTTGGCTGCCCAGGGGGCGCGATTTTGGAAGCGCCTGAAACAAATCTACGAAAAACCGTTCAATTTGCCTCTTGGAAATCTTTCCGACGAAGTGCACATTGAGGGTCTGCTTAGCGATGTCTGACGCATGTGCCAGGTGCTTGAGTTGAAAACGTAGAGAACGCCATGTCCGACGAAGATATTTTGAGTGATGCCGAGCGCGAGGCGCTGAGTGCCGTCATGCTCGAACCCGATTTGCCGCTGCAGCGGGTGTTGATCGTCGATGACGATAAAGACGCGCGCGAGTTGTTGTCGCAAATTCTTGGATTGGACGGTATTCGCTGCATCACCGCGGCCAGCGGTGAAAGCGCACTCAAGCTGCTGATTGCTGAAGAAGAAGTGAAAAAGCTTTCAATCGGTTTGGTGATCACCGACTTGCGTATGGGCAATGTCGATGGCCTGGACCTTATCCGTCAGATACGTGAGTCGGTTCGGGCGGCCTTGCCGATCATCATTGTCTCCGGTGACGCTGACGTGAAAGACGCCATCGCGGCCATGCATTTGAGCGTTGTGGATTTTCTGCTCAAGCCTATCGATAGCGCCAAGCTGCTGGCACTGGTCAAACATGAGTTGGGGGCGAAGCCTTAGTTCAGACCTGTCAGGTTTGCTCCCACAAGGGATCGCATTAAAAATAAAAAAGCCCTGATCCAAAGATCAGGGCTTTTTCATGTCCGGTATCGGCGGTCAGTTACAGGCCATTGGCTGCCTTGAACTCGCGACGACGACGGTGCAGAACCGGCTCGGTGTAGCCGTTCGGCTGTTTGGTGCCTTCGACCACCAGTTCGACTGCCGCCTGGAAGGCGATGTTGCTGTCGAAGTTTGGTGCCAGCGGACGGTACAGCGCGTCATTGGCGTTCTGACGGTCAACCACCGGCGCCATGCGCTTGAGGCTTTCCATCACTTGCTCTTCGGTGACGATGCCGTGGCGCAGCCAGTTGGCGATGTGCTGGCTGGAAATACGCAGCGTCGCACGGTCTTCCATCAGGCCGACGTCGTTGATGTCCGGCACTTTCGAGCAGCCGACACCCTGGTCGATCCAGCGCACGACATAACCGAGAATGCCCTGGGCGTTGTTGTCCAGTTCGTGCTTGATCTGTTCTGCGGTCCATTGCGGGTTCACCGCCAACGGAATGGTCAGGATGTCGTCCACCGAGGCGCGAGCACGTTTGGCCAGTTCGGCCTGACGGGCGAACACGTCAACCTTGTGGTAGTGCAGCGCGTGCAGTGCAGCGGCGGTCGGCGATGGAACCCAGGCAGTGTTGGCACCGGCCAGCGGGTGAGCGATTTTCTGTTCGAGCATCGCGGCCATCAGGTCGGGCATGGCCCACATGCCTTTACCGATCTGCGCGCGACCTTGCAGGCCGGTGCTCAAACCGATATCGACGTTCCAGTTTTCGTAGGCGCCAATCCACTTCTCGGCCTTCATGTCGGCCTTGCGCACCATCGGGCCGGCTTCCATGGAGGTGTGGATTTCATCGCCCGTACGGTCGAGGAAACCGGTGTTGATGAACACCACGCGCTCGCTGGCCGCCTTGATGCAGGCCTTGAGGTTGACCGTGGTACGACGTTCCTCGTCCATGATCCCGACTTTCAGCGTGTTGCGCGGCAGACCGAGAACGTCTTCGATGCGACCGAACAGCTCGTTGGTGAACGCGGCTTCTTCCGGGCCGTGCATTTTCGGCTTCACGATGTAAACCGATCCGGTGCGGCTGTTCTTGCGTGAGCTGCTGCCGTTGAGGCTGTGGATCGCCGCGAGACTGGTCACCAGACCGTCGAGGATGCCCTCCGGCACTTCGTTGCCGTCTTTGTCGACGATGGCGTCGATGGTCATCAGGTGACCGACGTTACGCACGAACAACAGCGAACGACCGTGCAGGCTCAGTTCCTTGCCATCGACACCGGTATAGGTGCGGTCGGCGTTCATGGTGCGGGTAAAGGTCTGGCCGCCCTTGGAGACTTCTTCCGACAGATCGCCCTTCATCAGGCCGAGCCAGTTGCGGTAGATCACCACTTTGTCATCGGCATCGACAGCAGCGACGGAGTCTTCGCAGTCCATGATGGTGGTCAGCGCGGCTTCCATCAGGATGTCTTTGACGCCGGCAGCGTCGGTCTGGCCGACCGGGGTGCTGGCATCGATCTGGATTTCCAAGTGCAGGCCGTTGTTCTTCAGCAGGATCGCGGTCGGAGCGCTGGCGTCGCCGTGGAGGCCGATCAGCTGCGCGTCGTTGCGCAGGCCGGTGTTGCTGCCACCCTTAAGGGCGACCACCAGTTTGCCGTCTACGATTTTGTAGCCGGTGGAATCGACGTGGGAGCCGGCAGCCAACGGCGCGGCTTCGTCGAGGAAAGCACGGGCGAAGGCAATGACCTTGTCGCCGCGAACCTTGTTGTAGCCTTTGCCTTTTTCCGCGCCATTGGCTTCGCTGATGGCGTCGGTGCCGTAGAGCGCGTCGTACAGCGAACCCCAGCGGGCGTTCGAAGCATTGAGCGCGAAACGGGCGTTCATCACCGGGACCACAAGTTGTGGACCGGCCATGCGGGCGATTTCGTCATCGACGTTTTGCGTCGTTGCCTGGAAATCGGCTGCTTCTGGCAGCAGATAACCGATGTCTTGCAAGAAGGCTTTATAAGCCACGGCATCGTGTGATTGACCGGCACGGGATTGGTGCCAGCCATCGATACGAGCCTGGAAATCATCGCGTTTGGCGAGTAGGGCTTTGTTCTTCGGCGCCAGGTCATGAATGACCTTGTCGGCACCGGCCCAGAACTTATCGGCGGTGAGACCGGTACCGGGAATGGCTTCGTTGTTCACGAAGTCGAACAGGACTTTGGCGACCTGCAGGCCACCGACTTGAACGTGTTCAGTCATTGCTTGCCTCACTCTGCTCAGCTATTTCGCTTTTCAGCTCTTCAATTTTGACAATGAAGCCTATGGCCATTTAAACCACAAACCTGTCCTCCAGTACATGCCCAAACGGGCGGCTGGGTTCGGTCCGATCAACGGCTTTTAGGCCTTGCTGACTGGGCTTTTAAGGGTTGCGAGTATGGCCGTGGCGGACATCGATCCAACGTTATGTAGTGCGCGCTGCGGCATACTACATGATGAATTGCGCTTGTGAAAATCAGACTAATTACGTCGTTCTGCGACCCCGTGACGCATTGCAGTCACGTCGAGGCACGGGATGTTCTCAAAAAACTATTGGATTGTTCCAGTTAAATATAAAAACTTGTACACGATTTGTGGTTTTCAGTTCATTTGGCGTTGCCTTCAATCGCGGGCAGCCCGCTCCCACAGGGCTATGCGCTGTCCTTCTGGGAGCGGGCTTGCCCGCGAAGGCGTCAGACGATTCATTGCAGGATCAAGCCTTGCCTATACTTCTGTTTCTATAACAAAAGAGGGCTGCGCCATGGACCACCTCGTACTCACAGTGTTTGCTCCAGACAAGCCCGGGCAGGTCGAGCGCATCGCCCAGTGCATTGCCGAGCACGGCGGCAACTGGCTGGAAAGCCGCATGTCGCGTATGGCCGGGCAGTTCGCCGGGATACTTCGGGTGGGCGTGCCGGCCGAGGCCTACGATGAATTGGTCGATGCCCTACAGGCGTTGTCCGCCCACGGCATTCGCGTACTGATTGCCGAAAGCGGTATCGAACAATCCTGCACCTGGAAGCCGATCGCGATGGAGTTGGTGGGCAATGATCGCCCGGGGATCGTGCGTGACATCACCCGTCTGCTCAGCGAGCAAGGCGTGAACCTTGAACGGTTGGTCACAGAAGTGCGCCCGGCGCCGATGAGCAGCGAGCCGCTGTTCCACGCTGAGGCGATCCTCGCAGTGCCGCTGACCTTGTCGCTGGACGTATTGCAGTCGCGCCTGGAAACCCTGGCGGACGATTTGATGGTGGAACTGGTATTGCGCAGTGAGCCTTGACCGGGTTATTCAAGAAGGGTTATCCAAGTTTAACGTGCACCCGCCTGTGGATAACCTGTAGAGACAGCCCGCCAGCCCACGCCGGCCGGGCTTCTTCAGGATCTGATCAAAAAGCCATCAGTTTCAACAAGTTGCGCACAAACGCCGGGGATCACGCTGTGGATAACCTTGGGAAGGATCGGTGCAGGCCACGAGGGGCGTGGCCTGTAGAGATTTGTGTGTTTTTTGATCAGGTGCGACGACGCAAACTTATCCACGCATCAACGCTGTAAACCGCAAGGCCCGCCCAAATAAAGATGAACGCGACCAATGTGCTGGACGACAGGTGTTCGCCAAACAGCAGAACGGCTTGCAGCAGCACCAGCGTCGGCGCCAGGTACTGGAGGAATCCCAATGTCGTGTAGGGGATATGCCTCGCGGCGGCGTTGAAACAGATCAGCGGTACCAGCGTGATCGGACCGGCGGCGACCAGCCACCAGGCTTCGGAGGTGGTCCAGAATTCAGGTTGCGCGCTGGCCGCTGTCGGGTTGAACAGCAGCCACGCGACCGCAATCGGCACCAGCATCCAGGTTTCCACCACCAAACCAGGCAGCGCTTTGACGGGCGCCTGCTTGCGGATCAATCCGTAGAAACCAAAGGACAACGCCAGCACCAGCGACACCCACGGCAGGCTGCCGACTTGCCACACCTGTTGCGCCACGCCGATTGCCGCCAGACCTACGGCGATCCACTGCATGCGCCGCAATCGTTCGCCGAGGATCAGCATGCCCAGCAAGACGTTCACCAACGGATTTATGTAATAGCCGAGGCTCGCTTCAAGCATCCGCCCGGCATTCACTGCCCACACGTAAGTCAGCCAGTTGGCCGCGATCAGCGTGCCACTCAGGGCCAGGATCGCCAGACGTTTGGGGTTGTCACGCAACTCGCGCCACCAGCCTGGATGTTTCCACACCATCAATAACAAGGCACCGAACAGCGCGGACCACAGCACGCGATGGATGATGATCTCCACGGCGGGCACGCTGGCAATGGCTTTGAAGTAGAGCGGGAACAGTCCCCAGATGATGTAGGCAGTAAGACCCAAAATGTACCCGCGACGCGGGTTGGCGACTTGCATGCAGAATCCTTGCTTAGGCAGCTAACAAAAAGGGGATTGTAAGGAGATTTGTCTGTGGATGTCCTGCCTGAATAGGTAGGACAATTGTGAACACGCAACTCATGTGGGAGCGAGCCTGCTCGCGAAAGCGTCGGGTCAGTCGACATCAATGTTGAATGATCAACCGCCATCGCGAGCAGGCTCGCTCCCACAGGGGGCTGTGTGGGTCAGAAAAGTTTTAGTGGTTCTTCATTCAGTGCAGCCAATTGCTCGCGCAACGCCAACACCTGATCACCCCAATAACGCTCACTGCCAAACCACGGAAAACTGTGCGGGAACGCCGGGTCGTCCCAGCGACGGGCGAGCCAGGCGCTGTAGTGCATCAGGCGCAAGGCGCGCAACGGTTCGATCAACGCCAGTTCTCGCGGATCGAAATCGTGAAACTCGTTGTAGCCGTCCATCAGTTCCGACAACTGACCGAGACATTCCTGACGATCACCGGCCAGCATCATCCAGATGTCCTGCACCGCCGGGCCCATGCGGCAGTCGTCAAGGTCGACGATGTGGAACATTTCGTCGCGGCACATCATGTTGCCGGGGTGGCAGTCGCCGTGCATGCGGATGTTCTGGTGCGGCGTGGCCTTGTAGACCTCTTCGACTCGCTTGAGCAGATCACGGGCCACGGACTCGTAGGCGGGCAGCAAGCTTTTGGGTACAAAGTTGCCTTCGAGCAAGGTGGTCAGCGAGTCATGACCGAAGTTCTTCACGCCTAGCGCTTCACGGTGATCGAACGGTTTGGTGGAGCCCACGGCGTGCAGGCGTCCCAGCAACTGACCGAGGCGATAGAGCTGATCGAGATTGCCCGGCTCCGGCGCACGGCCACCCCGGCGGGGGAACAGGGTGAAACGAAAGCCGTTGTGTTCGTGCAGGCTGGCGCCGTTGTGAATCATTGGCGCAACCACTGGCACGTCGCATTCGGCGAGTTCGAAGGTGAACTGGTGTTCTTCGAGAATCGCTTCGTTGGTCCAGCGCTGCGGGCGATAGAACTTGGCGATCAGCGGCTCGGAGTCTTCGATACCGACTTGATAAACGCGGTTTTCGTAGCTGTTGAGCGCCAGAATGCGCGCGTCGCTGAGAAAGCCAATGCTTTCGACGGCATCGAGCACGAGGTCTGGGGTGAGGGTTGCAAACGGGTGGGCCATGCTGACTCCTGCGCGCAGCAGGCTGCCGCGTCCGGCCAAGCATGGTAGCGCAGACGGGCTGACTTTAGGGGATGGGATCGTTCCCACGCTCCGCGTGGGAATGCAGCCAGGGACGCTCCGCGTCCCCAGAAGCGGACGCGGAGCGTCCGGTGAGGCATTCCCACGCAGAGCGTGGGAACGATCATTTACCAGCCCTGTCAGGCGCCGACGACCCCGCCATCTTCCCGGGAAATGGCCATCACCGAAGACCGTGGCTTGCCATTCGGCAAATGTTCCGGGAACGTCGAACCGCCGTTTTCCCCCGGATGCTGAATCCCGACAAACAACGTCTTCTGATCCGGCGAGAAGCTGATGCCGGTGACTTCGCAACCCACCGGCCCGACCATGAACCGGCGAATCTCTCCGGTCTCAGGGTCGGCACACAGCATCTGATTGTTGCCCATGCCCGCAAAATCACCGGCATTGCTCGAATCGCCATCGGTGAGAATCCACAACCGGCCGGCCTTGTCGAAGCCCAAGCCATCCGGGCTGTTGAACATGTTCTGCGGCGTGATGTTCGACGAGCCGCCCTTCGATGTGCCAGCGTGAACACCCGGGTTGCCGGCGACCACAAACAGGTCCCAGGCAAAGCTTTTCGAGGCGTGATCATCGCGGTCGGTGCGCCAGCGCAGAATCTGCCCGTAGACGTTCTTCTCGCGCGGGTTTGGCCCGCCCACCGGTTGACCTTCTTCACCGCGCTTGGCGTTGTTGGTCAGGGTGCAATACACCTGGCCATCCTTGGGGCTGACGACGATCCATTCCGGACGGTCCATGCGCGTTGCTTTCACTACGCTGGCGGCGAGGCGCGCGTGGATCAGCACTTCGGCCTGGTCGGCAAAACCGCTGCTGGCGTCGAGGCCGTTTTTGCCGTGGGTCAGTTCGACCCACTCGCCTTGACCTTTCGGGTGATCGGCATTGCCGTCGCCGGCGTCAAAGCGCGCTACATACAAGGTGCCGTGATCCAGCAGGTCGCGGTTGGCCTTGGGGTTTTTGTGGTTGATCTTGTCGCGGCTGACGAACTTGTATATGAACTCGCCCCGCTCATCGTCGCCCATGTACACCACGGCGTGGCCATCATGAGTTTCGGCGAGTGCTGCGTTTTCATGCTTGAAGCGTCCAAGGGCCGTGCGTTTGACCGGGGTCGATTGCGGATCGAACGGGTCGATCTCCACTACCCAGCCGTGACGGTTGAGTTCGTTGGGGTTCTTCGCCAGGTCGAATCGCTCGTCGTGCTGATGCCAGTTGATCTCTTTACTGGTCGCCACTGCGCCGTAGCGTTTCTGCGCAGCGTCGAATTTCTGCTCGGCATTGCTGCTGCCGAAGCAATCGGTGAAGTTCTCTTCGCAGGTCAGGTAGGTGCCCCACGGCGTCTTGCCGTTGGCGCAGTTCTGGAAGGTACCGAGGACATTTTTTCCGTGCGGGTCGGTGCTGGTTTTCAGCAGTTCATGGCCGGCGGCTGGGCCACTCAAGCTGATCGGTGCGTTGCCGTGAATACGCCGGTTGTAGCGCGAGCCCTGGACGAACTGCCAATGGCCGCTCTTGCGCTGCACTTCGATGACCGTCACGCCTTCGCACGCCAGCGCCTTGCGCACTTCTTCGGCGGACTGCGGCATGCCGCCATGCGGGTAGAGGTAGCGATAGTTGGTGTATTCGTTGTTGATCGCCATCAGCGCCCGGTCTTTTTCATCGGGAAACTCGAACAGGCTCATGCCGTCATTGTTGTCGCCGAACTGGACTTCCTGTTGCTCAGCGGTGCCGTTGCCAGTGGGGTCGAACGCCGGGCCGTTGTTTTGCAGGGGCTGGCCCCAGCTGATCAGCACCGAGGATTTGTAGCCTGCTGGCAAGGTAATGGCGTCGCTGGTGGCGGCGGGGATACTTTCAAAACCCAACAACTTGCTGGTACCGGCGCTGACACTCGCGGCCAGCACGCTGCGGCTCAGCAGGTTGCCACCGAGAAACATGGCGGCACCGCAGAGGGCTCCGGCGCTGATGAACCCACGACGGCTGAGGCCGACCATCTTTTCGAGGTCGGTGGACTGGTTTTCTTCTAATAGGCTCACATCAGGCTCCCTGCGGGTTTTTGCAGTCACCATAAAGAGCATCGATGAAGCTTTTGTTTCAGAGCGGTGTACCGAGCAACACGTTGGAGGGCGCGAACTGCACCCGCACCGGTTTGTCAGCGGCAAGCCCCAGCGTTCGCAAATGCAGAGGCTCGGCCAAAGCACACAGCGTCTGGCCATTGGGCAGGCCGATGCGCACTTCGCTGGGGCCGTCTTCGGCGTCGAGAATGTCTTCGATGATGCCTTTCATAAAGTTATTGCCGGGTGTTGCTTGTTGATCAATACCCAACAATTCAAGCCAACCGGCCTTGATCAACGCCACCACTTCAGTGCCTGTTTCCAGCTCCAGGCGCAAGGTACTGTCGTGGGTGATCTGCGCATCGATGGTCAATCCTTCGGCCAGTTCAAGACGGATTCGGTCATTGCGCCCCTGAGCTTCGATCCCTGCCACTGTGCCGTGCAGTTGATTGCGCGCGCTGGTGCGCAGCATCAGGCGACCGAGCAGGTCCAGATCGCTGGCCTCTTCGGCCGCCTCCAACACCTGAGCCTGCAAGACTTGCAGCTTTTGATACAGGCGCAACACGCGCTGGCCTTCGCTGGAGAGTCTGGCGCCACCGCCGCCCTTGCCGCCGACGCTGCGTTCCACCAGCGGCTTCTGCGCCAGGTTGTTCAGCTCGTCGATGGCATCCCACGCGGCCTTGTAGCTCAGGCCCGCGCTTTTTGCGGCACGGGTGATCGAGCCTTGCTCGGCGATGTGTTGCAGCAACGCAATGCGCTGCGGACGACGAACAATGTGCTGGGATAACAACGTTGGCAAGGACATGGCGAGGTGCTTTGGGCGGTGACAATGGGTAAGACGTTGGCCGCTTGGGCAGTGGGAGTCAAGTCAGGCCATTTCGCCGGGTTTTGGTGTACGGGCCAGACAGTACACGTCAACCCGCGCAGCACCTGCGTCCATTAACAGCCGGGCGAGCGCTTGCGCCGTGGCACCGGTGGTCAGCACGTCGTCCACCAAGGCCAAATGCCGGCCCTTGATGCGCGCGCCGGGCGTCAGGGCGAAGGCGTTGCGCAGGTTCTTTTTGCGGGCCTCGGCATTCAAGTCCTGCTGCGCGCTGGTATCTAGCGTCCTCAACAGCAGCGTTTCGTCGCAAGGAATATCCAGACAAGTGCCGAGCCAGCGGGCGAGCATGGCGGCTTGATTGAAACCCCGTTGGCGCAGGCGTTCAGAGGCCAGCGGCACCGGAACGAGCGCGTCGGGACGATGCAGGTCTTCGTCGAAGCGATGTTGCAGGAATTGCGCGAGGAGTTCACCGAGTAGCCGGCCAAACGGCCACTTTGCAGAGTGCTTGAAACGAGTGATCAGGGTGTCCACCGGGAAGCTGTAAGTCCACGGTGCGGCGACTTGCTCGAACGCGGGTGGTTGATTCAGGCACTGTCCGCAGGTCAGACCGGCGCCTGGTAAGGGCAGGGCACAGGTTTGGCAGTGATCCCCAAGCCAGGGCAACTCTGTTTCGCAGGGCATGCAGATCGGAGCCTGTCCATCGGCCGGTTCTGCACAGAGCAGACAGCGCTGTTTGTTTTTTAACCAGATGTAAACCGGTCCATCGTAACGTGGTTGACAGCGCATGAGTCTTCCTTAAATATGCCGAACATCCGTGTCGCGTCTGTGGGTATTCCACCTCCCAGCCGCTTGCCAAGCATAAAACAAAGGAAACGCCCATGAGCGCCAGCACCTCTGCAACCCTGCGTCATGACTGGTCTTTGGCCGAAGTCAAAGCACTCTTCGTTCAGCCATTCAACGACCTGTTGTTCCAGGCACAGACGGTGCACCGCGCGCATTTCGACGCCAACCGCGTCCAGGTTTCCACGCTGCTCTCGATCAAAACCGGTGCCTGCCCGGAAGATTGCAAATATTGCCCGCAGTCCGGTCACTACAACACCGGTCTGGAAAAAGAAAAGCTGATGGAAGTGCAGAAGGTCCTCGAAGAGGCCGCTCGCGCCAAGGCCATCGGTTCGACCCGTTTCTGCATGGGCGCGGCGTGGAAACACCCGTCGGCCAAAGACATGCCGTACGTGCTGGAAATGGTCAAAGGCGTGAAAGCCATGGGCCTGGAAACCTGCATGACCCTCGGTCGCCTGGATCAGGACCAGACCGTTGCTCTGGCCGACGCCGGCCTCGACTACTACAACCACAACCTCGATACGTCGCCTGAGTTCTACGGCAGCATCATCACCACCCGCACCTACAGCGAGCGCCTGCAAACGCTGGCCTACGTGCGTGAATCGGGGATGAAGATCTGCTCCGGCGGCATCCTTGGCATGGGCGAGTCCCTCGATGACCGTGCCAACCTGCTGATCCAGCTGGCCAACCTGCCGGAGCATCCGGAGTCGGTGCCGATCAACATGCTGGTGAAAGTCGCTGGTACGCCGCTGGAAAATGCCGAAGACATCGATCCATTCGACTTCATCCGCATGCTCGCCGTTGCGCGCATCCTGATGCCGAAATCCCACGTGCGCCTTTCCGCTGGCCGCGAAGCGATGAACGAACAGATGCAGGCCCTGGCATTCTTCGCCGGCGCCAACTCGATTTTCTACGGCGAAAAACTGCTGACCACCGCCAACCCGCAGGCCGACAAGGACATGCAGCTGTTCTCGCGCTTGGGGATTCTGCCGGAAGCGCGCGAAGAGCACGCGGACGAGGTGCATCAGGCTGCCATTGAGCAGGCACTGGTTGAGCAGAAGAGCAGCGAGCAGTTCTACAACGCTGCTGTTTAATCGACGCTGATCCCCTGTGGGAGCGAGCCTGCTCGCGATTGCGACCTTCCAGTCACATCAATGTTGGCTGTGAATCCGCAATCGCGAGCAGGCTCGCTCCCACATGGAATATCTGACATTCCTTAGTTGAGGCCTGCATGTCTTTCGATCTCGCCGCACGCCTTGCTGCCCGTCGTGCCGAAAACCTCTACCGCCAGCGCCCGCTGCTCGACAGCCCTCAGGGCCCGGAAGTGGTGGTCGATGGCCAACCGTTGCTCGCGTTCTGTAACAACGATTACCTCGGCCTGGCCAATCACCCCCAAGTGATCGAAGCGTGGCGCGCCGGCGCTGCTCGTTGGGGCGTGGGCGGCGGGGCGTCGCACTTGGTCATCGGCCACAGCACACCCCATCACGCGCTGGAAGAAGCCTTGGCTGATCTCACCGGCCGCCCGCGTGCGCTGTTGTTCACCACCGGTTACATGGCCAATCTCGGCGCGGTCACGGCGTTGGTCGGGCAGGGCGATACGGTGCTGGAAGACCGGCTCAATCATGCCTCGTTGCTGGATGCCGGTTTGCTGTCGGGCGCGCGCTTCAATCGCTATCTGCACAACGATGCGGTGAGTCTGGCCAAGCGCCTGGAGAAAGCCACCGGTAATACGCTGGTGGTCACCGACGGCGTGTTCAGCATGGACGGTGACATTGCCGACCTGCCGGCGCTGGCGCGTGAAGCCAAGGCCAAAGGCGCATGGCTGATGGTCGATGACGCTCACGGTTTTGGCCCGCTGGGTGCCAATGGCGGCGGGATCGTCGAGCATTTCGGCCTGAGTCAGGAAGACGTGCCGGTGTTGGTCGGCACACTGGGCAAGGCTTTCGGTACCGCCGGAGCCTTTGTCGCTGGCAGCGAAGAGTTGATCGAAAGCCTGATCCAGTTCGCTCGTCCTTATATCTACACCACCAGCCAGCCACCGGCGCTGGCCTGCGCGACGCTGAAAAGCCTCGAACTGCTGCGCACCGAACATTGGCGCCGTGAGCATCTGAAGACGCTGATCCGCCAGTTCCGCCAAGGCGCCGAGCAAATCGGTCTGGAGCTGATGGACAGTTTCACGCCGATTCAGCCGATCATGATCGGCGATGCCGGGCGTGCGGTTCGCCTGTCGCAGATGTTGCGCGAGCGTGGGCTGATGGTGACGGCGATCCGCCCGCCGACCGTGCCGGCTGGCAGCGCCCGCTTGCGAGTGACCCTGACCGCCGCTCACAGCGAGGCACAGGTGCAACTGTTGCTAAACGGCCTGGCCGATTGTTTCGCCCAGCTGAAGCCGGAGCCAAGTCATGCGTGATCGACTGATTCTGTTGCCCGGTTGGGGTCTCGGGATTTCGCCGCTGGAACCTTTGGCGGCGGCCTTGCAGGGACTGGATGAGCATCTGCGAGTCGAGATCGAGCCGTTGCCGGAACTGGAGTCGAGCGATCCCCAAGAGTGGCTCGAAGAGCTCGACTCGACAGTGCCGCAGGATGCCTGGCTCGGTGGCTGGTCCTTGGGCGGCATGCTGGCGACCGAGTTGGCGTCCCGTCGGGGTGATCGTTGCTGCGGCTTGCTGACCCTGGCGAGCAGTGCCTCTTTTATTGCCCATGAGCAATGGCCAAACGCGATGCCCGCCGAGACCTTCGATGCGTTTCTGGCCGGCTGCAAGGCTGATCCACGTATGACGTTGAAGCGGTTTTCGTTGCTGTGTGCCCAAGGCGCGCAGGACCCGCGCGGGTTGTCGCGGCTATTGCTCGGTGGTGCGCCTCAGGCTTCTGTGTCCGTGTTGATGAGTGGACTGGAAGTGCTTGCACAACTGGACACTCGCCAAGCCTTGCAGGCGTTCCGCGGTCCGCAACTGCATCTGTTCGCCGGCCTTGACGGCCTGGTCCCGGCCGAAGCGGCAGGGGACTTGCTGGCGTTGCTGCCTGATGTCGAAATCGGTCTGATTGAACAGGCCGGTCACGCGTTTCTTCTGGAAGACCCCCACGGTGTGGCGGGGGCGATTCAGGCCTTTTTGCACGAGTCCGGTGATGACTGATTTATCCCTTCCCAACTTGCCTGGCGGTTTGCCCGACAAGCGCCAGGTGGCCGCGTCCTTTTCTCGCGCAGCGGCGAGTTACGACAGCGTCGCTGAATTGCAGCGTGATGTCGGCAGCCAGTTGTTGAGTCGTTTGCCGGCTGATTTTGTCCCCGGTCGCTGGCTGGACCTGGGCTGCGGCACCGGCTATTTCAGTCGCGCGCTGGGTGAACGTTTTCCGACCGGTCAAGGTGTCGCCCTCGACATCGCCGAAGGCATGCTCAATCACGCCCGTCCATTGGGTGGTGCCAACCATTTCATCGCGGGCGATGCGGAGCGGCTGCCGCTGCAGGATTCGACCTGCGATTTGATCTTCTCCAGCCTTGCCGTGCAGTGGTGTGCGGATTTTGAATCGGTGCTTAGCGAAGCGTATCGGGTGCTGAAACCGGGCGGGATTTTCGCGTTTGCTAGTCTATGTGTAGGGACGTTGTTTGAGTTGCGTGACAGTTGGCGTCAGGTGGATGGCATGGTGCACGTCAACCGTTTCCGCGAGTTGGGTGTTTATCAGCAATTATGTGCGGCCAGTGGCTTGAGAACTCTCAGCCTGCAAACGCATCCACATGTGTTGCACTACCCGGATGTGCGTAGCCTGACTCATGAACTCAAGGCATTGGGTGCGCACAACCTGAACCCTGGACGACCGGGTGGTTTGACGGGGCGGGCGCGGATCCTTGGCTTGATCGAGTCTTATGAGCAATTTCGTCAGGCCGAGGGATTGCCAGCGACTTACCAGGTGGTTTACGCCGTGTTGGAGAAACCTATATGAGCGCAGCCTATTTCATCACCGGGACTGACACTGACGTCGGCAAGACCACCGTTGCCGCTGGTTTGTTGCATGCCGCGCGCTCGGCGGGTTTGAGCACGGCGGCGGGAAAACCGGTGGCCTCTGGCTGCGATGTGACACCCAAGGGGTTGCGTAACGCCGATGCGCTGGCGCTGTTGGCCGAGTGCTCACTGCCGTTGACGTATGCCCAGGTCAACCCGGTCGCGTTCGAGCCGGCCATCGCCCCGCACCTGGCCGCGAGGGAGGCCGGAGTGGCATTGACGGTGCAATCACTGTTGGCGCCCATGCGCGAGATTCTCGATTTGCAGGCGGATTTCACCTTGATCGAAGGGGCGGGCGGCTGGCGCGTGCCATTGGCGGATCAGGCCAATCTGTCTGACCTGGCGATAGCGCTGGGTTTGCCGGTGATTCTGGTGGTCGGTGTGCGGTTGGGCTGCATCAACCATGCTCTGTTGACGGCCGAGGCAATTGCCCGGGATGGACTACAGTTGGCAGGCTGGGTCGCCAATATCATTGATCCCAAGACTTCGCGCCTGGAAGAGAACCTTGCGACGCTCGCCGAGCGTATTCCAGCGCCCTGCCTTGGGCGCGTACCGAAACTCAAATTGGTGACGGCAGAATCCGTGGCGGAACATTTGCAGCTGGATTTGCTGGACTAGGTTTTCTCTATGGCAAGGCACTATGCCATTAGTGTTTTTGACGGGCCTTTTGCCATCATGTCTGATTCAATGCTCACTATTGATCCTCCAGGACGTCTCTTCCCATGCAAATCTCAGGAAACACCGCTTTTTATGCTGGTCTGAGTACTATTCATTCAGGGCAGAACCGCGTTGATCAAGCGTCCGGGCAGATCGCCAACATTACCATCGAGCGATCAGTGACCAGCCAGTCTTCCGAGGCTCAGGTGGATCGCTTGCGTTCGGTTGACCGCAGTCAGCTATCCGACTTGGCCAGCCATGTAATCGACATGGCCCAAGGTAAACTTCAGATTGAAGCGGGTGCCAAAGTGGCCAAGGCTTCGGATGAAATGCTCGGAACGTTGATCGACACATTCGCTTGAACCCTCGCTGAATGCTCCATTGACGCCGCGACTGTTCGCGGCGTTTTTCTGTGTAAGTCCTTATCCCTCAACTAATCTTTTTTACACAGCACCTTGTTTGTTCAACGGTGGTGTACTGCTGCGTGTTCGATAGATCGGTGAGGTGATGACAAACGGCTAAAGATCGATGCTTGACAAGATTTGGGCGTAAACGTATGTTTCAAACAACTGTTTGATCGCAGCGACAATTCGACGCGGTCGTTCATCCCCGGTTACATCAGCAGAGGTTTTTCGCTATGCCTGACTACAAGGCCCCCTTGCGTGATATTCGCTTCGTTCGTGACGAATTGCTCGGCTACGAAGCGCATTATCAGAGCCTTCCGGCTTGCGCGGACGCAACTCCAGACATGGTTGACGCCATCCTTGAGGAAGGCGCCAAGTTTTGTGAGCAGGTACTGGCCCCGCTGAACCGCGTGGGTGACACCGAAGGCTGCACCTGGAGCGAGTCCGGTGTTAAAACCCCGACTGGCTTCAAAGAAGCCTACAAGCAATTCGTTGAAGGCGGCTGGCCAAGCCTGGCTCACGACGTAGAGCACGGTGGCCAAGGCCTGCCGGAGTCTCTGGGTCTGGCAGTCAGCGAAATGGTTGGCGAAGCCAACTGGTCGTGGGGCATGTACCCAGGCCTGTCCCATGGCGCGATGAACACCATTTCCGAGCACGGTACGCCTGAGCAGCAAGAGGCTTACCTGACCAAACTGGTTTCCGGTGAGTGGACCGGCACCATGTGCCTGACCGAACCGCACTGCGGCACTGACCTGGGCATGTTGCGCACCAAGGCCGAGCCTCAGGCTGACGGCTCCTACAAAGTCTCCGGGACCAAGATCTTCATCTCGGCCGGCGAACACGACATGGCCGACAACATCGTCCACATCGTACTGGCCCGCCTGCCGGATGCTCCGGCTGGCACCAAAGGCATTTCGCTGTTCATCGTGCCGAAGTTCATGCCGAACGCGGACGGTTCGATCGGCGCACGCAACGCTGTGAGCTGTGGTTCCCTGGAACACAAGATGGGCATCCACGGTAACGCCACTTGCGTGATGAACTTCGACGCGGCCACCGGTTTCCTGATCGGCCCGGCGAACAAAGGCCTGAACTGCATGTTCACCTTTATGAACACCGCACGTCTGGGCACCGCGCTGCAAGGCCTGGCTCACGCTGAAATCGGCTTCCAGGGCGGCCTGAAATACGCTCGTGATCGCCTGCAAATGCGTTCGCTGACTGGCCCGAAAGCGCCGGAAAAGGCAGCTGACCCGATCATCGTTCACCCAGACGTACGTCGCATGCTGTTGACCATGAAGGCATTCGCCGAAGGCAACCGTGCGATGGTTTACTTCACGGCCAAGCAAGTTGACATCGTCAAGTACGGCGTGGACGAAGAAGAGAAGAAGAAAGCCGATGCACTGCTGGCCTTCATGACACCAATCGCCAAAGCCTTCATGACTGAAGTCGGTTTTGAGTCCGCCAACCACGGCGTACAAATCTACGGTGGCCACGGCTTCATCGCCGAGTGGGGCATGGAGCAGAACGTTCGCGATAGCCGCATTTCGATGCTGTACGAAGGCACTACCGGTATTCAGGCACTCGACCTGCTGGGCCGTAAAGTGTTGATGACTCAAGGCGAAGCTTTGAAAGGCTTCACCAAGATCGTCCACAAGTTCTGCCAGACCAACGAAGGCAACGAAGGCGTTCAAGAATTCGTCGCACCGTTGGCTGCACTGAACAAAGAATGGGGCGAACTGACCATGAAGGTCGGTATGGCTGCCATGAAAGACCGCGAAGAAGTCGGCGCGGCCTCCGTGGATTACCTGATGTACTCCGGTTACGCCTGCCTGGCCTACTTCTGGGCTGACATGGCGCGTCTGGCAGCCGAAAAACTGGCTGCCGGCACTTCCGAAGAGGCGTTCTACACCGCCAAGTTGCAGACTGCGCGTTTCTACTTCCAGCGCATCCTGCCGCGTACCCGTACTCACGTTGCAACCATGCTGTCGGGCGCCAACAACCTGATGGACATGAAAGAAGAAAACTTCGACCTGGGCTACTAAGCCTTAACGCAGTCCTTCAAAAAACCGCTGCTCCTTGGGGAGTGGCGGTTTTTTTTTTGCTTTACTGCAACCGCTAAAAAAACCTGCCAAAACGCTCAGTAAGTCGGAGTTTCTGCCGTTACAGTAGGTGGGCACAATGCCATCTATTGTCATGACGGTCGGAGCTTTACCCTTGCCGCGTTCTTCCGCTGTACGTTTCAGCCATTTCCTACCGTCGTTACTGCTCTTACTTGCGGGACTTGCGGCTGCCTACATCAAGGACCTCAACGTTTTCTTCACCTCGCTGTTCAACGTGCTACCGACGCTGGTGCTATTGCTCGGCGGTGCGTACTGCGCGGTGTACCGACGGCAGCGAGAGCTGTTTCTGATGGCCACGGTGTACATCGCCTACTTTTTGCTCGATACCCAGACTGATTATTACCGCGACAACGGCAAAGTCCGTGATGACGCCGCCGTGGTGTTCCATTTGTGTTGCCTGTTGCTGCCGCTGATGTTCGGCGTGTTCGCCGCCTGGCAAGAACGCACCCACCTGTTTCAGGACATGGTGGCGCGCTTCGCTGTGTTGTTGGCCGTTGGCAGTGTGGCGCTGGCGCTGGAGCAAAGTTACCCACAGGCTTTGTTGGTGTGGCTGTCGGAAATCCGCTGGCCGGCGCTGCATGGCGCCTGGATGAGCCTGATCCAGCTGTCCTATCCGGTGTTCATCGCTTCTTTCTTGCTGTTGAGTTGGCAATACTGGCGCAACCCGCGCCCGTTGCATGCGGCTCAGTTGGTTGGTTTGCTCGGGTTGTTCTGGGCGCTGCCGAAAACCTTCATTCTTCCGTTTACCCTCAACATCATGTGCAGTCAGGTGATGTTGATGATTGCTGCAGCGGTCGCCCACGAGGCCTATCAAATGGCCTTCCGCGACGAACTCACCGGCTTGCCGGGCCGTCGCGCCTTGAACGAACGGATGCAACGGTTGGGACGCAATTATGTGCTGGCCATGAGCGACGTCGATCACTTCAAGAAATTCAACGACACCCACGGTCACGATGTCGGTGACCAGGTGCTGCGACTGGTCGCCAGCAAACTGTCGAAAATCGGCGGCGGCGGTAGGGCGTATCGCTATGGCGGTGAGGAGTTTGCGCTGGTGTTCGCGGGCAAGACACTCGAAGAATGTATGCCGCACCTGGAAGTCATCCGCGAATCCATCGCCACCTACAATATTCAGCTGCGCAATCAGGACAACCGGCCTCAGGACGACCAGCAAGGTCGCCAGCGTCGCTCGGGTGCGGGCGCATCCAGTGTGTCGGTCACGGTCAGCATCGGTGTCGCCGAACGCATGGAGCAACGGACGCCCGAAAAAGTCCTCAAGTCTGCGGACGAAGCGCTCTACAACGCCAAGGGCGCCGGGCGGAACTGCGTGGTGGCGTTCGGTAAGACGCGCCGTGGCGCGGTGCGCATGGAGGCCGCCGCGGGTTGAGTGATGATGGCGCATTCAGCGTCTGGACTGTGATTGTGGGGCGTGGTGGGCGGCAGTAGGTTTGAAGCATCTGCTGACGGAGAAACGACCATGCCTGAGTACAAAGCTCCCCTGCGCGACATGCGCTTTCTGATCGACCACGTCTTTGATTTCCACAGCAGCTATGCTGCGCTGGGCGCCACTGACGCCAGCCCGGACATGGTCAATGCGATCCTCGAAGAAGGCGCGAAATTCTGTGAGAACGTTCTGGCCCCGCTGAATCGCAGCGGTGACGAAGAGGGCTGCCATTTCGACAATGGCGTGGTGACAACGCCTACAGGTTTTAAACAGGCTTTCGCACAATACGTGGAGGGCGGCTGGCATGGTCTGGCGGCGGATCCGACGTACGGCGGCCAAGGCCTGCCGAGTTCGCTGGGGCTGGTGATCGGCGAGATGGTCGGCTCCAGCAACACGTCCTGGGGCATGTATCCGGGGCTGACCCACGGCGCTATGTCGGCGATCCACGCCCACGGCACCGAAGAACAGAAAAACACCTACCTGAGCAAACTCACCGCCGGCCAATGGACCGGCACCATGTGCCTGACTGAAGCCCATTGCGGCACCGACCTGGGCATGATCAAGACCCGCGCCGTGCCTTCAGCCGATGGCAGCTACGCAATCTCCGGCAGCAAGATTTTCATCTCGGCCGGCGAGCACGACATGAGTGACAACATCATTCATCTGGTGCTGGCAAAACTGCCGGACGCACCGGCCGGTACCAAGGGCATTTCGCTGTTTATCGTGCCCAAGTTCTTGCCCGATGCCGAGGGAGAGGCGGGCGAGCGCAATGGCGTTTCCTGCGGTTCGATCGAACACAAAATGGGCATCAAGGCTTCGGCGACCTGCGTACTGAACTTCGATAGCGCCAAAGGTTTCTTGATCGGTGAGCCGAACAAGGGCTTGAACTGCATGTTCACCATGATGAACCACGCGCGCCTTGGCACCGGGATGCAAGGGCTGTGTCTTGGGGAAGCAAGCTTTCAGGGCGCGATCAAGTACGCCAACGACCGCCTGCAAATGCGTTCGCTGACCGGGGCGAAAGCGCCGGAAAAAGCCGCCGACCCGATCATCGTTCATCCTGACGTGCGCCGGATGTTGTTGACCATGAAAGCCTTCAACGAGGGCAACCGCGCGCTGACCTATTTCACGGCGCAACTGCTGGACGTGGCGCATCTGAGTCCGGATGAAACCGCGCGTCAGGACGCCGAAGACCTGTTGGCGTTTCTGACGCCGATCTGCAAAGCCTTCATGACCGACACCGGGCTGGAAGTGACCAATCACGGCATGCAGGTGTTTGGCGGGCACGGGTTCATACGTGAGTGGGGCATGGAGCAGTTGGTTCGCGATTGCCGGATCGCCCCGATCTACGAAGGTACCAACGGTATTCAGGCGCTGGACTTGCTCGGACGCAAAGTGCTCGGCAGTCAGGGCAAGCTGCTGCGCGGCTTCACCAAAATCGTGCATAAGTTCTGCGCGGCGAACGCCGGGCACCCGCAGCTCGCCAGCTACGTGGCGCAACTCAACACGCTGAATCAGCAGTGGGGCGAGGTGACCACCAACGTTGGCATGGCAGCGATGAAGAATGCCGACGAAGTCGGTGCGGCATCCGTGGATTATTTGATGTACAGCGGTTACATCATCCTCGGCTATCTGTGGCTGCGCATGGCGCTGGTGGCTCAGGCGCAGCTCGATGCGGGTAGCGCTGATGCAGATTATTGTCAGGGCAAGCTCGCGACCAACGAGTTTTACTTCAAGCGTTTGCTGCCACGCACCGCCGCTCATCGGGCGGCCATCGAGGCGGGAAGCGATTGTCTGATGAAGCTGCCAGCGGAGTTGTTTTCGCTTTAGTCTTTTAAAATCCGTCACACAGGAGACCCGCATAATTGCGAGTTTTTTAATGACTGAATAGTCGGTGACTAATCATTACAAAATGGTCACGGGCTGACCCTATGTGTCACAAAAGTTGTTGGGTTACACTCGGACTCAACGAACACACCATTCCTACGAATCACCCGTTTAGATCTTGCGAGGTTTGCCATGGCTGACTACAAAGCTCCCCTGCGCGATATGCGCTTCGTCCTCAATGAAGTTTTCGAGGTCGCCAAACTCTGGGCCGAGCTGCCTGCACTGGCCGATACCGTCGATGCGGAAACCGTCGAAGCCATTCTTGAAGAAGCCGGCAAGGTCACCAGCAAAAGCATCGCACCTTTGAGCCGTGCGGCAGACGAAGAAGGTTGCCATTGGGCCGACGGTGCGGTCACCACCCCGGCAGGTTTCCCACAGGCGTATCAGACTTATGCCGAAGGTGGCTGGGTTGGCGTCGGTGGTGATCCGACCTACGGCGGCATGGGCATGCCCAAGGCTGTTTCGGCGCAGGTCGAAGAAATGGTCAACTCCGCCAGCCTGTCGTTCGGTCTGTACCCGATGCTGACCGCCGGCGCCTGCTTGTCGATCAACGCCCATGCCAGCGAAGAGCTGAAAGCCGCGTACCTGCCGAACATGTACGCTGGCGTCTGGGCCGGTTCCATGTGCCTGACCGAGCCGCACGCCGGTACTGACCTTGGGATCATCCGCACCAAGGCCGAACCTCAGGCCGACGGTTCCTACAAAGTCAGCGGCACCAAGATCTTCATCACCGGTGGCGAGCACGACCTGACCGAGAACATCATTCACCTGGTGCTGGCCAAACTGCCGGACGCGCCAGCGGGTCCGAAAGGCATTTCGCTGTTCCTGGTGCCGAAGTTCATGGTCAATGCCGATGGCAGCCTCGGCGCGCGTAACCCGGCGAACTGCGGTTCGATCGAACACAAAATGGGCATCCAGGCATCTTCGACCTGTGTGATGAACTTCGACGAAGCCGTCGGTTACCTGGTCGGCGAGCCGAACAAAGGCCTGGCAGCGATGTTCACCATGATGAACTACGAGCGTCTGGGTGTCGGTATCCAGGGCCTGGCGACTGGCGAGCGCTCGTATCAGAACGCCGTTGAATATGCTCGCGACCGTCTGCAAAGCCGTTCGCCGACCGGCGCGCAAAACAAAGACAAAGTCGCAGACCCGATCATCGTCCACCCGGACGTGCGTCGTATGCTGTTGACCATGAAAGCCTCGAACGAAGGCGGCCGTGCGTTCTCGACTTACGTGGCCATGCAGCTGGATACCGCCAAATTCAGCGAAGACGCGATCACACGCAAACGTGCAGAAGACCTGGTTGCGCTGCTGACTCCGGTAGCCAAGGCATTCCTGACCGACCTGGGTCTGGAAACCACCGTGCATGGCCAGCAAGTGTTCGGCGGCCACGGTTACATCCGTGAATGGGGCCAGGAGCAACTGGTGCGCGACGTGCGTATCACCCAGATCTACGAAGGCACCAACGGCATTCAGGCGCTGGACCTGGTCGGGCGCAAGATCGTCGGCACCGGCGGGGCGTTCTACAACCTGTTCGCTGACGAGATCCGTCATTTCACCGCGACGGCCGACGCCAGCCTCGCCGAGTTCACCAAGCCGCTGAACGACGCCGTGACCACCCTCGACGAACTGACTGCATGGGTGCTGGACCGTGCGAAAAACAACCCGAATGAAATTGGCGCCGCTTCGGTCGAGTACCTGCAAACCTTCGGTTACGTCGCCTACGCCTACATGTGGGCGTTGATGGCCAAAGCCGCGTTGGGTAAAGAAACGCAGGACGATTTCTACGCGAGCAAGTTGGGTACGGCGCGGTTCTATTTCGCCCGCCTGCTGCCACGCATTCACTCGTTGAGCGCGTCGGTGAAAGCCGGTAGTGAATCACTGTTCCTGCTGGATGCTGCGCAGTTCTGAAAAACATGACGTCATGTAAGCAATCTCTTACATGACGTGCTGCTGTTCTCCCATAGGCGAAGATTGGATCCACAGTTAATCTTCATTACACGGACGTCGCGCAGGAAGCGCAAAGCAACAACACGGACACGTAGGATTCTGCCAGGACGGCGGAGTGAAATGGATGTCAGGGAAACAGTCTGCAAAGCCCCGCTTCGGCGGGGTTTTCTTTTGCCTGCAGAAAAGTCATCAGCTCAGGCCGTAAGGGTTTTCGAGCGGTTAAAGCGTTCATCGGGCCCTTTCATCACATCCTCCCAATAGAAATCGGGCTACAAACATCCCAGCGGCATGGCGCTGAAGTTGCTGAGCATCGTTCAAAAACATGGCCTTGAAATACTGGCCTGAGGCATTGCACTGAACCCTGACGAACGGCACAGGTCGATTAGCTATAGTGCTTACACGAGCCTACTTAAAATCAGGAGCTGCCCCATGGACTTTGTTCGAATCATCATCGCCATTCTGTTGCCGCCATTGGGTGTATTTCTGCAAGTCGGTTTCGGCGGGGCGTTCTGGCTGAATATTTTGCTGACGTTGTGCGGGTACATTCCAGGGATCGTGCATGCGGTTTATATCATCGCCAAGCGTTGAATTTCGCAGCGTCAGCTAGATCGCTATCGCGAGCAGGCTCGCTCCCACACTGGATCTATGGTGTACAGAAATCCCTGTGGGAGCGAGCCTGCTCGCGATGGACGCGCCGCTAATCAGGCATTGTTCCCAAGCGCGATCACCCGCCGATAAAACAACCACTCCTGCTCCAACGCATGGGCCTGATTGCCTGCCTTGCGAAAGCCGTGGCGTTCGTCAGCGTAGTAATGCGCTTCGACCAGAATGCCGTTGTCCTGCAACGCCGTGACCATGTCGCGGGTCTGTTGCGGCACGACCACCGCGTCCAGCTCACCTTGAAAGAAAATCACTGGCACGCTGATGTTGCCCGCATGCAGCAGCGGTGTTCGTGCGGCATAACGCTCGGCATCCTGCACCGGATCGCCGATCAGCCAGTCCAGATAATCGCCTTCGAATTTGTGAGTGGCACGGCCCAGGGCGACGGGATCGCTGACACCATAAAGGCTGGCACCGGCGCGGAAGACGTTGTGAAAGGCCAGCGCACAAAGGGTGGTGTAGCCACCGGCGCTGCCACCGCGAATAAACGCCTTGTCGCCATCGATCAAGCCTCGTTCGGCGAGGTGCGCGACGACCGCGCAGGCATCTTCCACATCCACGTCACCCCAACTCAAATGCAATGCCTGGCGATAAGCCCGGCCATAGCCGCTGCTGCCGCGATAGTTGAGATCGGCCACGGCAAAGCCGCGTTGCGCCCAGTACTGAATGCGCGGATCGAGCATCGGGTAGCACGCCGATGTCGGACCTCCGTGAATAAATACCACCAGCGGCGGTTTCGCATCGCCGCTCATCGCAGGATAGAAAAACCCATGGGCTTCACCCAGGCCGCTGGGGTAGCGCAGGGTTTGCGGGACGCTGATCTGCTCGGCGGGTAACGGTGCAATGCCGCCGGCCAGTACCTTGACCTGCCAGTTATCGCGGTCAATGGCAATGACTGCCGCCGAACTGAACGGCGATGCGGCGATGCAGTATATGAATTGCTCATCCAGCGCGAGATGGCGGAAGCGGCTGTATTCGCCGGTGAAATCGTCATGGGTGTCACCACAAAGACCCAGTCGGCCAAATCCACCTTCGGTCCAACTCGCCAGGTAACGGTTTTCAGTCAGGGGCAGCCAAGTGCAGCCCCCTAATTGCCAAGGCGCCGGTCCATG
This sequence comes from Pseudomonas sp. BE134, assembly GCF_031456105.1. NCBI lineage: Bacteria > Pseudomonadati > Pseudomonadota > Gammaproteobacteria > Pseudomonadales > Pseudomonadaceae > Pseudomonas > Pseudomonas sp. BE134. The sequence continues at coordinate 72,252 of NZ_JAVDUA010000008.1, read as the reverse complement.
GTCCGCTGCGGCGCTTGGCAACGGACTCAAACCGTCTAAAGACTCCACCCATGGCTGCCAATAACCGCCGCGATCGGTCAGACAAAACAGGCGACCGTTGTCATCGAATCGAGGTTGTTGCAGCGACTCCTGAATATCCTCTCCCGCCACACAGCGCGGCGACGCAAACTCTCCATCGCTCTGACGTTCGGCAACCATCAGCCGAGTTGCAGTCCAGGGCTGATTCGGGCGGCTCCATTCGATCCACGCGAGGCGTTGCGAGTCTGGGCTCAGGGTCGGCGCCGCGTAGAAGTCGGCACCTTCTGCCAGCAGATGACGCCCACCATCATTCACATCAATCGCCACCAGCCGATGCCGGTTACCGTCCTCTTCAACCGCCAAAACCTGTCCGTTGGCGAATTGCAGATCGCCATAACGGTATCCGCTTGAAGTCAGCACTTCAGGCGTTTCACCCGTCAGCGACTGCCGATACAGCTGTTGGTCCGCCTCGTTGACGAAAACCACCCCGCCATCGGTCAGACAAAACGCGCCACCGCCATATTCGTACACCCGACTGCGCACACTGAAACCCGCAGGCGTCAGGCAATGTGCCTCGCCATCGCGCCAATGCCAGATCCGGCAGGCGGCGTCCTCGGGCCGATACTCGATCCAGAACAGGCCATGCTGGCCGACCTGAAGTTCGGCAAAATCGACACCGGCAGCGACGGCTTTAGCGGCGCTGAAGGGCTCAGCTTTTTGCGATGAGTCGTGAATTTCGTTCATTGCGAAAGGCCAGTTGTTCGATGGTCTGGGTCGCGTGCTCGGCTTCTTCCCGGGCCTTGAGGATCACGCCGTGATGTTCGGATTTGCTGCACACCGGGTCGGCATTGCTCGCATCGCCCGTGAGCATGAACGCCTGGCAGCGGCAGCCGCCGAAGTCCTTTTCTTTCTCGTCGCAGGAGCGGCAGGGCTCGGGCATCCAGTCGTAACCGCGAAAACGATTGAAGCCGAACGAGTCGTACCAGATGTGCTGCATGCTGTGGTCGCGCACGTTGGGAAACTGCACCGGCATCTGCCGGGCGCCGTGGCAGGGCAGGGCGGTGCCGTCCGGCGTGACCGTCAGGAAGATGCTGCCCCAGCCATTCATGCAGGCTTTCGGGCGCTCTTCGTAATAGTCCGGCGTGACGAAAATCAGCTTGCACGGATGCCCTTCGGCTTCCAGCTTGGCGCGGTATTCATTGGTGATGCGTTCGGCGCGGACCAGTTGTTCCTTGGTCGGTAAAAGGCCGACCCGGTTGAGCTGCGCCCAGCCGTAAAACTGGCAGGTGGCGAGTTCGACGAAGTCCGCCTCAAGAGCGATGCACAGCTCAATGATCCGGTCGATCTTGTCGATGTTGTGCCGATGGGTCACGAAATTCAGCACCATCGGATAGCCGTGAGCCTTCACCGCACGGGCCATTTCCAGCTTCTGCGCGAAGGCTTTTTTCGAGCCGGCCAGCAGGTTGTTCACCTGCTCATCGCTGGCCTGAAAGCTGATCTGGATGTGGTCCAGGCCGGCCTTCTTGAAGTCACTGATTTTCTGCTCGGTCAGGCCAATGCCGGAGGTGATCAGATTGGTGTAGAAACCCAGCTTGCGCGCCTCGGCAATCAGTTCGGCGAGGTCTTGGCGCACCAGCGGTTCACCACCGGAAAAGCCCAACTGCGCTGCGCCCATCTCCCGGGCTTCGCGGAAGACTTTCAGCCACTGCTCGGTGCTCAACTCTTTGCCTTGCTCGGCAAAGTCCAGTGGGTTGGAACAATACGGGCATTGCAGCGGGCAGCGGTAAGTCAGCTCGGCGAGCAACCAGAGCGGCAAGCCGATGTCGGGTTTGGGCGGTAACTTGTCTGACAGGGAATCAGGCAAGTTCGATCCAGTGCTGAGCACGCGCGACCTCCATGAATTGCTCGATGTCTTCACCGAGCTCGGGTACGCCGGGGAACTGTGCATCCAGTTCGGCAATGATCGCAGCCACGTCGCGCTCGCCGTCGATCAAGCCGCCGATCAGCGCGGCGCTTTCATTGAGTTTGATCATGCCTTCCGGGTAGAGCAGCACATGGCCTTTCTGTGCCGGTTCGTACTGGAAACGGTAGCCGGTACGCCAGGTCGGGGTCTTGCTACGGTCGAAACTCATAAGGTGATTCCTTTGTGCCAGACCCGTTGCTCGGTCACGCTGTGATACGGCGGACGTTTCAGTTCGTAGGCCATGCTCATGGCATCGAGCATGCTCCAAAGAATGTCCAGTTTGAACTGGAGAATTTCCAGCATGCGCTCCTGGCCTTCACGTGTCGTGTAGTGCTGCAAAGTGATGGTCAGACCATGTTCCACATCACGGCGCGCCTGACCCAGGCGAGTGCGGAAATATTCATACCCGGCCGGGTCGATCCACGGGTAATGCTGTGGCCAACTGTCCAGGCGCGATTGGTGGATCTGCGGTGCGAACAGCTCGGTCAGCGAGCTGCTGGCGGCTTCCTGCCAAGGGGCCCGGCGGGCGAAGTTGACGTAGGCGTCGACGGCGAAGCGTACGCCGGGCAGGACCAGTTCCTGCGAGCGCAACTGATCCGGGTCGAGGCCAACGGCCTGGCCCAGACGCAGCCAGGCTTCGATACCGCCGTCTTCACCGGGGGCGCCGTCGTGGTCCAGCAGGCGCTGAATCCACTCGCGACGGATCTCGCGGTCCGGGCAGTTGGCGAGGATCGCAGCGTCTTTCAGGGGGATGTTCACCTGATAGTAGAAGCGGTTGGCGACCCAGCCCTGGATCTGCTCGCGGCTCGCCCGGCCTTCATACATCGCCACGTGGTAGGGGTGATGGATGTGGTAATAGGCACCTTTGGCGCGCAGGGCGGCCTCGAATTCGGCGGGGGACATTGGGGCGTCAGTCATTGTGGTTCTCCGGGGAACAACCGGTGGATTCTTTGGTGTCAGGACCGGCCTCATCGCCAGCAGGCTGGCTCCCACAGTTGATCGCATTCCCCTGTGGGAGCCAGCCTGCTGGCGATAGACCGCGCAGCGGTCTCGATGTCCTACAACACAATACTCATGCCGTCATACGCCACTTCAATATCCCGCCGAATCAGCTCGGCACGCTCCGGCGAATCTTCATCAAGGATCGGATTGGTGTTGTTTATGTGGATAAGCACCTTGCGCTGTTTCGGCAGTTGCTCCAGCACTTCCAGCATGCCGCCGGGGCCATTCTGTGCCAGATGGCCCATTTCCCGGCCGGTGCGAGTGCCGACGCCACGGCGCTGCATTTCATCGTCGTCCCACATCGTGCCGTCGACCAGCAGGCAGTCGCTGCCGGCCATGATCTCCAGCAGCGGCGCGTCCACCTTGCCCAATCCCGGCGCGTAGAACAGTTTGCCGCCGGTGTTCAGGTCTTCGACGATCAGACCGATGTTGTCGCCGGGGTGCGGGTCGAAGCGGTGCGGTGAATAGGGTGGTGCGGCGCTGCGCAACGGCAGCGGCGTGAAACGCAGGCTCGGGCAGGCCGCAATGGTGAAGCTGCGGTCAAGTTCGATCCGGTTCCAGTCCAGCCCGCCATTCCAGTGGGTCAACATGGTGAACAGCGGAAAACCGGTGCTCAAGTCGTCATGGACCATGTCAGTGCACCACACTGGGTGTGGGCAACCTTCGCGCAGGCTGAGCAGGCCGGTGGTGTGATCGATCTGACTGTCCATCAGGATGATCGCGCTGATGCCGGTATCGCGCAGGGCGCGCCCCGGTTGCATCGGGGCAAAGCTTTGGAGCTGGGCGCGGATGTCCGGTGACGCGTTGCACAGCACCCAGTTCACGCCGTTGTCGGAAATGGCGATGGACGACTGGGTCCGCGCCTTGGCATTAAGGGTGCCATTGCGAAACCCGGCGCAGTTCACGCAGTTACAGTTCCACTGGGGGAAACCACCGCCGGCGGCGGAACCTAGAATCTGGACAAACATGGCCGCTCCATCGTTCGAAACTGAAAATAAAAACGCCTCGGCGAGCCGAGGCGTTGGCACTGCGATACAAAAAAGATTAGCGGCTGGCGAAGTACATGGTGACTTCAAAGCCGATACGCAGGTCGGTGTAAGCGGGTTTGGACCAGGACATGGGAGTGCTCCTTCAGGTGACGGGACGGTGATATCTATACATATAGTCCACCTCCAGCCGGAGATGGTTCAGATAGTTAGGTTGCTATGTTACTCAAAATTACAATGAAGTTGCCCATGAAACTTTGAGAAAGCTAATTGCGCCGCCTGTAATGATCATTTTGTCACTTGCCAAATCTCACTTGGGGCGGGGCAGCTGGCCAGACAGCGCCAGCCGCCAAGCACTTGATTCAATCGTTGCGTTGCGGCCAGTAACGCTTCGTGATCGATCATCAGCATTGCTTCAGGCAGACGCTCCAGATAATCCGACGAGTGGCCAGCCAGCTTGCCCTGCCAGAGCAGTTCGGCTGCCTGATGGACGGGCAGGGCGTTGAGGTCGAATTGATCAACCAGGGACTGACGTTGATGGATGAAGGTGGCCTCGTCGATGCCTTCGATCAGTTGTGGCAACTCACTCAAAAAATGTTCGATGTGCTCCAGCAAACCGGCAGGTGCAACGCTCGGTGATTGCACGCCGAACAGAATCCCGGTCTGACCATGAATCTGGCGCAACGTGCTGAACACGGCATAACCCAGTTGTAAGTCCACTCGCAGGCGCTGGTAGAACGGCGTCTGGCACAGGTGCGCGATTAGGCGCCAGGCGGCTTCATCGGCGATGTCCGGCGTGGCGGTTGGACAGAACAACAACAACGCGTGCTCGCTGGAGCCGGTGTCGAGGGTGCTCCACAGACGCTGGGAGTTGATCGCAGCGGGCGGCGACGGTTGATGATCCGCAGCACCGGGCACGCGGCTCAGTGCCAAGCCCATTGCCGCTTGGGTCTGTGACGACAAGCCAATAGCCAGGCCTTCCCATCGCGCGCTCGACCAAAGCGGCTGCAAATCCCCTGAGACAGCGGCGGGTTTGAGGCAATGATCAGGCAGCGCCTTCAGCAGTTGTTTGATCGGCATCAGCGCAACGCCCGGCGGTTCATCTTGTGAGAATCCGGCCGCCGCTGTTGTCAGCTGTTTCAACGCCTGTTCGAGGACAATTGGCATCGCTGCCTGTAGGCCCGTCATTTTCAGCAGCCATTCATTGCCTGCTGCGCTGAAGGAAAAGTCGACGCCGGCCTGACGCGCGTCTTCACGCAATGGCTGCAACTGGTTTTCCAGGTTCGACTGAAGGCTGGCGTGAGGTTTGAAGTCGAGTCGCCAGCGCAGGTAAATCGCCCCTTCATCAGTGTTGTCCGGCAAGGCCTGACTGAACTGCATCGGGGAGTTTTCGCGACGACTGCGCGAACGGTCCTGGGCAAACGTGCGTAGACCACGGTGTTTACTGGTCTGTCCACGAATCAGTCCGGCATTGGTCGCGGGTGCTTCGGTGTGTAAAAACGGATTAGGCGTCGGCAGTTGCCAATCGCCGCTGAAGTTATCCACAGCGCCGATTTTGATCAGGATGTCCTTAAGGGCTGCTACGCCTTGGTCCGATAACCCGGTTTCCAGCTGTTCGCTGTCCAGTTGGGCTAATTGCAAGGCGCCGCTGACTTGTTGCCGGCGTTGCAGGAGGGCAGCGTATTCTTTGCGCACGGCGGCCCAGTCTAGATGGGAGGCAAAAAAGCCCAGCCAGTCGAGTAACTTCTCGTGGATCACGCTCCCCGGTTGAGTGGTGGTGAATTCGATGTGCAGCAAGGCTTGCCCGGCGAACTGGTAGAGCGGCTCGGCTTTCAGGCTGTCAGCCAGTCCCTGTTCTCGCAGCTTCGCTATCAGACCGCCTGGTTTCGCGGCGTTCAGCCAATGGCACAGAAACGCCAGCGCTTCACGCGATGACTCGGGCAACGCTTCGAGCGCGAACAGAAGATCGAGCCGCCGCTCGCCAGCCTGTTGATAAGTTTTTTCCGAGGTATGCATCAGTGCTGCAGGCGCTTGTTGCGGGACTCGTTGCCCGGCAGGAATCTCGGCGCTAAAGCGCTGAGCCATCTCACGCAACTCATCGAAACTCTGCGGCCCGGCCAAGCTCAATGTCATCTGCCCGGTCTGATAAAACCACTGATGGAAATCCTGCAACGCTTGCTGAAACTCAGGCTGCGGCACGGGCAGGCTGTCGCGGTTTCCGGCATGAAACCCACGCAAGGGATGAGCGGGCGAAAGTCCTTCGAACAACGCCAATTGCTGTTGCGCCGCCGCATCCTGTGACCAGGCAACAAATTCCGCGTGCAGCACTTCCCGTTCCCGCAACTGCTCGTCCGGATTCATACGTGGATGAGCGAGCATGTCTGACAGACGCTCCAGTCCTCCAGCAAATGCCTGAGTCGGCAGTTCGAAAAAGAAGTCGGTGGTGCGCTCATTGGTCCGAGCGTTGACTTGACCGCCGTGACTCTGAACGTAAGCCATCAGCCCTTGGCCAGCAGGAAAACGCTCGGTGCCAAGAAACAGCAAATGCTCAAGAAAATGCGCCAGCCCCGGCCAGGTCAGCGGCACATCGTGACTGCCCGCCGCGACCCGCAGTACCGCCGCACAGCGCTTGATATTCGGGGCATGACGCAGCGTCACCCGCAAGCCGTTGGCCAGGGTTTCAGTGTGGGGGCGAGGGTGATTCAGCGCAGGCATGAGCACTTCCAGAACAGAGAAGCGCTAATGCTAGCGGATATCGAGGGTTCAGCGCTTGTTAAGGTCGCCGTAAAGCTCGGGACGGCGGTCGAGGAAGTAACGATTGGAGGCGCGCGAGTCTTCCATCAACTGACGATCCAGTTCGCCGACAATCAGCGCTTCATCCAGGCCGGCCTGGGCGATGCGGCTGCCATCCGGCGCGGCGATGCTGCTCTGGCCGCAGTAGTGGATCTCGTCTTCATGGCCGCAGAAGTTGGCATAGGCCACGTAACATTGGTTCTCGAAAGCGCGGGCGCGGACGGTGACGTCAGCGATGAAGTCGTAGGGAATCATGTTCGCCGTCGGCACCAGGATCAGTTCGGCGCCGGCCAGGGCCAGACGCCGGGCGTTTTCCGGGAACTCCAAGTCGTAGCAAATCAGGAACCCCAGCTTCCAGCCGTTGAGTTCAACCAGCGGAAAATCATCTGCGCCGGGGCTGAACATCGAGTGATCGAGATCGCCAAACAGGTGAGTCTTGCGGTAGTTGCACAACCGCTCGCCGTTGGCGTCGATCAACTGCACCGCGTTGTAGATCTGCCCATCCTCGGTGCGCTCCGGGTAGCCATACAAAATGGCGATCCCGGCAGACTTGGCAATGCGTGCAATCTGCTGCGCCGACTCACCGTTGTTCACCTCCGCGAGGACACTGACGGCATCGACGCCGATGTTGTAGCCGGTCAGGAACATCTCCGGCACCACCAACAGGTCGGCACCTTTGGCCTCCAGCGCCAGTTGATGCAGGCGTTGCAGATTGCCGGCGACGTCCAGGGGCAGTGGTGGACATTGGTAAAGGGCTACACGCATTTCGGATTCCTCTTACTCAGGCAGGGCGATCGGTCCGATCTCGTTGAACACATCTCCTGGACCCGGGTTCTCGGCGTGAGTTTCACCGCCGAAGTGTTTCATGATGCCCCACACCGCGTTGAGCGAAGTTTGTACCGCGCCTTCGACCCAGGCCGGTGTCCACGAAACGTCGTCACCGGCGATGAAAATCCCCCGCTGCTCGGCGGGCATTTCGTCCTGCATGAAGTGCGCGTACATGCGCTGGTTGTAGCGGTAGTGGCCGGGCAGGGCGCCTTTGAAAGCACCAAGGAAATGCGGGTCGGCTTCCCATGACACGGTGATCGGATCGCCAATGATGCGCGCCGCGATGTCGACTTTCGGGTAGATCTTTTTCAACGCGTCCAGTGCCAGTTTTACGCGTTTTTCCACCGGATGCGGGAGCATTTTCAGCGCGTCGCTCATCCACGAGTACGACAGGCAAATAACCCCCGGCTTGTCATCGCCGTTGTCGAACAGATAAGTGCCACGGGTCAGGCGGTCGGTGAGGGTCATGCTCATCAGGTCGCGACCGGTTTGCGGGTCCTTGTCCTTCCAGAACGGGCGGTCGACCATCACGAAGGTCTTCGACGATTGCATGTAGCGGGTGCGGTCGAGGGCCATCCACATCTTTTGCGAGAACAGGGTTTCGTCGCATTCGATCTGCGTGGTCAGCAGCCAGCTCTGGCAGGTGGTCAACACGGCGGCGTACTCGCGGGTGTCGCCCCAGTTGTCGGTCACGGCAAAACGGCCATCGGCGGCGTGGGCGATCTTTTTCACCCCGGTACGCGGCGCACCGTTGTGCAGCGAGCTGAGGCTGGTGCCTTCAGGCCAATGCACGCAACGCTCGGGTACATGCCGCCAGATGCCCTGTGGTACTTGTTCCACACCACCGACCACCAAGTGCTGGTGATCGTCGCAGTTGGTCATGACCACGCGGAAGATTTCCAGCATCGAGTTGGGGAAGTCCGAGTCCCAGCCGCCGGTGCCGAAACCGACTTGTCCAAATACTTCACGGTGATGGAACGACAACTTGGCGAAGGCTTTGGAGGTGGCGACGAAGTCGTAGAAGGTGCGGTCGTCCCACAGCGGCACGAGGGTGTTCCACAGTTCTTTGAGGCGTGGCACGTCGCGATCGCGAATCGCTTGCTGGATATCGGAGAACTGCGAGCCGGCTTCCAGAGCATCGGCCCAAGCGTCAGCCACTTCCTGGAACAAGGCAGGAAGATCCGCCAGTTTCTGTGCGTAATGCGTTTTGCCTTCCAGGTCGATCACGGTGCTGCCCGAGGCGGGTGTCAGCGGGTTCGGGAAGGGTTTGGTTTCAAGTCCGAGTTTGTCGACATAGTGATAGAAGGCGGTGGACGAGACCGGAAAACGCATGCCGCCGAGCTCGGCGATGATGCCTTCGGCGCCATTGAACGCTTGCGAGCGCAGGCGACCGCCCATTTTCGAGGCTTCGTAGACGACCGGTTTCAAGCCCAGCTTCATCAATTCGTAAGCCGCCACCAGGCCTGCGATGCCAGCACCGACAATCGCCACCTCGGCGCCGTGGTTGTGCACAGGAATGCTGCCCAGGCCAGCCGGGTGCTCGATCCAGTCGTCGAAGGCGAAAGGAAAGTCCGGACCGAAAATGGTGACAGGTTTCTTACCGTCTGCAGGATGGCGATTGTTCTTGTTCATGGCTGACCTTGCTGGCGACCCGACGCGGAGTGCGCGTCTGAGTATAGGAAAAGATGCCAGCCATTCTAGTGAGCGTAGAACACGTTAATAAGACGCAATGTGTCGTCGTTTTGCCAATTAAACAATCAATATGACGATATTTTGATTCAACCTGACGAAACTCATCCCTGTGGGAGCGAGTCTGCTCGCGATGAGGCCTTATCCGCCACCCATTCGCTCAAGCCGCGTCTAAACCGGCTGCCCCCGATCAATCTTGCTACTCAAAATAATCGAGGTCGTGGTCTTCTCCACCCCATCCACACTCCCGATCTGATCCAGCAACTGATCCAGCTGCTCTGGCGAGTCCGTACGCAACCACGCCACATAATCAAATTCGCCACTCACCGCACACAACTGCTGAACCTGCGCCATTGCACTGAGCCGGCGAAGCACTTCCTTGCCTGAGCGCGGTTGCACCGTGATCCCGACATACGCCTGCAACCCCCCATCCACCACACGTTGCCCGAGGCGAACACCGTAACCGGTGATAACCCTGGCTTTTTCCAGTCTTGCCAGACGAGACGTGACGGTCGTGCGAGCGATGCCCAATTGTCGGGCAAGCATGGCCACGCTCTCGCGGGCGTTGATTTGCAGGGCTGCGATCAATTGGCGGTCGATCTCGTCCAGAACGGGCGGGCGTGTATCAGGCAAGGGGCGTCTCCAGTGGCGTGGAACAATGGCTGAGCATGTTACAGGCTCGTTCGGCGGGGCGCTTGTGGTCGAAATTCGAACTGGGGGTTATGTGATTGCATAGGCATTGCCCAAGTGACGGCTGAATCACGGGCATGAAAAAGCCGCGCAATAGCGCGGCTTTTTTCATTGTGAGAGCCTGAAAGGCTAGTGACCGAACCTTAGATAAACTACTGAGCGTAGTTCTGCGCGAAGGCGGCAATTACTTGGGTCGCCTGGAAGTCGACCAACTGCAGGCCGCGCTCCTGGATGCTCGCTTTCGCGATGTGCACCGCTCTACGGTGGCGGGGTGATTCATTTTCAGATGGGGCGGATACGGGGATTAGTACGTTTTTCAGTTGGATAATCCCTTCCTTTTCAGCGCGTACGAACTTCATCAGCCACTGATCGCAGTGGTCGAGTATCGCGCTTGGCTCAGGCTGATCGAAAGCCAAGGGCTTGATAGCGGCCACTACCTCATTACGGTGAACCAGCGGCAGGTGTAGTTTGGTCAGATCACCAATCAGGGTGTCATCGCGGAAATTACGGATTGATGCTTCCAAGAACATGGTTCGAATTTCTCGAACCATCATCTCTTCACGACGATCACGTTCAATACCTTGGCGCTCGATATAGCGGCTAAAAAGCGTTGCAAGAGTCGTGTCAAAATTTTCCACCAGGATCGAGCGCATGGGACTGAAGCGAATCAGTGATTCCTTCGGCTCGGTCAGGTAACGAAAATGGTTAACGATCTGCGATTCTTGAGCCTCTGTTGTCATGAGGCGAACGCTATCCAGTTCGTTCTGGGCTATTTCCATAGCTTTGGCGAATAGGTTGTTGCACTCGAAGAAGTGATTGACCCGTTTCAGATTTTTACGGGCGAGTCTGTACTCCATGCGTCCGATCGCTGGTGCCGAAAGAACGATGCCGACGTTGGCAAACTCTTCGGTTTCGGCAAAAGGCGCGAAGCGCACGATGCTGTAAAGGCAGGTATATTTCATTGCAGGACGCTCCAGAACTCGTCCGATTGGCAGTGCATCAGGTTACTTTCGATTTCTTCGAGCAGAATGTCGAGCCCCCGTTTGCCAATGGATTCACGCCATTCATCGGGTATGTCCAAGCATAGGTCATGAAATCGCATGGCAGTGTCGTGCATCCGCTGGCTGTATTCAACTCTGTCGACCATATCCAGTTTCCAGGTTCGATTACTCGGACCAAACACATGGCTTTCCGCGAATTTTTGGGCATCCAGAGGCCATTTGAACGCCTGGTTGTGATCGATCAGCTGAAGCTGATTATCAATTCCACACATCAGTAGGTTGGGGCGACCACCGAATGGTCCTAGCTGACGATCACTGTTACCTACCCAGTAATCAAAGATAAAAACGGCTTTTTGCAGGTTACTCGGAACCTGCTGTGCTTGTGAGTACAACAGGTCGGCAGCGTCCGCTACATAGGCCAGAGCATAGCTGTCTCCTGGACCAAGATCGTTGCGTGCCTCTAAGTTGTAGCGCAGCAGAGCAGGGTCAATGTAGATGTAGCCATGTTCGGGGATCGGTAGGCCGAATTGGGCGGCGAGGCGAGCACAAAGCAGCTCGGCAATACGCTCGCTGGGCGGCAATTCCAACCCTTTGGTCACATAGTGCTTGTCATTGCTGGCACGGCACAGGAAGGGACGCGTAATGCCACCCTCCAGACGCCGGATAATCTCAACCGCTTCTATGTAATTACCCACGGCCATCGCCGGCTTCCTTATAAATCAGCTTTCCAGACGATACTTGTCTGGATCCTGCTGCACCATGCCCTAAGCTGATTCTTTAGAGGTATTGCGTAGATTAGATCTGTATGTGAAGAAAATAATCGACTAGTGAGCGATAGCTCTTGTTTATGAAGGTTATCTTCGTCTCGTCAGTACGGACCGGATCCTTGTAAGCAGCGGCGGCCGTGCCCAACGTCTTTCCTAGTCAGTGAGTGGGATAGACGGGGAACCGTGAAAGGAATCGCCGATGCTCTGGTTTACAAAAAGCCCTGATGCAAAAGTATCGGGACTTTTTGCTTTCTAGAAGGAATCCCAGTCGTAAATAGCGGCCCCGAAAGTCGGCGCGCCTATCATGGGTGACTCATCATTACTCCTCTGATTCCATTTCGGTACGAGGAGGTCTAGGTGTCAGCACTTTCACCACATCATCAATTACCGCTTTGCTCATCGCCGTCAGGTAATGCGCGGCCCAAGCATGGCGGTCGGTGTTCTTTGTGTAGGCTGCATCCTTGGCAAATGCCTTGGCCAGGAATAGCAGATCGGAGGCCTGTGCCAATGCTTCGACGATGGGGACGCCGGGGCGGACGTTGAACAACGCCTGGTCCGAGCAGTATATGAACGGCGTGAAGCCAATGGTTTTTAGTTCTGATTGGTTGTTCATGGTCAACTTCCTTGATTTGAGGAGATGCCACTTTCGTTTCCAAGCGAATGGGTGGCAGCTGTGCGCAGGTTGGAAAACCGGGAATCAAGGAACCGGCACGCCCTAAGACGTCCCGCGCACAGCTGCCATAACTCAGGATTGCAGATAAGCTGATGCAATCGTAATCAGGGGCGCTGTTACGTTTTGATTCGACGGGTTTCCAAGCCCGATCACTGCATTGGCAGTGACGTCCGGAGAGTATCCCGTCGAACAAAAGCGCAACAAGGCAGCAAAGTGCCCAAATGCACCCATCACACGATTCTCAGATGTTGCGTACAACCTTGGCGGGCGTCATCTGATAGCTGCGACATACAACTTAAAGAAAACCAACACGTCGCATACGAAAAAGCCGCGCATTTGCGCGGCTTTTTTGTTTGGTGGGCCCACACGGACTTGAACCGTGGACCAAAGGATTATGAGTCCTCTGCTCTAACCAACTGAGCTATAGGCCCTCAGTAGGTCGCGGATTATAGCGATGGTTTCTCTGCTGTGCTATCCGAAAAATCCGATACGGCTATACGAAGAAACATCGCGGCGAATTCTTCGGCGGGAAGCGGCGGGCTGACGATGTAACCCTGGATCTGCCCGCAGCCTTCGGCGGCGAGGAATTCCTGTTGGGCCAGGGTCTCGACACCCTCGGCGATGACGGTGAATTGCATGCTGCGGCCTAACGCGATGATCGCTCGAACGATGGCCGCATCATGTGGATCGTCAGGCAGGCCGCGGACGAACGACTGATCGATCTTGAGAATATCCAGTGGCAGTCGCTTGAGGTAGCTCAAGGACGAGTAACCAGTACCGAAGTCATCGATAGCCAACTGTACGCCCAGCTGTTTGAGTTGATGCAGCACCGCCAGCGCTTCTTCGGCCTGGCTCATGATGAAGTTTTCGGTAATTTCCAGTTGCAAAAGTCCGGGCTGGAGATGGCTGTCCTTGAGCAGTTGCTCGATCCGTCCCAGCAGGTTTGGCTGGCGCAGTTGGGCGCCAGCGAGGTTGACCGAGAGCGGGCCGAGGCATTCATATACCTGACTCCACTCGTGCATCTGGCGACAGGCCGTTTCAAGTACCCAGTCGCCGATCTGCAGGATCATGCCGTTTTCTTCGGCCAAGGGAATGAAGTGCTCTGGCGGTACTGTACCGAAAGTCGGGTGATACCAACGAATCAGGGCTTCGGCACCGACCAGTCGATGGTCATCAAGGCTAATTTTCGGTTGGTAGTGCAGCGCTAGCTCGTTGCGCTCGATGGCGCGCCGCAATTCTTGTTCCAGCGCCACGCGTTCGCTGGCCTGTGCGGTGAGGTCACGGGTGTAGCGCTCAATCCGGTTGCGGCCCTTGGCCTTGGAGCGGTACATCGCGGCGTCGGCGTTTTTGACCAGTGTGGCGACGTCGCAGCCATCCTTGGGGTAAAGGCTAGTGCCAATACTGGCGCTGATGAAAAACTCGTGATCACCCGCCTGGAACGGCGCGGCGAAACAATTGAGCAGCTTGATCGCGATGTTGTCGGCATCGCTGTTTTGTTGCAGGCCCGGTAGCAGGATGATGAATTCGTCACCGCCCAGGCGCGCAACGGTATCGATATCGCGCAACTGCTCCTTGAGGCGCACGGCAATGCCTTTGAGCAGCAGATCACCGACCGGATGGCCGAGGCTGTCATTGATGTGTTTGAAGCGGTCCAGGTCGAGGAACAGCACGGCACCCTGGCCACCATTTTCCTGTTGGGTGTTAAGGGCGGTCAGCAATCGGCTCTCGAACAGTGTGCGGTTTGGCAGGCCGGTCAGCGGGTCGTGGTGTGCCTGGTAGTCAAGTTTGGCCTGGGCGTGTTTGAGGCTGGAAATGTCCGCGAATACTGCAACGAAGTGGGTGATGAACTTGTCCCGGTTGCGTACCGCGCTGATGGTCAGCCAGCTCGGGTAGAGCTCGCCATTCTTGCGGCGATTGGAAATCTCGCCTTGCCAATGACCTTCGGCCGTCAGTTGGTGCCACATTGCGGCGTAAAACGCGCTGTCGTGAAGGCCCGAAGCGAGCAGGCGAGGGGTGTGGCCCAACGCTTCGCTCTCGCTGTAGCCGGTAATCTCCGTAAACGCGCGGTTGACCGCACTGATGTGCTGTTGTGTGTCAGTGATCAACACGCCCTCGGCCGTACTTTCGAACACGGTGGCGGCCTGTTGTAGCTTCTCCTGCATCAGGTGTCGCTCGGTGATGTCCCGGGCAATGGTCAACATGCAGTCATCATCGCCGATCGGCAATGGTCGGCTCGACACCTCGCACAGACGGATTTGTCCGTCGCTGCGGCGGATGTGGCAACTGAAATCACGGACGAAGCCATCCCTGTGCAACAGATCGAGCATCTGTTTGCGTTCATTGAGGTTGACCCATATGCCCAGGTCCAGGGTGGATCGATCAATGGACATCGCGCTGTTGAAGCCGGTAATGCGGCTGAAACCTTCATTGACCTCCAGTAGCAACCCATCGCTCTGTCGCGACAACAACAAACCGTCAGGGGAGGCGTGGAACGCCTTGGCGAATTTCTCTTCGGAGGTTTGCAGTTGTTGCTGGGTTTCTTTGAGCTGGCTGATATCGCGCACCACCACCACGAGGGCTGGAGTGGTGTCTAGATCGAAAGGCTCGGCGGAAATCAGTCCGGTAAACACTTGGCCGTTGCTGCGACGAAAGGGCATTTCCAGGTTGCGGATGCTGCCGGCCTGCAACCGCTGCAACAGCCCCGGCCCAACGCCGGGAATGCCCCAGATATTCAGGTCAGTCGCGGTTTGGCCGATGACTTCTTCGGACTTGAGGCCGATTTGCTCTTCGAACGTTTTGTTCACTTCCAGCAGGCAACCGTCGGACAGTCGTGCGATCACCAGAATGTCCGGGTTTTGCTGGAAGACCGAGGCGAATTTTTGCTCGGAGAGGCGCAATGCCTCTTCAGTACGCTTGGCGTCGCTGATGTCGATCATCAACCCGCGCAACACCGGCTCATGACCATGTTCTATCAGGCTGACGATGTCGCGCACCCACAGGCAGCGGCCATCGGCGGTGATGACCCGGTAATCGACGCTGTAATCGCGCCCGGCCAGCACTTCGTGATCGCAGTAGGTTTGGGCGCGTGTCAGATCCGCAGGGTGGATGATATTGCGCCAGAACCCCGGAATCAGCCAATGGGACAGGGGGTACCCCAACAGGTCTTCGGCGTGCGGCGACACGTAGCTGTAGGTGTTATCGCTCATCCGTGCTTCCCAGGCGATGGCTGACAGACTCTCGACCAGCCCGCGATAGTGGTACTCGCTGCTGCGAAGCTCCTGTTCGAGATCGACCCTGCGCGCAATTTCAGAACTCAGCCTGCGATTGATCCGGATCACCACGGCCAGCATGATCATCAGAAACAGCAATCCTGGCAGGCCGTAAATCAGCACATCCGACCAGAAATTTCGCTGATCCAGGACATTGCCCACCCAGCGCTGCTGAATTGCGCTGATTTCACTCGGGCTCATGTCCGCCAGTGCTTTGTCCAGGATGCCGAGTAACACCTTGTTGTTGGGGGGCACGGCCATTGCCAGTTGAAAGCGATAGGGGGTTTCGCCACTGATATACAGCCCTGCGAGCTTGAGCTGGCGAAGGCTCCAGACGCTTGAGGCGAGGTCGCCCACTACGGCGTCCACTTCGTCGTTGGCCAGTGCTTGCAAGGCCGAACTCACATTGGGCATTGGCACCAGACTCAGATCCGGGTGGTGGGTACGCAGCAGTTCATGGGGCGCATAGTTTTTCACCACGGCGATTTTCAGACCGTACAGATCTTCGAGTTTGTGTGGTTGGGCACCTCCGACGTGGGCCAGGATGACAATCGGAAAGTCGAGATAGGGGCGGCTAAACGACAAGAACGACTGGCGCTCCGGGGTCGACATGATGCCGGGTATAACGTCCAGTTTGCCTTGCTTGGCCTGTTCCAGCAGAGCGGTCCAGCTGCCCGGTTCGATGGGCGTTAACGTGATGCCCAGCCGGTGACGGATCGCATTGACGTAGTCTTCCACCAAGCCCTGATACCGGCCTTGCTCGTCGCGGAACTCAAATGGTGGCCAGGCGGCATCGACACTCAGGTGTAAATCCGGGTGTGCGGCCAGCCAGCTACGTTCGTCGTCGGTCAGAGTCAGCGCGCCAGCCGTTGCGGTCCAGGTTATCAGCGACAGCAAAAAAAGCACGGTCGGCAGTCTGGGCATAACGGTCTCGTTATGGCTCGGAGGAATGTTTCGAGTGTAGACGGGCTGGACGGCAGGAGGGGTATGCGGGGGATTTAATCTGCATAAAGCAAAACCCCCGGCCTGGGCCGGGGGTTCTGTTGTTACTCGTCGAGGAAGGAGCGTAGATGCTCGCTTCTCGTCGGGTGGCGCAGCTTGCGCAGTGCCTTGGCTTCGATCTGACGAATCCGTTCACGGGTCACGTCGAACTGCTTACCAACCTCCTCAAGGGTGTGGTCGGTATTCATGTCGATACCGAAGCGCATGCGCAGAACCTTGGCTTCACGGGCAGTGAGGCCGGACAGTACTTCGCGAGTCGCTTCTTTAAGGCTCTCAACAGTGGCGACATCGATCGGCGACTGCATGGTCGAGTCTTCGATGAAGTCACCCAGATGGGAGTCTTCGTCATCACCGATCGGGGTTTCCATGGAGATCGGCTCTTTAGCGATCTTCAATACCTTACGGATCTTGTCCTCAGGCATTTCCATGCGTTCGCCCAGCTCTTCCGGGGTCGGTTCGCGACCCATTTCCTGCAACATCTGCCGGGAAATACGGTTGAGCTTGTTGATCGTCTCGATCATGTGCACCGGAATACGGATGGTGCGGGCCTGGTCGGCGATCGAGCGAGTGATCGCCTGACGGATCCACCAGGTGGCATAAGTCGAGAATTTGTAGCCGCGGCGGTATTCGAACTTGTCTACCGCTTTCATCAAGCCAATGTTGCCTTCCTGGATCAGATCGAGGAATTGCAGGCCACGGTTGGTGTACTTCTTGGCGATGGAGATCACCAGACGCAAGTTCGCTTCGACCATCTCTTTCTTCGCGCGGCGGGCCTTGGCCTCACCGATCGACATGCGACGGTTGATGTCCTTGATCTCGGCGATCGTCAAACCGGTTTCGGTTTGCAGTGCGGTCAGCTTCTGCTGGCAACGAATGATGTCCGGTTGCAAGCGACCAATGGCTTCAGCGTATTTGCTTTTGCCTTTGGCCAGTGCTTCGGTCCAGCTTTCGTCAACTTCGTTGCCCGGGAACTGGCGCAGGAAGTCGGCACGCGGCATGCGGGCATCACGAACGCAAAGTTGCATGATCGCGCGCTCTTGCTGACGCAGACGATCCAGGGCACTGCGAACACGCTCGACCAGGCCTTCGAATTGCTTCGGAACCAGTTTGATCGGCATGAACAGCTCGGCCAGGGCCAACAGCTCGGCGATTGCCAGCTTGTTGCCACGACCGTGCTTTTTCAGCGCCTTGCGGGTGATTTCCATCTGATCGGAGACAGCGCCAAAACGCTGTGCTGCGATGATCGGATCCGGGCCGCTTTCGGCTTCTTCTTCGTCATCCGTTGCTTCGGCGTCATCGTCGTCGGTGTCGTCGGCAGCTGGAGCGGCTTTCGGATCGATCGGCGGTGGCACTTCTGCAGCAGGCGGCGCAATGCCGTCATCCGGGTCGATATAGCCGCTCAGGACGTCGGACAGGCGGCCACCTTCGGTGGTGACGCGAGTGTACTCGGAGAGAATATGATCAACCGTGCCAGGGAAGTGCGCAATTGCGCCCATCACTTCGCGGATACCCTCTTCAATACGTTTGGCGATTTCGATTTCGCCTTCACGTGTGAGGAGCTCTACCGTACCCATTTCACGCATGTACATGCGCACTGGGTCGGTGGTGCGACCAATGTCGGTTTCGACCGCTGCCAACGCTGCTGCTGCCTCTTCGGCCGCGGCTTCGTCGGTATCGGCGTCGGCCAGCATAAGGGAATCCTTATCTGGCGCAACCTCGAATACGTTGATCCCCATGTCATTGATCATGCGGATGATGTCTTCCACCTGTTCCGGATCTGAAATATCCTCCGGCAGGTGGTCGTTGACCTCCGCGTAAGTCAGGTAGCCCTGCTCACGACCAAGTGTGATCAACTCTTTGATACGAGACTGCTGTTGCGCTTTTCCGGACATAACACCCTATCCACTGAAGGTCTTGGCGGGCAAAAAACAAGCCGAGGATTATACCTGAGCTATGACCTCACGCGCCAGTTGAGGTCGGGTTTGATACAGCCATATTGCGTTTTAATAGGTCGCGCATCTGATTTGCGATCTGATTTGCTTCCTCCGGGGTCAATCCCGGCTGCCTGGCTTTCCTGATAAGCACTTCCAGGCTATCTGTGTGTTGAGCGGCCGATAACCTAGTAATGGTGTCTAAAAACTGTTGTTCAAGGTTATCGCCTGCAATCAGCCATTCCTTTTCTGCCAATGCCTTGAGCAATCGTCCCTGTTCGGTCCCGTGCCAGCGAGCCATTAGCTGAATTGAGTTTAGCTTAGGATTTTTTTGCACCGCCTCGATCAGGGCCACGAGCAGTTGTGCGTAGGTATTGCTCTCGTTGGCAAAGTGGTTGGCAGTTTCTACCCGGCCAGCCAGATCCGGATGATGAATGAGGGTGCGCAGTGCGATCAGCGTCGGAGCCTCTACGGCAATCGGTGTGCGCGGGGAACTCGGTTGATCGCGATCGCCGCGCTTGCCATTCTTGTCCCACGGCTTCTT
Organism: Pseudomonas sp. BE134; assembly: GCF_031456105.1. Classification (NCBI taxonomy): domain Bacteria; kingdom Pseudomonadati; phylum Pseudomonadota; class Gammaproteobacteria; order Pseudomonadales; family Pseudomonadaceae; genus Pseudomonas; species Pseudomonas sp. BE134. The sequence continues at coordinate 53,096 of NZ_JAVDUA010000008.1, read as the reverse complement.
GTCCCACTTCTTGCCGCCAGCGCCGGGTTTCTTCGGCGTCCATTCCTGCTGCGGCACATACATCTCTTGTGACTGCGGCTGATGGTAGTCGCTGTAATCGGGCATGGCGTCGTAATCGATGCCCGGATCGTAAGCCGGTGGCGCGTCCTGAGGAGCGCTTTGCACCAGTTGGCTGACTGCTTCACCGCTAAGGCCGGTGATTTCAGTCAGGCGCTGACGCATCAGGATGCGCAGGTTTGCACCCGGAACTTTGTCGATCAGTGGTGCGGCGAGGGTGGCCATGTGGGCCTTGCCTTCGAGCGAGCGAGGATCCGACTCTTCGGTCAACTGCTGGAAAAAATAATCCGCCAATGGTTGGGCGTGCTGGTTGATCCGCGCCCGGAAAGCATCGGTGCCTTCGGAGCGCACCAGCGTATCCGGGTCTTCGCCTTCGGGGAGGAACAGAAAGCGCGCACGCCGGCCGTCTTGCAGGCAGGGTAGCGTCGCCTCCAGTGCTCGCCAGGCAGCGTTGCGGCCAGCCTGGTCGCCGTCGAAACAGAACAGCACGTTGGGTACGACGCGAAACAGTCGTTTCAAGTGCTCTTCGCTGGTAGCTGTGCCCAAGGTCGCCACGGCATTGCGCAGGCCTTGCTGGGCCAGAGCGATGACGTCCATATAGCCTTCGACGACGATGATTTCGTCGAGGTTGCGGTTGTTTTTGCGTGCTTCATAAAGGCCGTAGAGCTCCTGGCCTTTATGGAATACCGGGGTTTCCGGTGAGTTCAGGTATTTAGGCTTGTCGTCGCCCAGTACCCGCCCGCCGAAGGCGATGATGCGCCCACGACTATCGCGAATCGGGAACATCACGCGATCGCGGAAGCGATCATAGCGTTTGCCGGTTTCGGCGTTCTCGATCAGCAGGCCGGCATCGACCATGGCTTTTTGTTGCAGGGTGTCGCTGCTCAAGTGTTTGAACAGATTGTCCCAGCCCGGCGGAGCAAAGCCGAGGCCGAAGTCGCGGGCAATCTCGCCGGTCAGTCCGCGACCTTTCAAGTAATCCACCGCCGCTTTGCGCGATGGATGGCTTTTAAGTGCCTGGCGGTAAAAATCGGCGGCGGCGGTGAGCAGCGGATACAGCGGCGAATCGGTCGGTTGCCGCGGCTTGTGCGGCCGGCCGCTTTCTTCGCGGGGGATTTCCATGCCGGCGGCTTTGGCCAGTTCTTCGACAGCCTGGACGAAATCCAGGTTGTCGTGGTCCATCATGAAGCCGAGGGCGTTACCGCCAGCACCGCAACCGAAGCAGTAATAGAACTGTTTGTCGGGGCTGACGCTGAAAGACGGGGTTTTTTCTTTGTGGAACGGGCAGCAAGCTGTGTAGTTCTTGCCAGCCTTTTTCATTTGCAGGCGCGAGCTGACCACATCGACGATGTCGGTGCGGTTCAGAAGGTCGTCAATGAAGCTCTGGGGAATTAGCCCGGCCATGGCGTTCTCGTCATCTGCGCTGAAAGGGTCCAAAACGAAGAACGGCCGAACGCGGGTCGTTGTTGGAGGCGCGCAAAATGTGCGGCTCGACCGGTGTCGTCTGCGTAATCGCTGTCGGGAAGTGTATCTGCCGAAAATCCACTGACGTTAATACCAATCAGTTATCGACTGTTTGAAAGTGTTGCGCTGAATCCGCTATGGCCAGTCGATGGCCTCGGATAGCTCAATAAGCGGGCACACAAGCAGGTGCCTTGGGCTGATCGTCGTTAGAGGAGTCAGTGGGTGTGCTCGTCAGTAGCCTTGGAAGGCTCGTCAGAAAAGACGTGCACCGCTGGCAAAAGAGCCAGGTCTGACGCTGTAAAGCAGATTTGTCTCGGTCGCGTCTGCGGCGTCGACAGTGAAGCATCAAGCGTTTTACGCAAATGCCATTAGCCCGGCTGAGGGCCGGGCTTGGCAGAAGCTTGCTACGATCGTCTGTGTATTAGTACAGACGAACGGCGCGGCGCTGTTCGCGCTGAACTTTCTTCGCGTGACGCTTAACAGCGGCTGCTGCCTTGCGCTTACGCTCAGAAGTTGGCTTCTCGTAAAATTCGCGGCTACGAACTTCAGCCAGTACACCGGCTTTTTCGCAGGAGCGCTTGAAACGACGCAGAGCTACGTCGAAGGGTTCGTTCTCTTTTACTTTGACGGCTGGCATCCAGAGCTACCTTCATTCATTACCGGGGTCAACATCCTCGCGGCAAAAGAGCACTTGAAGACGTCGGTTTTTAAGGGTTGCGGATGTTAACCCCTCATCGCTCGGAATGCAAAGCCTCTGATCGAAAACCGCTGGTCGGGGCATCTCGCGGCGACTATTATGCGCGCCTTCGAATTCAGCCTAAACAAGGCGCAAACCCATGCTAGTACTGGGATTAGAAACCTCCTGCGACGAAACCGGTGTCGCATTATATGACAGTGAACGCGGGTTGTTGGCCGACGCACTGTTCAGTCAGATCGACCTGCACCGTGCCTATGGTGGCGTGGTGCCGGAGCTGGCCTCGCGGGACCACGTCAAACGCATGCTGCCCTTGATTCGTCAGGTGTTGGCCGAAGCTGACTGTGTGCCGACCGAAATCGACGCCATCGCCTATACCGCGGGTCCTGGCCTGGTCGGTGCATTGCTTGTGGGCGCTTCATGCGCCCAGGCGCTGGCCTTTGCCTGGGGTATTCCCGCCTTGGGCGTACACCACATGGAAGGTCACTTGTTGGCACCCATGCTGGAGGCGCAACCGCCAGAATTTCCGTTCGTCGCTTTGTTGGTGTCCGGTGGTCACACGCAGCTGGTTCAGGTCGAAGGGATCGGTCAGTACACGTTGTTGGGTGAGACTCTGGACGACGCTGCCGGCGAGGCTTTCGACAAGACCGCGAAAATGATGGGGCTCAATTATCCGGGCGGTCCGGAAATCGCGCGCCTGGCCGAGCAGGGCGTTGCGGGACGATTCACTTTCCCGCGTCCGATGTGCGACCGCCCGGGGTTGGCATTCAGCTTCAGTGGCTTGAAAACCTTCGCCTTGAACACCTGGCAGCAGAGCGTCAGCGCCGGGGACGACAGCGAGCAAGCCCGTTGCGACATCTCTCTGGCGTTCCAGCAGGCCGTGGTGGAGACTTTGACCATCAAGTGCAAGCGAGCCCTCAAGCAAGCGGGCATGAAGCGCCTGGTGATTGCTGGGGGCGTCAGCGCCAACAAGGCACTGCGCACCTCGCTGGAGAGAATGCTCGGTGACTTGAAGGGTGATGTGTTCTACGCCCGTCCGGAGTTCTGCACCGACAATGGCGCGATGATTGCGTTTGCCGGGTGTCAGCGCTTGCAGGCCGGCCAGCATGAAAGCCTGGCGATCAGCGTGCAGGCACGTTGGCCGATGGAGCAATTGTCGGCGCTGTAATGAGCGGCGCTCACGCCCGGCATTTAAAAATGCCGTTCGCGCCCGGCAAACAGGTCGCGTAGATTGCCGCGATGACGCCAGACAATCAGCCCCGTGAGCACGCTCATGGGCAGCAAGGCCGCCGGTTCCTGCCAGGCAAGCAATGGCAGGGTCAGTGGTGTGGCGATCAGTGCGGCAAGCGAGCTGGTGCGGGTCAGGTAGAACGTTAGCAGCCAGGCACAGACCGCCAGTAGTGCTGCGGGCGGGTAAAGCCCCAGCAGCATGCCCAAAGCTGTGGCGACACCTTTGCCGCCACGAAATCGGAAGTACACTGGAAACAGATGGCCGATCACCGCGCAGATGCCGATCCAGGCCTGATCTTGCAGCGAAAGACCCGCAAGGCTGGCGATCAGTACGGGCAAAAGGCCTTTGCAGAGATCACCGACCAAAGTCAGGATGGCGAGTTTCTTGCCGGCCAGGCGCAGCATGTTGGTGGCACCGGCATTACCCGAGCCACTCATTCGCGGATCGGGATTCCCGGTCAGGCGGCTGAGCAAAATGGCGAAGGACAGAGAGCCAAGCAGGTAGGCGAGGATCGCCAATAACCAAAACATGCTAACTATTCCGGGCGAGGACGCCTTGATTCTAACGGCGCATTGCGCCCTTGTCGTGCAGTGGAGAAGAGTGCTTGGACAGAGTGTTTATCGAGGGGCTGGAAGTCGACACCGTAATTGGTGCCTACGACTGGGAGCGAGGCATCCGGCAATGCCTGCGTCTTGACCTGAGCTTCGCCTGGGACAATCGCCCGGCGGCAGCCGGTGATGACCTGACCCTGGCGCTCGATTACGCCAGTGTGTCATCGCGAATCCAGGCGTTTGCCGAGCAGACGCAGTATCAACTGGTCGAAACCTTCGCCGAGCGTCTGGCTGAAGTCCTGATGAGCGAATTCAAGATCACCTGGATGCGCCTCAAGCTGACCAAGCCAGGTGCCATTCCAGCTGCCAGGGGCGGTGTGGGCGTGGAGATCGAGCGCGGATGTCGCTGACTCAGGTGTACCTTGGGCTCGGTAGCAATATCGAGCGTGAAACCCATTTGCAGGCGGGGCTGGAGGCCTTGGCGGCGTTTTTGGTGGACATCCACTGTTCGGCCGTGTTTGAAAGCCAGCCAGTGGGCATCAAGAGCGGGCCGTTCTTCAATTTCGTGGTGTCGGCATACACCGATCTGCCGCTGATGGAGTTGGATCGTCGATTGAAATTCATCGAAGCGGACAATGGTCGTTATGCGCCGGACCGCAAGGGTTTGCCGCTGGATATCGACGTGCTGTTGTTTGGTGATCTGGTGGGCAATTTCGATGGATTGATCCTGCCGCGGGCAGAGATTCTGAAGAATGCTTTCGTGTTATGGCCGTTATCGCTGATTGCGCCGGATCGTATGCATCCGGGCGAGGGTAAGAGCTTTGCGACCTTGTGGGGCGAAGCGCAGATTGATCAAGTGTTGGCGCCGGTGGCTTTTGAGTGGCGTGGGGAGCAGCTGACCCCTTCTAATTTGTTGTGATCTGACTGACGTCATCGCGGGCAAGCCCGCTCCCACAAGGGTTGCATCGTACCTGTGGGAGCGGGCTTGCCCGCGATAGCGTTCAAACAGACGCCGCTTCCTTGTAAGCCTTCAGCGCCTTGAGTCGTTCGCGCTTGATCGCCTCACCCAGTTCGGGCCCCTTGAATCCCTTCTCCAGCAACGGCTGAACCGCCACGCTTCGTGCTGCCGTCGCCGCCCCGCGCAAATAATCCGCCTGTGGATAATTTCTCTGTTCCAACCCTTTACGCCCGCGAGCATCCATTTCGCACGCGGCAATAAACTCCTCAAAGCGCTGCGGACGGCGGTATACGTCGAAGCTTTGCAGCAGTTCCAGCAACGTCGAAGGCTTCAGTTCCAGCGCGCGATGACCATGGGTGTGATATTCACCGACCAGCAACGCCAGTTCCTGGCAATCCTTCGGCGCCTTGAAGCGTTCGTTGACCGCTTTTATCAGCTGCAAGCCCTTGTGCTCGTGAGCAATGTGTCGGGGCCAATCTTCCTCGGGTGTCAGTCCTTTTCCCAAGTCGTGTAGCAGGCACGCCCAGCGCACAGTCAGTGGTTGTTTGTGTAGTGCCGATTGCTCCAGCACGCTCAAGGTGTGCAGGCCGGTGTCGATTTCCGGGTGGTGAGCTTCCGGCTGTGGAACGCCAAACAGTGCGTCGACTTCAGGCATCAGCACTTTGAGTGCATCGCACGCGCGCAGCACTTCAATGAATACTTGCGGCTGATCTTCCATCAACGCACGGGAGATTTCTTTCCAGCTGCGTTCTGCGGTCAAGGCCTGCAGTTCGCCGGATTCACTGAGCTGACGCATCAACGCCATGGTCTCTGGTGCGACGGTAAAACCCAAAGCTGCATAGCGCGCAGCAAAGCGGGCAACGCGCAGGACACGGAGCGGATCTTCGGCGAACGCGGGGGAAACATGACGTAGCAGGCGAGCTTCAAGATCGCGCCGGCCATGGTAAGGATCGGTCAGGTTCTGCTGATCATCTTCGGCCATGGCATTGATGGTCAGGTCGCGGCGGATCAAGTCTTCTTCGAGGGTGACCTCGGGACTGGCGTGAAAGGTAAAGCCGCCATAGCCGCGTCCGCTTTTGCGTTCTGTGCGGGCAAGGGCGTATTCCTCACCGCTTTTTGGATGAAGGAATACCGGGAAGTCCGCGCCCACCGGGCGAAACCCTTTGGCGAGCATTTCTTCGCTCGTGGCCCCCACCACCACCCAGTCGATATCGGTGACAGGTTTGCCCAGCAGGCGATCACGTACGGCACCGCCGACTTTATAAATCTGCATAAAAAACCTCCGTTAGCTCGACAGAATAACCGTTGCGCCGAACTTTCGGAGGTTCAAACCCGCTCAAAGATGAATGACGGCCAAGTCCAGCCGCCCGTAATCTCCTTCGCTGTGCTCACTTCTGGGGGGGACGTGATGGGTTTTCATCACCTGATCCCCTTGCAAGGTTTCCAGGTGGATATCAAAACCCCACAGGCGGTGCAGGTGCTTGAGCACTTCCTCGGTGGACTCTCCCAGCGGCTTGCGATCATGTTGCTGGTGCCGCAGGGTCAGGGATCGGTCGCCACGCCGGTCAATGCTGTAAATCTGCACGTTAGGCTCGCGATTCCCCAGGTTGTATTGCGCCGCGAGGGTTTCACGGATGATGCGATAACCCTCTTCATCGTGGATCGCTGGCACCAGCAGGTCGTCCTTCTGGTCGTCATCGAGAATGCTGAACAACTTCAGGTCGCGGATCACTTTCGGTGACAGGTACTGCAGGATGAAGCTCTCGTCCTTGAAGCTGCTCATGGCGAACTTGATAGCCGACAGCCAGTCGGTGCCGGCGATTTCCGGGAACCAGTGGCGATCTTCCTCGGTGGGTTCTTCGCACATGCGCCGGATGTCCCGGTACATGGCAAACCCGAGGGTGTAAGGGTTGATTCCGCTGTAGTAAGGGCTATCAAAGCCTGGCTGAAAGACCACGCTGGTGTGGGACGTCAGGAACTCCATCATGAACCCGTCGGTAACCAGGCCTTCGTCGTACAGGTCGTTCATCAGCGTGTAATGCCAGAACGTAGCCCAGCCTTCGTTCATCACCTGGGTCTGGCGTTGAGGATAAAAGTATTGAGCAATCTTGCGCACGATCCGCACGATTTCCCGCTGCCAAGGCTCCAGTAGCGGCGCGTGTTTTTCGATGAAGTACAGGATGTTTTCCTGAGGTTCGGCGGGGAAGCGCGCGTTGTCCTTGTCGCTGTACTTGTCCGCACCTTTCGGAATGGTCCGCCATAGATCGTTGATCTGTTTCTGCAAATGCTCTTCCCGATCCTTTTGCCGGCGACGTTCTTCTTCGGCGGAAATCGGATACGGGCGTTTGTAGCGATCGACCCCATAGTTCATCAGGGCGTGGCAAGAGTCCAGCAGGTCCTCGACCGCGTCGATACCGTGGCGCTCTTCGCACTGCATGATGTATTGCTTGGCGAAGACCAGGTAATCGATGATCGAACTGGCGTCGGTCCAGGTGCGGAACAGGTAATTGCCTTTGAAGAAACTGTTGTGCCCATAGCAGGCATGCGCCACGACCAGCGCCTGCATGCAGATGGTGTTTTCTTCCATCAGGTAAGCGATGCATGGGTCTGAGTTGATCACGATCTCGTAGGCCAGCCCCATCTGCCCGCGACTGTAAGATTTTTCAGTGCTGAGGAAGTGTTTGCCGTAGGACCAATGGTGATAACCCAGCGGCATGCCGACGGAAGCGTAGGCGTCCATCATCTGTTCGGCGGTAATCACTTCGATCTGGTTGGGGTACGTATCGAGTGCGTAGCGAGCCGCCAGACGACTGATCTCTTTGTCGTAGGCCTGGATCAGCTCGAACGTCCATTCGGAGCCGGTGGAAATGGGTTGGCGCTTCTGCTCTTTGGCGGTCATGTCACTAACCTGCGCTGGAATAGTTCACGGAAGACCGGGTAGATATCCCCGGCCGAGACCAATTGCTGCTGGGCAAAAGTGTCAGAGAAGGCTTCGGCGATGCGTTCGTACTCGAACCACAGGGCCTGATGTTCGCGCGGGGTGATCTCAACGTAAGTGTAGTACTGCACGAACGGCATGATCTGATTGATCAGAATGTCGCGGCAGATCGGCGAGTCGTCGTTCCAGTTATCGCCGTCGGACGCCTGGGCGGCATAGATGTTCCACTCGTTGCTCGGATAGCGCTCGGCCATGATCTCCTGCATCAGTTTCAAGGCGCTGGACACGATGGTGCCGCCGGTTTCGCGTGAGTAGAAGAACTCTTCTTCATCCACTTCCCGGGCACTGGTGTGGTGACGAATGAACACGACGTCGATCTTGTCGTAGTTACGCTTGAGAAACAGGTAAAGCAGGATGAAAAAGCGCTTGGCGATGTCCTTGGTTGCCTGCGTCATGGAGCCGGACACGTCCATCAGGCAGAACATCACCGCTTTGGAGCTGGGGTTGGGTTGCTTTATGAGCAGGTTGTACTTGAGGTCGAACGTGTCCAGAAAGGGTACGCGATGAATCCGCGCACTGAGTTTTTCGATTTCTGCTTCGATTTTCTGGATATCGCCGAAATTGTCTGGTTCTTCCTGCTTGAGTCGCAGCAGTTCCTCTTTGGCTTCGCGCAGTTTTGCACGGCTGCTGCCGGACAGGGCAATGCGCCGCGCATGGGCCGAGCGCAAGGTCCGAATGATGTTGATCCGCGATGGGTTGCCTTCGTTGCTGATCCCTGCACGCACTGTTTTGAAGGTGTCGGTGCCAGTCAGGTTGCGTTTGACCAGGTTCGGCAGTTCGAGATCTTCGAACATGAACTCGAGAAATTCCTCCTGAGTGATCTGGAAGACGAATTCGTCCATTCCCTCGCCCGAGTTGCCCGCCTTGCCGGGGCCTCTGCCGCCGCCACCGCCAGGTGGACGGGCAATGTGCTCGCCGCTGGTGAATTCCTTGTTGCCCGGGTGCACGACGGTCTGTTTGCCACCGCGACCGTGATGAAGCACCGGCTCGTCGATGTCGCGGCCGGGAATGCTGATCTGTTCGCCGTGTTCCATATCGGTGATGGAACGCCGGCTGACCGCCTCTTCGACAGCCTTTTTGATGTGATCACGGTAACGCCGCAGAAACCGCTGACGGTTCACCGTGCTCTTGTTCTTGCCATTGAGACGTCGGTCGATCACATAGCTCATAGGCCCCTCCGGGGAGCTTCAAGTCGTAAGCTTCAAGCTGCAAGCGAAAGCGCCGTGAGCTCCCGGAATTGGGAGTTTACCCGCTTTTCTCTTGCAGCTTGTAGCTAGAAGCTTGCAGCTGCTTCACTGCGACTTCCGGACCCGTAGGTACCATTCGGAAAGAAGCCGTACCTGTTTGTCGGTGTAACCACGCTCGACCATCCGTGTGACGAAGTCGTTGTGCTTCTGCTGGTCTTCTTTGCTGGCCTTGGCGTTGAAGCTGATGACCGGCAGCAGGTCTTCGGTGTTGGAGAACATTTTCTTCTCGATGACCACCCGCAGCTTTTCGTAGCTGAGCCAGGTCGGGTTCTTGCCGTTGTTGTTGGCCCGGGCGCGCAGCACGAAGTTGACGATTTCGTTGCGGAAATCCTTCGGATTGCTGATGCCGGCCGGTTTTTCGATTTTCTCCAGTTCTTCGTTCAGGGCGACGCGGTTGAGGATTTCCCCGGTTTCCGGGTCGCGGTATTCCTGGTCCTGGATCCAGAAGTCGGCGTACAGGACGTAGCGATCGAAGATGTTCTGGCCGTACTCGCTGTACGACTCGAGGTAAGCGGTCTGGATCTCCTTGCCGATGAACTCGATGTAGCGCGGTGCCAGGTATTCCTTGAGAAATCGCAGGTAGCGTTCACGTGTTTCGGCCTGGAACTGTTCCTGTTCGATCTGTTGTTCCAGCACGTACAGCAAGTGCACCGGGTTGGCGGCGATTTCGTGCGGGTCGAAGTTGAACACCTTCGACAGAATCTTGAACGCGAAGCGGGTAGACAGGCCGTTCATGCCCTCGTCGACACCGGCGTTGTCGCGGTATTCCTGAATCGACTTGGCTTTCGGATCGGTGTCCTTGAGGTTTTCACCGTCGTACACACGCATCTTGGAGTAGATGTTCGAGTTTTCCGGTTCCTTGAGGCGTGAGAGCACCGTGAACTGGGCAAGCATCTTCAAGGTGTCGGGCGCGCAATGGGCCTTGGCCAGAGAGCTGTTGAACAGCAGCTTGTCGTAGATCTTCACTTCGTCGCTGACCCGCAGGCAGTACGGCACTTTGACGATGTAGATCCGGTCGATGAACGCTTCGTTGTTCTTGTTGTTACGGAAGGTGTGCCACTCCGACTCGTTGGAGTGGGCCAGCAGGATCCCGGTAAACGGAATCGCGCCAAGGCCTTCGGTACTGTTGTAGTTACCTTCCTGTGTGGCCGTCAGTAATGGGTGCAGCACCTTGATCGGCGCCTTGAACATTTCGACGAATTCCATCAGGCCCTGGTTGGCCCGGCACAGTGCGCCCGAGTAGCTATAAGCATCGGCGTCGTTCTGTGGATATTCTTCCAGTTTGCGGATATCGACCTTGCCCACCAGGGCCGAGATGTCCTGGTTGTTCTCGTCTCCCGGTTCGGTTTTGGCCACGGCGATCTGATTGAGGATCGACGGATACAGTTTCACCACCCGGAACTGGCTGATGTCACCGCCGAATTCGGCCAGGCGTTTGGTGGCCCATGGCGACATGATGGTGTTGAGGTAGCGCCGTTGGATACCGAAGTCTTCTTCGAGGATCGCGCCATCTTCAGTGGCGTTGAACAGACCCAGTGGCGACTCGAATACCGGAGAGCCCTTGATCGCGTAGAAGGGCACTTTTTCGATCAGCTGTTTCAGCTTCTCGGCCAGGGATGACTTACCGCCACCGACAGGGCCGAGCAGATAGAGGATCTGTTTCTTCTCTTCCAGGCCCTGAGCGGCATGGCGGAAATACGACACGATCTGGTCGATGCATTCTTCCATCCCGTGGAAGTCTTCAAAGGCCGGATAGCGGCGGATCACTTTGTTGGAAAAGATTCGCGACAGTCTCGAGTTGGTCGAGGTGTCGAGCAGCTCCGGTTCTCCGATGGCCAGCAATAGACGCTCGGCGGCGGAGGCGTAGGCGCTGCGGTCCTGCTTGCACAGTTCAAGATACTCTTGCAGCGAGAGTTCTTCCTGGCGTGTGGACTCGAATCGTTGTTGGAAGTGGCTAAAGATACTCATGACGTCACCTCGCTCGATACGTGGAGCCGACGCCGGATCACTCAGTCGATGCTGGCAGCAACCGAACAGGCGGTCGCTGTTTACCCCCCAGAACTCTCACGGAGCTGACCACTCCGAAAGCTACTCCCGATGACCCGCGCGCCGGTGTACCGGCTCTCCCCTGTTTTGGATGGCCTGCGCTTAAGGATAGTTGGGAATTCAGGAGGTAAAGGCGAGATACGTAATTAGTTGTGGCAGACCGTTCGTCTGCCACCGCGCAAGCCCGCAGGGGGCGGGGCTTGCACGTTACAAAAAAATTATTCCGGGGTACCTTGAGCTGTTTCCGCAGGATACGTCGTGCGCCACAGCTCAAAGCCACCATCCATGCTGTAGACGTCGGAGAAACCCTGGCTGATCAGGTACGCCGCGGCACCCTGGCTGGAGTTGCCGTGGTAGCAAACCACTACAGTCGGTGCGTCCAGATCTGCGCCCTGAATAAAGGCATGCAGGGAATGGTTGTCCAGATGTTTCGAGCCGCTGATGTGCAGCGCGGCGAAGGTGGCAGGATCACGGACATCGACCACCACTGCGCCTTGTTCACGCAGGGCCTGGGCCTGTTCCGGGGGGATACGTTTGAATTCGCTCATGGCGGGCTCCTGTGGCTTGGCTGATAGAGCAGCCTAGCGCGGGTCGCTGGCTGGGGGTTGTTCGGTAATGGTTTGGGCGACGGCGGGTTCGCTGTGGCCCTTATCGTTGCACTGGCAATGCAGGCGCTCAAAGGTGTCGACGTTCATCAGGGTCATCGCTCCACCCCAGACACAACCGGAGTCGAGCGCGAAGATCCCCGGTTCGTCACATTGGCCTTCGAGGGCCGCCCAATGGCCAAAGATGATCTTCAGGCCCTTGGTCTTGCGCTCCTTGTACGTGAACCATGGCTTATAGCCCGGTAGCGCCGTGCCGACGCCTTCCTTGCTCTTGAGGTCGAGTTTGCCCTCGCTGGTGCAGAAGCGCATGCGGGTGAAATAGTTGGTGATGACGCGCAGGCGCGTAACGCCCTTGAGATCGCTGTCCCATTTCGCCGGGTCGTTGCCATACATGCCGTCGAGGTACGGGGCGATACGGTTGTCGTCGCGCAGGACTTCTTCAACTTCAGCGGCGCACTTCATGGCTTTGCGCAGTGACCACTGTGGTGGAATGCCGGCATGCACCAGGGCAATGTCGCGCTGTTGGTCGTAGTGCATGAGCTTTTGCTGGCGCAACCACTCCAGCAGCTGCGCGCAATCGGGTGCTTCGAGAATCTCGCGCAGGGTGTCATTTTTTTTCAGGCGTTCGATGTTACGCCCGGCGGCTAGCAAGTGCAGGTCGTGGTTGCCCAGTACGCACACCAGCGATTCGCGAATGTCATAAAGAAAGCGCAGGGTTGCCAGCGACTGCGGGCCCCGGTTGACCAGATCGCCCACCAGCCAGAGGCGATCCTTGGCCGGATCAAAAGCGACTTGCTTGAGCAGACACTGCAGTGGCTCGAGGCAGCCTTGCAGGTCGCCTACGGCATACGTCGCCATTAGTGCAAGACTCCGGGCACCGCCAGGCGGAATGGAGCGATGATGGCGTCGAAATGCTTACCGTCATCGGCAACCATCTGGTAGGTCCCTTGCATGGTGCCGACTTTGGAGGTCATGACCGTGCCGCTGCTATAGGTGTGACTCTGGCCCACGTCGATCAGCGGCTGCTGCCCAACCACGCCAGCGCCACGAACCTCCTCGACATGCCCGTCACCGTCGGTGATCACCCAGTGCCGCGACAACAATTTGGCCGGTAGCTCGCCGTTGTTGTGCACGGTAATCGTGTAAGCGAAGGCAAAGCGGTTCTGCTCGGGTTGCGATTGTTCTGCCAGATAGCGGGTGACGACGCTGACGTCGACCTGATAACGAGGATCGGACATGCAAGAGGCCTTAAAAACGAAGCGGGACGCGGGGCTAGCTGATGGAGATCAGTCTAGGCCAAGTACCGGGTAGTAAACCAGACATCGCGTCTGGCGTCCTACCCGATAACGCTTGTCACCTGTCAGTCGGCGGCGGGCGGGTTCAAGGCTTGTTCGCTGAGCTTGTCGGCCAGGCGCACGAAGGCGGCCAGGTCGAGCTGTTCGGGGCGCAGGCTGCCATCGACGCCGGCGGCTTCGATTTCGGCATTGCTCAGCAGCAACTTGAGGGTGTTGCGCAGGGTTTTGCGGCGCTGGTTGAAGGCTTCGCGAACGACACGCTCCAGCAATTTATGGTCTTTGGCCGGGTGTGGCAGCACCGTGTGGGGCACCAGGCGCACGATGGCCGAATCAACCTTTGGTGGCGGATTGAACGCGCCCGGACCGACGTTAAACAGATGTTCGACCCGGCAGTGGTACTGAACCATGATCGACAGACGACCCCAATCACCGCCACCCGGGCCTGCCGCCATGCGCTCGACCACTTCTTTTTGCAGCATGAAGTGCATGTCGCGGATCAGGCTGGCGTTGTGCAGCAGGTGAAAAATCAGCGGCGTGGAAATGTTGTACGGCAGGTTGCCGACCACACGCAGGCTACCCGGCGCGGCATTCAGGCTGGTGAAGTCGAATTTCAGCGCATCACCCTGATGCAGACTGAAATTACTCTTGCCAGCGAACTGCTGATTGAGGATCGGCACCAGGTCCTTGTCCAGCTCCACCACGTCCAGTTGTGCGCCGCTGTTGAGCAAGCCTTGAGTCAGTGCCCCCTGGCCCGGGCCGATTTCCAGTACGCGGTCTTCGGTTTTGGCGTGGATAGAGCGCAAGATACGGTCGATAACGCCGGCATCGTGCAGGAAGTTCTGGCCAAAGCGTTTGCGCGCCTTGTGTTGATAATGCTCGGTCATAAACGGGTCTCGGCCATCTGGTAGGCGGTTTCCAGGGCGACTTGCAGGCTGCCGGTGTCGATTTTACCGCTGCCGGCCAGGTCCAGGGCGGTGCCGTGGTCGACTGAAGTGCGGATGATCGGCAAGCCGAGGGTCACGTTGACTGCCGCGCCGAAACCTTTGTACTTCAGCACGGGCAAGCCCTGGTCGTGGTACATCGCCAGCACTGCGTCGCAGTGCTCCAGATATTTTGGGGTAAACAGAGTGTCGGCGGGCAGGGGGCCGCGAAGGTCCATGCCTTCACCGCGCAGGCGCTCTAATGTAGGTTCGATAATGTCGATTTCTTCATGGCCCAGGTGTCCACCTTCACCGGCATGCGGGTTGAGCCCGCAAACCATGATGCGTGGCTGGGCGATGCCGAATTTTTCTTGCAGGTCGGCGTACAGGATTCGCGTGACCCGCTCCAGGCGCTCCGGCGTGATCGCATCGGCAATCTCGCGAAGGGGCAGGTGAGTGGTGACCAGCGCCACGCGTAATCCACGCGTGGCCAGCATCATCACCACTTGTGCGGTATGGGTCAGGTCGGCAAGAAATTCGGTGTGCCCGGAGAAGGCTATCCCGGACTCGTTGATGACGCCCTTGTGTACGGGAGCGGTGATCATGCCGGCGAAATGCCCGTCCAGGCAGCCTTGACCCGCACGGGTCAGGGTTTCCAGGACGAAAGCGGCATTGGCCTTGTCCAGTTGACCGGCGCAGACCGGCGCATTGAGCGGCGTATCCCAGACATACATACTGTTAGCGGGTGCAGGAACATCCGGCCAGCAGTCTGGCGTTACCGGCAACAGATTGACAACCACGCCCAGCTGCACGGCCCGCTCAAGGAGCAGGTCGGCGCTGGTAATGGCAATCAGGGGATGTGGCTGGGCTTGCGAGGCGAGCAGCAGGCACAGGTCTGGACCTATGCCGGCCGGTTCGCCGGGTGTCAGCGCGAAACGCTTGGGTTTCACTGTGCTGCCTGGCTTGCACCAGGGAGTTTGATTTCTACGTACGCTTCGTCACGGATCTGACGCAACCAGGTTTGCAGCTCTTCGTCGTATTTGCGGTTACGCAGTACGGTCATGGCCTGTTGCTCGCGAGCCTGGGCAGTGCTGTCGGTGGCGCGACGGCCAAGTACTTCCAGAACGTGCCAGCCATACTGGGTCTGGAACGGCTTGGACAGCTTGCCTTGCGGGGTGCTGGCCATCACTTCGCGGAATTCCGGTACCAGTGCGTTCGGGTCGATCCAGTTCAGGTCGCCACCATTGAGCGCAGAACCCGGGTCTTCCGAGTAGTTCTTGGCCAATTCGCTGAAGTCTTCACCCGCTTCGATACGCGAGTAGAGCGACTGCGCCAGGGCCTTGGTTTTTGCTTCGTCGCGGATCGGGCTTGGTTTGACCAGGATGTGACGCACGTGCACTTCGTCGCGCACCTGGGTTTCACCGCCGCGCTTGTCGAGGATCTTGAGGATGATGAAGCCGCCGGGTGTGCGCATTGGCTGGGTGACATCACCTACGGGCATGGAGCTCAACATGCGATCGAACGGAGGTGGCAATTGAGCCGCTTTACGCCAGCCCATGTCGCCGCCTTCCAGTGCGGTTTCGCTGGCAGACTTCGCCATGGCTAATTGACCGAAATCAGCGCCTTGCTTGAGTTGCTGGTAAATCGCGTCGGCCTGCTTGGCGGCACTCTGAATCGCTTCGGAGTTGGCGCTTTCCGGCGTAGGAATCAGGATATTGGCCAGACGAAACTCTTGAGACAATTGCATCTTGCCCAGGTCGGAGGCGAGGAAGTTCTTCACTTCCTGTTCGGACACCTGAATGCGTTCTGCCACGCGACGCTGACGCACACGGCTGATGACCATTTCACGGCGAATCTGTTCACGGGCGTCGTCGTAAGACAGACCGTCGTGAGCCAGCGCGGCGCGGAATTGATCCACCGACATGTTGTTGCGCTGGGCAATGGTGCCCACCGCCTGGTTCAGTTCTTCATCGGTAATGCGGATGCCCGAACGTTCGCCGATCTGCAATTGCAGGTTTTCGACGATTAAACGCTCCAGCACCTGCTGCTCCAGCACGCTGGCTGGCGGCACGGCAGAGCCACGCTTGGCAATGGTTTGCTGAACTTCATGAACGCGCTGGTCCAGTTGGCTCTGCATGACTACGTCGTTGTCGACGATGGCCACCACTTTGTCGATGGACTGTACGGCGGCATTGGCCGCGGTACCCAGAAACAGCGCGCCCAGCAGTAGCGGGCGCAGACAATCAGAAAGCTTGGTTTTCACGTTCACGATAACCTTGGATGCCTTTGTCGAGGAAGCTCTCTACTTTGGAGCCGGTGAGGCCGCCGAGTCCCTTCAGAACAATTTGGAGGAAGACGCCGTGGTCGCCCTTTTCGTTTTGTGGAGCATCTTGGCTGAACTCGTCGTAATCAACGAAGTAGCGGTTGATCAAGCGCAGTTTCCAGCAGCAATTGTCGTACTCGAAACCACCGAAGGCTTCCAGGGTACGGTTTTGGTTGTAGTCATACTGCCAGCGGCTGATGGCGTTCCACTGAGGCACGATCGGCCAGATCACCGAGAAGTCGTGCTGCACGATCTTGTAGTAGTCCTTCACGAAACCCGGCTGGCCCTCAACGCCATAGTCACCTCCGAACTGCCACTTACCGGTGTTCTGGTTGTAGAGCACCTGGTCGTTGCGATAGCGATAGCCGGCGTTGACGATCTTGTTCGGGTTGTCTTCAGGCTGGTAGTGGAACATCGCGCTACCCGAGCGTGGGCTGCGGCTGTCCGGGTCCCAGTTGTAATCGGCCGTGGTGCGCCAGTCGCGGTTCCAGCGGTATTCGTATTCCAGGGCGTACGGCGAAACGTCGGCGGTAGAATCGGCACGGGTACTGTCGATGCCTGGCATCTGTACTTTGCGATCCTGGAAGTAAAAGGCCTGGCCTACGCTGATGCGTTGCCGTTCAAAACCGTTGTCTTCGATCCAGCGGTTGGTGATGCCCAGCGACAGTTTGTTCTCGTCGCCGACACGGTCGGAGCCGGAGAAACGGTTGTCACGGAACAACGATGCATAGCTGAAGGTGTATTCGCTGGTGTCGAAAACAGGAATGTCTTCCTGATCTACCTCTGGTACATAGAGGTAGTAAAGGCGCGGCTCAAGGGTCTGGCGATAATTCTTGCCGAACCATTGGGTTTTGCGATCGAAATACAAACCGCTGTCGATGCTCGCGATTGGTACGCCACGGTTCTGGTTGCTGTCAAAGGTACCGAGGAGTTTGTCTGACTCCGCGGTCTGAGCGTCAATCTGGGATTTGCCGATGCTGTCCAGGTCCAGTTGGTACTGGGTATATTGGTACTTGAGCGTCGGCTTCAGGAAGCCATAAGTCCAGTCCAGCGGCAGGCTGACGGCGGGTGCCAGGTTGAGGCGGTCGCCGTTAGCGCGCGCCAGACCTTGAGTGTTGGTGTCCAGCTGAGGGCTCACATTGCCGTCTTCATCGGTGAACGTGCCATTTTTCAGGTCACGATCAAACCGCACGATTTCAGTGTTGTAGCTGAAATTCAGGCCACCTGGCTGATAAGGCAGCGCACCATCCAAGGTGATCTGTGGCAAGCGATCGTAAGGGGTGACGTTCGCAACTGTCCCCAACTGAAATGCCTGAGCATTCACGCGCGCCACATAGCTGTCACCGCGGTAGCTGACCGAGCCTTGCTGATTCACGTAGTCAGCGCTTTTCACACCAATCTGGTCGGTCTGAAGATCCTGGAAGTAATAAGGATCGCTGATCTTGGTGTAGTCGACTTGCGTGAGTACGCGCGAATCAAGACCACCCTTGTGCTGCCAGTTATACATGTAGCGGTCTTTGCGGTAGTCGGTCTGTTTGCTGCGCTGGGTGTCTTCGTCGTCGAGGTACGCAGCACCGAACTGACCTTCGCTGGATTCGGTGAGGTAGCGGAATTCGCCTTCCATCAACAAGCCATGCTTTTCCATGTAACGCGGGTACAACGTGGCATCGTAGTTCGGTGCCAGGTTGAAATAATACGGTGTGACCAGCATGAAGCCGGTATCGGTGCCGGTGCCTATGGTCGGCGGCAGGAAGCCGGACTGGCGACGGTCATCGATCGGGAAATAGATGTACGGCGTGTACAGGACGGGGATGTCCTTGACTCGCAATGTCACGTTGGTCGCGGTACCGAAGCCGGTCGCCGGGTTCAGGGTGATGTTGTTGCCCTTGAGCTGCCAGGCGTTGCTGTCCGGTTCGCACGTGGTGTACGTACCATCCTTGAGGCGGATGATCGCGTTTTCGGCACGCTTGGCGTACAGCGCGTTACCGCGGATACGGGATTTGTGCATCACGTATTCGGCGTTGTCGACCTTGGCTTCACCAGTGTCCAGTTGCACTTCTGCACGATCGCCCACGATCAGTGCGCCGTTGTCGCGGATGCGCACGTCGCCATTGAGTTCGGCGCGGCTCTCGGCCTGATACAGGCTGGCCTCGTCGGACTCGACCTGCATGCTGCCCTGACGCAACACGACGTCGCCGGCCAGCGTGCCGACCTGATCTTCAGTGTTGTAGCGCGAGGCTTTCGCGCCGATAAAGGTAGGCGCGTCACTTTTGTCCGTCTTGTCATTCATGCCAGGACGAATCGGTTCGACATAGGCGCCCGCGCAGTAAGGGCCGGTTTCGGCCAACTGTGCTGCAGTGAGATTTTCGCGTGGCACCCAGTCGAGGTGGCTGTAATCTTCGCTACGGGACTTCAGGCCGCGGCCGTTGGACTCGGTAACCAGTACAGTCTTGGCGCCAGCCTCTTCGCTGGAGCCGCTCTGGACTGCAGTTTCGCCAGTGGCGGAAACTGCGCTGTCTTCATGGACAGGGCGCGGTGGTAATGTCGCCGTCGTCGCTTTTGGCGCGCAGCTCCAGGCACCCGAAGCGGAGGCTGAGCAGTCATACTGTTCCGCGGCGACCACGAATGAAGTAGCCAGGGGTTGCAGGGCCAGCAAACTGCCGGTAACCAACAACGGAAATTTTTTACGAAACGCGGGGGATTTCAATGCCATCTTATTAGTCCGGGCTTCCTGCGTGCCATCTGCCCGCGGTGTGGGCCGCACGCCTCTCGATGGTCTGAAAAAGATGCTGGATAATAAAGCATGACCCGCTTGACGGCTAGCGCCGTCGGAGACCCTTGCAATGCCTGATCAAGATGTACGTTTGCAGCAACTGAAAGTTTGGCTCGATGAGCAGTTGGCGATTCTCTTTGCAGCACAAGGATGGGGTGCCGTACCCCCGGCCACGTTGACTGCGGCCAGTAGCGACGCGAGCTTTCGGCGCTATTTTCGCTGGGAAGGCGAGGGTAAAAGCTTCATCGTGATGGACGCTCCACCGCCCCAGGAAAACTGTAAACCCTTCGTGGATATCGCTTTTTTGCTGGCGAAATCGGGAATAAATGTACCGAAAATTTATGCCGAAGACCTCGAGCGCGGTTTTCTTTTGCTCAATGACTTGGGCAACAAGACTTACCTGGACGTGATCGACAGCAAAAATGCCGACGATTTATTGAAGGATGCCCTGCAGGCGCTGTTGGCTTTTCAGCAGTTGCCAATGGTTGCGCCGTTGCCGAGTTATGACGTCGCACTGTTGCGTCGCGAGCTGGAATTGTTTCCCGACTGGTACGTAAAACAGGAACTGGGCATCGAGTTCGACGCGGCGCAGAAAATGCTCTGGCAGAACGTGACCGATCTGTTGATTGATAGCGCCTTGGCCCAGCCCAAAGTGCTGGTGCATCGCGACTACATGCCGCGCAACTTGATGATCAGCGATCCGAACCCGGGTGTGCTGGATTTCCAGGATGCGGTTTATGGTCCCGTGACCTACGACGTGACCTGCCTGTTCAAGGACGCCTTCCTCAGCTGGCCTGAAGAGCGTGTGCGCGGCTGGCTTGAGCAGTACTGGCAGCAAGCCGGCGCTCTCGACATTCCGGTTCAGCCGGATTTCGAAGACTTCCTGCGAGCCAGCGACTTGATGGGCGTGCAGCGTCACCTGAAAGTCATCGGCATCTTCGCCCGCATCTGCCATCGTGACGGCAAGCCGCGCTACCTCGCCGATGTGCCACGCTTCTTTGCCTATATAGAAGCGGTGATCGCCCGCCGGCCTGAACTGGCGGAACTGGATGTGTTATTGCTAAGTCTGCGTGCCGGAGCCCATGCATGAAGGCCATGATTCTGGCGGCAGGCAAAGGCGAGCGTATGCGTCCGTTGACCTTGACCACCCCCAAACCGCTGGTTCGCGCCGGCGGCGTGCCGCTGATCGAGTATCACCTGCGCGCCCTGGCGGCAGCCGGGTTTAGCGAAATTGTGATCAACCATGCCTGGCTCGGTCAGCAGATCGAAGATTATCTGGGCGACGGTTCACGCTACGGCATCACCATCCAGTATTCACCGGAGGGTGAGCCGCTGGAGACCGGCGGCGGGATTTTTCGCGCGTTGCCGTTACTGGGGGACGATGCTTTTGTGGTGGTCAACGGTGATATCTGGACCGATTACGACTTCAGCGTGCTGCATCAGCCCGGCGCCGGGTTGGCTCACTTGGTACTGGCGGATAACCCGGCCCATCACCCGGCCGGCGATTTCACGCTGGTTGACGGCCACGTGCGCGACGGACAGCCAGGCATCACAACCCTGACGTACAGCGGCATCGCAGTGTTGCATCCGCAACTGTTCGACGGTTGTTCTGACGGGGCGTTCAAGCTAGCGCCGCTGTTGCGCAAAGCCATGGCCGACGGGCAAGTGACGGGCGAACGGTTGAAAGGCCAGTGGGTGGATGTCGGCACGCACGAGCGCCTGGCCGAAGTTGAAGCATTGATAGAAGCGAGCCGCTGAGATGTTGTGGCCAGGGACTCTGATCGGAGCCGGAGCAGGCTATGCCATAGCCAGCATTCCGGGGGCCATGCTCGGCGCGTTGTTGGGGCAGGCGCTGGATCGGCGCTTGCACTTGCAAAGCTTTGGGCATCTGATTGAAAAGCTCGGCGGTCGTCCGATGCTGCGCAATGATGAGCTGCTTTTCGTGTTGTTGGGGCGGTTGGCCAAGAGTGATGGACAGGTGATGGAGGGCCACATCCAGCAGGCCCGTCAGGAAATGCGGTCTTTGGACATGACGGAATCGGCGCAACGTCGTGCCATTGTCGCGTTCAATCGCGGCAAATCGGGTAATGACCGATTACGCGGCTATCTGCGGCGCTTGAGTGCTCAGCCTCATGCCGCAGAAGGTGTGTTGCGCGCCTGTTGGCGGATGGTCTGGGCCGATGGCCGTGCCGGTAGTCGTGAGCGCGAGTTGATTGCCCAATGGGGTAAGTGGCTGGGCTGGACGCCGCATCAGGTGCAGGCATTGGCCGCCGATTATGAGCAACACAGGCGGCCAAAGGTCAGCGGCGCCATCAGCTATCAAGATGCGCTGCGGCTTTTGGGGGTGTCGGCAACCAGCGAGCCGGAGCAGATCAAGCGTGCTTATCGGCGCTTGCTGAGTCGCCACCACCCGGACAAGATTGCCGGCAGCGGGGCGACGGCATTGCAGGTGCGTGAGGCAACGGACAGGACTCGCGAGTTGCATACGGCTTATACGTTGATTCGTGAGCGGCGGGATTTTCGATAGGGCTAGGGGTTGTGTCGCCTGTGAGGACGCCTTTGCGAGCAAGCCCGCTCCCACATTTGATCTCGGTGCACACGAATTCTGTGTCAACTGAAGATCTAGTGTGGGAGCGGGCTTGCTCGCGAATGGGGCACCTCGGTCTATCGGTCCGCCGCATTCTGCGGATTCAACCAGCCACGCACCCGGCGTACCAGCTGGTCCTGCTCAGCCTTGGCATTCCCCGGCAGCGCTTTCAACGAAACCTGATTGAATGCCGACGTCTTCAAACGCTTGCTGGCCTGCAAACGCTCCAGCGCTGCTTTGCGATCCAGCGGCTTATCCATATAGAAAAGGTCCGCCGTCGCGAGCTTCAACGTCGGCGTCAGTTCGGCCAGCGCAGGCGTTGCAGCAACCGGTGCCTGGGCTGCGACCATCACGAACTTCTCCACTTGCGAGGGTTGTCTCTCACTCAGGTAGCGCGCGGCCCAGTAAGCGCCAGTGCCATGGCCTAGCACGACAATGCGGCGGGCGCTTTGTTGTTCGGCATAAGCAATGGCAGCCTCAATACGCGCGAAGATGCGTTCAGCGTCGGCTTTTACCTGCTCCTCGCTGGTTTCGGCGATGACCTTGTCGACCACTTCCGCTTCACCGCCGGCGGCCTGTTCGATGGGCGCTGCGGTGGTGGAATCCTTGCTGGCGGTATCCGGTGCTTTTGGCGCGGGTGCGACTTCGACGTTACGTGGCGCAATGGCGTCGCTTTGCAGATCGGGCAAGGTGATACTCAGGCTGCTCCACTGGGCGTCTGGCAATTGGCGGCGCAAAGGGCCGATTGCTTGCGGCCAGTCAGCGGTTTCGCCAGCACCGGGGATGATAATCACCGCGCCCTTGGGCTCGGTGGTATTGGCCGGTTTCCACAAGGCTAGAAAGGTGTCGGTGCCGGCTTGCAGCTGTTGCTGTTCCTGAACAGGGATTTTTCGCTCAAGTGCTGTCGCTTCTTCCTGACTACGCTCAAGCAATGGCTGGCGTTCGGCCGGTTTTTCTTCTGTGGTTTTTTCTGCAGTTTCTGGCGCCGGGTCGGTGATCTCGGCAGAAAAGGCACAAGGCAGGATCAGCGACAGGCACAATGCTGGCAGTGCCAGGCGGTAGACAGGGGGCATCGGATATTCCAGGCCAGAAGTGTTTCCGGCAGCCTAATGGGTTAGTCAGTGTTTGTCAGTGTGTGAGACTTCGATGATGTTTTTTCGCTGCCTGTGGGTTATCGGCTGTTTGTGGTTTCCCTTGATGGGGTGGGCGGCGTCTGCGCCCCAGGTGCATGCCGCGCCATTGTCGCCCGAGCAAAAACAATGGCTGGCAACCCATGGTGAACTGCGGGTCGGTGTGGTCTTGCAGGCGCCTTATGCGCAATACGATCGCCGTTTGCAACGCTTGTCCGGGGTGAACGTCGAGCTGATGAAATGGTTGGCCAATGCGCTCAAAGTTGAGCTCAGCTGGCGCAATTTTCCGGATGGCGCGCAACTGGAAGACGCTGCACATGCGGGTGAAATCGACATCGCTGTGGGACTGATGCAAACCCCTGCCGGTTTGCGCCTGTGGCAATTTACCGATCCGTACATGCGAGTTCCGCAACTGGTGGTCAGCGACCAGAAAGGCACCGGTGTCGTGGAACTGGAGAAGCTCGACAGTCAGACCCGTGTCGCGGTGCGGATGCCCAGCGTGACTGCCGATTATCTGCGCAGCAATTATCCCCATCTGAACCTGCAAGGCGTACCCATCGAGCGTCAGGCGCTGCAATTGTTGCTGAGTCAGCAAGCCAGTTACGCCGTGGTCGATGAGGCCCAGCTGGGCCGATTATCCGCCGAGCCTGAGTTCGCCGGACTGGTCGTGGTGGGCGACATCGGCCTGCCGCAATTGCTGCGAGTGGCCACTCGCCGGGATTGGCCGGAGCTCGCGGGCATCGTCGAAAGTGCGCTGCGGGCGATCCCGGCCAAGGACCTGGAGCAACTGCACAACCAATGGTTACAGCCTAAATACCCAAGGCTTTCCGAATCCCCGGGGTTCTGGCAAAACCTTTGCCTGCTGTTTGCCGTCATGCTGCTGAGCAGCATGGCCATCGTGTTCTGGCAGCGACGGCAACAGCACAGTCTGGAGCAACGCCTGTTGGCTGCGCGCGAAGACATTGCGCTGCGTGAAGCCAGTGAAGAGGCGCTGCGCCTGACGCAGTTTTCCATCGATCAAAGCACCGTCGGCATTCTCTGGGTCAACTGGGACAGCCATGTACGTTACGCCAACCGCGCTGCCGAAAGCATGCTCGGCTACCCGCCGGGCGGGATCATCGAGCGACCGCTCATCGACTTCGAGCCCGGTTTGCACATGGATCGCTGGCTGAATCTGTGGAAACGCGCGCGGGCCAGTGAGGAGGGACCGCTCAGTTTCGAAACTAACTGCGTGCGGGCTGACGGCAGCATTTTGCCGACGGATGTGTCGTTGAGCTTCCTGCGGTTTCGCGATGGCGAATACCTGGTTGTTTATCTCAACGACGTGACCGAACGCCGCCGCGCACTGGCCGCGTTGCAGGAAAGCGAGGCGCGGTTGCAGGGGATTGCCGCCAACGTTCCAGGGCTGGTCTTTCGCCTTGAGCGCGCACCGGTGACCGGGCAGATCGACTTTGCCTACATTAGTGAAGGCAGTGAAAGCCTGGTGGGGTACTCGCCGGCCACCCTGGCCCATCGCGATAAAGGTTTGCGCAGTCTGGTGCACCCGGACGACAAGGCCAGCTATCACCAGACTCAGGACCATGCGCTGGATACCGACAGTGACTGGTCCTGGCAAGGGCGGATCTTGACCCGTTCGGGCGAACAGCGTTGGGCCGAGATCAAAGCCATCACCCGTCGACTCGAAGACGGCGCTTACGTTTGGGACGGTATCGTCTGGGACATCAGCGAGAGCAAGCGTATTGAGCTGGAACTCGCCAGCTCCCGCGAACAGCTGCGTGAGTTGTCCGCGCACCTGGAGAGCGTGCGCGAAGAGGAAAAGGCGCGCATCGCCAGGGAAGTTCATGACGAACTGGGCCAGATGCTGACCGTGCTCAAACTGGAAACGTCCATGTGCGAATTGACCTACGCCCAACTCGACCCTGGACTGAACGAGCGCTTGAACAGCATGAAGCGCTTGATCGCTCAACTGTTTCAACTGGTGCGCGATGTGGCCACGGCGCTGCGACCACCGATTCTCGACGCCGGGATCGCGTCTGCCATCGAGTGGCAGGCCCGGCGTTTCGAGGCGCGCACGCAGATTCCGTGTCTGGTGCAGGTGCCGGACAATCTGCCGGTGCTCAGCGATGCCATGGCCATAGGCTTGTTTCGGATCCTTCAGGAAGCGCTGACCAATGTCATGCGCCATGCCCAGGCGCATACTGTTGAGCTCACTTTGGCGCTGGAAGGCGACGAGTTGTGTCTGACCGTCAGTGATGATGGCGTAGGATTTGTCCCCGCCACCGGTAGGGCAACATCTTTCGGAGTGGTCGGCATGCGTGAACGGGTGTTGATCATGGGCGGGCAGCTTTCGCTTGAAAGTGAGCCGGGGGAGGGCACGACGTTGAGTGTTCGTGTGCCGCTGGATGCAGCCTGAAGAATGTGTGTTGACTGTACTGACGCCTTCGCGGGCAAGTCGGATCGCGATAGATCCTGGCTCTGAAATAAAAAGAATGGAGAAGAACGTGATCCGTGTACTGGTAGCCGAAGACCACACCATCGTCCGCGAAGGCATCAAGCAATTGATTGGCCTGGCCAAGGATTTGCTGGTGGTGGGGGAGGCGAGCAATGGCGAGCAGTTGCTCGAGACCTTGCGGCATGTGCCGTGCGAGGTGGTATTGCTGGATATCTCCATGCCGGGCGTGAATGGCCTGGAAGCAATTCCGCGGATTCGTGCGCTTAACAATCCGCCCGCCATCCTCGTGTTGTCGATGCACGACGAAGCGCAAATGGCCGCCCGGGCATTGAAAGTCGGCGCTGCGGGTTACGCGACCAAGGACAGTGATCCGGCGCTGCTGTTGACCGCTATCCGTAAAGTGGCGGCGGGTGGGCGCTACATCGACCCGGACCTCGCCGACCGCATGGTTTTCGAAGTCGGCTTGACCGATTCAAGGCCGTTGCACTCATTGCTGTCGGAGCGCGAATTTTCGGTGTTCGAACGTCTGGCCCAAGGCGTCAACGTCAATGACATCGCTCAGCAACTTGGGTTGAGCAGCAAAACCATCAGCACCCACAAAGCGCGTTTGATGCAGAAGCTCAACATCACCTCGCTGGCGGAATTGGTGAAGTACGCGATGGAACACAAACTCCTCTGACACACCTCCCACGAGGGACTGTGTGCATATCCAATAACGACGTACATTTCAGCCGCCTGCACCTGTTCTTGCGGCTTGCAGCGGACAGCTTGCCGCTGCGTTTGTCAAAACGCGCCATCCTTGTAGGGCAATCCCTACCCCCAACCTTCCATCCGGCTGAGGCGATTCTCTCCTGCCCCCCGATTTGCGTGGTCGGCAGTGTCCACTAGGCTTAGTCCACAGCAGTTATCAACAACAAAGGTGCGGGTATGAGCCAGGTCGATTCAAGCGCAGGGGCCAGCGACATTCTGGTCAGCTTTCGTGGAGTGCAGAAAAGCTACGACGGCGAGAACCTGATCGTCAAAGACCTCAACCTGGACATTCGCAAAGGCGAATTCCTCACCTTGCTCGGGCCGTCCGGCTCCGGCAAGACCACCAGCCTGATGATGCTCGCCGGTTTTGAAACACCGACCGCGGGCGAAATCCTGCTGGCCGGGCGTTCCATCAACAACGTGCCGCCTCACAAGCGTGACATCGGCATGGTGTTCCAGAACTACGCGTTATTCCCGCACATGACGGTCGCCGAGAACCTCGCGTTCCCGCTGACCGTGCGCGGCATGAACAAGAGCGACGTCAGTGCCAAGGTCAAAAAAGTCCTGAGCATGGTGCAGCTCGACGCCTTTGCGCAGCGCTATCCGGCACAACTGTCCGGCGGTCAGCAGCAGCGTGTGGCATTGGCCCGGGCACTGGTGTTCGAGCCGCAATTGGTGCTGATGGACGAACCGCTCGGTGCGCTTGATAAACAACTGCGCGAACACATGCAGATGGAGATCAAGCACCTGCATCAACGCCTCGGCGTGACCGTGGTTTACGTGACCCACGACCAGGGTGAAGCCCTGACCATGTCTGACCGGGTAGCGGTGTTCCATCAAGGCGAGATTCAGCAGATCGCGCCGCCGCGCACCCTCTACGAAGAACCGAAAAATACCTTCGTTGCCAACTTCATCGGCGAGAACAACCGCCTCAACGGCCGCCTGCACAGCCAGACCGGCGATCGCTGCATCGTTGAGCTGGGTCGTGGCGAAAAAGTTGAAGCCCTGGCGGTCAACGTCGGCAAGACCGGCGAACCGGTCACGCTGTCGATTCGTCCCGAGCGCATCAGCCTCAATGGTTCCAGCGAGTCATGCGTCAACCGCTTCTCAGGGAGGGTGGCGGAATTCATCTATCTGGGCGATCACGTCCGGGTTCGCCTGGAGGTCTGCGGCAAGACCGACTTCTTCGTGAAACAACCGATTGCCGAGCTCGATCCCGCGCTGGCTGTTGGCGACGTGGTACCGCTTGGCTGGCAGGTCGAACACGTTCGCGCGCTCGACCCGCTAGGGGACGCTCCCACTTAGTTTCCACACCGCGCCGGGTCTGCTGTTGTGCAGGGCAAGGCGCGAGAAGCGTGGTTTGGTCATTCCAAATAAGCTTCGAGCAACGCAGCCCTGCACAACAGCAGGCCCGGCCCTTCGGGTTGTGCCTTAAAGCGGGCCAGGCTGCGTTGCAGGCCTTGGAAAGGGAACACCATTCCCAGCGGCCTGCGCCTTGCCTGGCCCGCTTTAAGGCGACAACGCGGTGAGGAAACTAAGTGAGAGCGTCCCCTTGAGGCGAATTGATCGCCCCGGCTTCAACAACACCAACCCTGCACGTGGAGAGAACAATAAATGTTGAGATCCCTGAAATTCACCGCCCTGGTCATGGGCATGATCGGTGCGGCACACGCGATGGCGGCGGGTCCGGACCTGACTGTGGTGTCCTTTGGCGGTGCGAACAAGGCTGCGCAGGTCAAAGCCTTCTACGCACCGTGGGAAGCGGCAGGCAACGGCAAGATCGTGGCGGGCGAGTACAACGGCGAAATGGCCAAGGTCAAGGCCATGGTCGACACCAAAAGCGTGTCCTGGGACCTGGTAGAAGTTGAATCGCCAGAACTGTCCCGTGGCTGCGACGAAGACATGTTCGAGCAGCTTGATCCCAAGCTGTTTGGCAACCCCGCGGACTTCGTCAAAGGCGCTATCCAGCCGTGTGGCGTGGGCTTCTTCGTGTGGTCGACCGTGTTGGCCTACAACGCCGACAAACTGGCTTCCGCGCCAACCAGCTGGGTGGATTTCTGGGACACCAAGAAATTCCCGGGCAAGCGTGGCCTGCGCAAAGGCGCCAAATACACCCTGGAATTCGCTCTGATGGCCGACGGCGTAGCGCCCAAAGACGTCTACAAAGTACTGGCCGGCAAGGATGGTCAGGACCGCGCGTTCAAGAAACTCGATGAGCTCAAACCAAGCATCCAGTGGTGGGAAGCCGGCGCACAACCGCCGCAGTACCTCGCTTCCGGCGACGTGGTCATGAGCTCGGCCTACAACGGCCGGATCGCTGCCGTGCAGAAAGAAAGCAACCTGAAAGTGGTGTGGAACGGCGGCATCTACGACTTCGACGCATGGGCGATTCCAAAAGGTCTGGATAAAACACGCGCTGAAGCGGCGAAGAAGTTCATCGCCTTCTCGGTGCAGCCGCAGCAGCAGAAGACCTACTCGGAAAACATCGCCTACGGCCCGGCCAATATCCAGGCCGTACCGTTGCTGGCCAAGGATGTCCTGAAAGACATGCCGACCACCCCGGAAAACATCGCCAACCAGGTGCAGATCGATGTCAGCTTCTGGGCTGACAACGGCGAGCAACTGGAACAGCGCTTCAATTCCTGGGCTGCCAAGTAACACATGTAACAAGGGACGACGGTTCACTGGTTGATCGTTCCCACGCTCTGCGTGGGAATGCCGCCCGGGACGCTCCGCGTCCTTGTGACGCAGAGCGTCACTGGATGCGTTCCCACGCAGAGCGTGGGAACGATCATGGTTCGGGGTGCTTCTGCGCCTCTGTAACGATCAAAGATTTCCGGAGTACGCCATGGCCACCGCCATTCCCCTGAACGCGGGCACTGACCCCACCTTGAAGCAGCGACTCAAGCACGCCGAGCGGATCAACCGCTGGAAGGCTCAAGCCTTGATCGCGCCGTTGGTGCTGTTTCTGTTGCTGGTGTTCCTGGTGCCAATCGTGGCGCTGCTCTACAAAAGCGTGGGTAACCCGGAAGTGGTCGGCGGCATGCCGCGCACTGTGTCGGCCATCGCTGGCTGGGACGGCCGAGGCCTGCCCGCTGAACCGGTTTACAAAGCGGCCAGCGAAGACCTCGCCGAAGCCCGCAAGAATCAAACCCTGGGCGATTTGTCCAAGCGCTTGAACATGGAACTGGCCGGCTACCGCAGCCTGCTGACCAAAACCGCGCGTGCCTTGCCGTTCGCCACTGAACCGGCTTCCTATAAAGAAGCGCTGGAAGCGCTCGACGAGCGTTGGGGCGACCCGGCCTACTGGCAAGCGGTGCGCCGCAACGTCAGCAGCATTACGCCTTACTACCTGCTGGCGGCGGTCGATCATCGGATCGATGACCTCGGCGAACTGGCCCCGGCGACACCCGATCAGGCGATTTACCTGGATATCTTCGCCCGGACCTTCTGGATGGGGCTGGTCATTACGGCGATCTGCCTGGTGCTGGCGTATCCATTGGCTTACCTGCTGGCGAACCTGCCTTCGCGTCAAAGCAACCTGTTGATGATTCTGGTCCTGCTGCCGTTCTGGACCTCGATCCTGGTGCGTGTCGCTGCGTGGATCGTGTTGTTGCAATCGGGCGGCCTGATCAACAGCGGCCTGATGGCCATGGGCATCATCGATAAACCGTTGGAACTGGTGTTCAACCGCACCGGGGTTTACATCTCCATGGTGCATATCCTGCTGCCATTCATGATTTTGCCGATCTACAGCGTCATGAAAGGCATCTCGCCAACCTACATGCGTGCCGCGATTTCCCTCGGCTGCCACCCGTTCGCCAGTTTCTGGCGCGTGTACTTCCCGCAGACCTATGCCGGTGTCGGTGCCGGTTGCCTGTTGGTGTTCATCCTCGCCATCGGCTACTACATCACCCCGGCGTTGCTGGGCAGCCCGAACGATCAGATGGTCAGCTACTTCGTCGCCTTCTACACCAACACCAGCATCAACTGGGGCATGGCGACCGCACTGGGTGGACTGCTGTTGTTGGCGACTGTGGTGCTTTATCTGATTTACAGCTGGCTGGTGGGTGCCAGTCGCCTGCGCCTGAGCTAAGGGGAGAACGAAATGCTGAGTCCTTATATGTCGCCCGTTGAGCGGGTGTGGTTCTACAGTTTGCGGATTCTCTGCGGCCTGGTTTTGCTGTTCCTGATTTTGCCGGTGCTGGTGATTATTCCGCTGTCGTTCAACTCGGGCAGTTTCCTGGTGTACCCGCTGCAAGGCTTCTCGCTGCACTGGTATCAGGACTTCTTCGGCTCGGCCGAATGGATGCGCGCACTGAAGAACAGCATCATTGTTGCCCCGGCGGCGACGGTGCTGGCGATGATCTTCGGTACGCTTGCGGCGATCGGCCTGACCCGCGGCGACTTTCCCGGCAAGCCACTGGTCATGGCACTGGTGATTTCGCCGATGGTGGTGCCGGTGGTTATCATTGGTGTGGCGAGTTACCTGTTTTTTGCCCCGTTGGGATTGGGCAATAGCTTCTTCTCGCTGATCGTGGTGCATGCGGTGTTGGGTGTGCCGTTTGTGATCATCACCGTGTCGGCGACGTTGCAGGGGTTCAACCAAAATCTGGTGCGCGCCGCTGCAAGTCTCGGTGCCTCGCCGCTGACGGCATTCCGCCGGGTGACGTTGCCGTTGATTGCACCGGGGGTGATCTCTGGAGCGCTGTTTGCCTTTGCGACATCGTTCGATGAAGTGGTGGTCACGCTGTTCCTCGCGGGTCCCGAACAAGCGACCTTGCCACGGCAGATGTTCAGCGGGATTCGTGAAAACCTCAGTCCGACGATTGCGGCGGCCGCGACACTGTTGATTGCCTTCTCGGTAATCCTGCTGCTGACCCTGGAATGGCTGCGCGGGCGCAGCGAAAAACTGCGCACTGCCCAGGTCTGACGCCACACACTTCCCCTGTGGGAGCGAGCCTGCTCGCGAAAGCGTAGTGTCAGCCGACATCAATGTTGAATGACACACCGCTATCGCGAGCAGGCTCGCTCCCACAGTTGAATTGTGGTGGTTTCAGGATCGTTGGTTATTCACGACCTGAATAACAGACAAACCCCAATCCCCAGCTACTATTGTGCCCAGCTCCCCTATCTATAAGAGGCTGCGCACGATGAGTCTTTCCTCTTTTAAAATTGCTCATAAACTGATCACCGGTGCAGGTGCCATCGAGCAGCTCGCCGCTGAACTGACGCGTCTTGATGTCGATAACCCGCTGATCGTTACCGATGCAGCACTGGTCAAATCCGGCACTGTCGAGTTGGCGCTGGCGCAGCTGGGTGATCGCACCTACGAGATTTTCGACCGGGTCCTGCCAGACCCGGAAATCGCCATTGTCGAAGACTGCATGCGGGTTTATCGCGACGGTGGGCATGACGGCTTGATCGGTCTGGGCGGTGGCAGCGCCATCGACATTGCCAAGAGCGTGGCGGCGTATGCCGGTTACCACGGCGCGCTGGAAGATCTGTTCGGTGTCGATCAGGTGCCGCGTAAAGGCCCGCCGCTGATCGCCATCCCGACCACCGCCGGTACGGGGTCGGAAGTCACCAACGTGGCGATCCTTTCCGACAAGGTCGCGCAGCTGAAAAAAGGCATCGTCAGCGACTATCTATTACCCGACGTGGCGCTCGTCAGTCCGCAAATGACCCTGACCTGTCCGCGCAGTGTCACCGCTGCCAGTGGCGTCGATGCACTGGTGCATGCCATCGAGTCCTATCTGTCCGTCAATGCCTCGCCGATCACTGATGCCCTGGCCATCGGCGCCATCAAGCTGATCGCCAAGGCGCTGCCCAAGTCCTATGCCAATCCATCCAACCTGCAAGCCCGCGAAGACATGGCCACCGCCAGCCTGATGGCGGGTATGGCGTTCGGCAATGCCGGGGTTGGCGCGGTGCATGCGCTAGCTTATCCGCTGGGCGGACGTTTCAACATCGCCCACGGTGTCAGCAACGCCTTGTTGCTGCCGTATGTCATGACCTGGAACAAGATGGCCTGCGTTGAGCGCATGCAAGATATTGCCGAGGCCATGGGGGTGAAGACCGCTCATCTGAGTGCCAACGAGGCCGCGGACAAAGCCGTGGAGGCGATGACCGCACTGTGCGCAGCGGTGGAAATCCCGCTGGGCATGCGCAGCTTCGGCGTTCCCGAGGACGCCATCCCGGCCATGGCCGCTGAAGCGGCGGGGATCGAGCGCTTGATGCGCAACAACCCACGCAAATTGAGCGCCGCCGATATCGAGAAGATCTACCGAGCGGCGTACTAGAGCCTGCCGTGACTTAATGATCGAAGGCAGGCCCAATCATCGCGGTCACAGTGCGCGCGCCAAAGTATGAGGTATACAATGCGCGCCATCGTGATTCCGCTCAAAAAGGTGCGTCATGCAGCCCTTCGTCATTGCTCCGTCGATTCTCTCCGCCGACTTCGCCCGCCTGGGTGAAGAAGTGGACAACGTCCTGGCCGCCGGTGCCGACTTCGTGCACTTCGATGTCATGGACAACCACTACGTGCCCAACCTGACCATCGGCCCGATGGTGTGTGCGGCGCTGCGTAAATACGGCGTGACCGCGCCAATCGACGCGCACCTGATGGTCAGCCCGGTGGACCGTATCGTCGGTGACTTCATCGAAGCCGGTGCGACTTACATCACCTTCCATCCGGAAGCCTCGCAGCACGTCGACCGTTCCCTGCAACTGATCCGCGAAGGCGGCTGCAAGTCTGGCCTGGTGTTCAACCCGGCGACCCCGCTGAGCGTGCTCGAATACGTGATGGACAAGGTCGACATGATCTTGCTGATGAGCGTCAACCCGGGTTTTGGCGGGCAAAAGTTCATCCCCGGCACCCTCGACAAACTGCGCCAGGCGCGTGCGTTGATCGATGCCTCCGGGCGTGACATTCGCCTGGAAATCGACGGCGGCGTGAACGTGAACAACATTCGTGAAATCGCTGCGGCTGGCGCTGACACCTTTGTCGCGGGCTCGGCGATTTTCAACACGCCAAACTATCAGGAAGTGATCGAGAAGATGCGCGCCGAACTGGCACTGGCTCGCCCATGAGTGGTTTTGAGCAGTTGTTCCCGGGGCGTCTGCCGCGGCTGGTGATGTTCGATCTGGATGGCACGCTGATCGATTCGCTCCCGGACCTCGCAGCGGCTGTGGATAACATGCTGCTCAAGCTGGGGCGTCAGCCTGCCGGCATCGAGTCGGTACGTGAATGGGTCGGCAACGGCGCGCCGGTATTGGTGCGGCGTGCGCTGGCGGGAAGCATCGAGCATTCCGCCGTCGACAACAGTGAGGCTGAACGCGCACTGGAGATTTTCATGCAGGCCTATGGCGCAAGCCATGAGCTGACTGTGGTTTACCCCGGTGTGCGCGATACCTTGAAGTGGCTGCACAAGCAGGGCGTGGAGATGGCGCTGATCACCAACAAACCGGAGCGTTTCGTCGCGCCGCTGCTGGATCAGATGAAAATCGGCCGCTACTTCAAATGGATCATCGGCGGCGATACCTTGCCGCAAAAAAAGCCCGACCCGGCCGCGCTGTTTTTCGTGATGAAAATGGCCAACATCCCGGCCTCGCAATCCTTGTTCGTCGGCGATTCGCGCAGCGATGTGCTGGCGGCGAAAGCAGCGGGGGTCAAGTGTGTGGCGCTCAGTTACGGCTACAACCATGGCCGGCCGATTGCCGAAGAGTCGCCGGCGCTGGTGATCGACGATCTGCGCAAACTAATTCGCGGTTGCCTGGATCCAGCCGCTGAGATAACGTTGCGCGACGCTGTTCAACCCCCTGCTGGAAACGCCATCGTGGTGGTCACTCGCAAACTCTGGATGAAAGTCATCAAGGCCCTGGCCCGCTGGCGTTGGCGCGCCTGACTTGTTCCTGGCCGGCGTACCGGCGCGTTTGCATACCTGACCGTTAGACCCTCAAGCCACGAGGCTACCCCATGATCCGCGAAGAATTCCTGCGTTTGGCCGCTGCCGGCTACAACCGCATCCCGCTTGCCTGCGAAACCCTGGCTGACTTCGACACGCCGCTGTCGATCTACCTGAAACTGGCTGACGAGCCGAACTCCTACCTGCTGGAATCGGTTCAGGGCGGGGAAAAGTGGGGCCGTTATTCGATCATTGGCCTGCCGTGCCGCACCGTGCTGCGGGTGCATGACCATCACGTCAGTGTGACCGTCGACGGCATCGAGACCGAAAGTCACGACGTTGAAGACCCGCTGGCGTTCGTCGAAACCTTCAAGTCCCGTTACAACGTGCCGACCATTGCCGGTCTGCCGCGTTTCAATGGCGGTCTGGTAGGGTATTTCGGTTATGACTGCGTGCGGTATGTGGAGAAGCGCTTGGGCAAATGCCCGAACCCTGATCCACTCGGCGTGCCGGACATTCTGCTGATGGTCTCCGATGCGGTGGTGGTGTTCGACAACCTCGCCGGCAAGATGCACGCGATTGTGCTGGCCGATCCGGCGCAGGCCGATGCTTTCGAGCAAGGCCTGGAACGTCTGGAAGAGCTGCTGGAAAAGCTTCGCCAGCCGATCACGCCGCGCCGTGGCCTGGATTTCAGCAAGCAACAGTCGGCTGATCCGGTGTTCCGTTCGAGCTTCACCCAGGACGATTACGAAAAAGCCGTCGACACCATCAAGGAATACATCCTGGCCGGTGACTGCATGCAGGTCGTGCCGTCCCAACGCATGTCGATCGACTTCAAGGCGGCCCCGATCGATCTGTACCGTGCGCTGCGTTGCTTCAACCCGACACCTTATATGTACTTCTTCAACTTCGGCGATTTCCATGTCGTGGGCAGTTCGCCCGAAGTGCTGGTGCGGGTCGAAGACAATTTGATTACCGTGCGCCCGATTGCCGGCACCCGGCCACGCGGCGCCAACGAAGAAGCCGATATGGCACTGGAAAAAGACCTGCTGTCCGACGACAAGGAAATTGCCGAGCACTTGATGCTGATCGACCTGGGTCGTAACGACACCGGTCGGGTCTCGGAAATCGGCTCGGTGAAACTCACCGAGAAGATGGTCATCGAGCGTTATTCCAACGTGATGCACATCGTGTCCAACGTCACCGGGCAATTGAAGGCCGGCCTGACCGCGATGGATGCGTTGCGGGCGATTCTGCCGGCGGGCACGTTGTCGGGTGCGCCGAAGATTCGGGCGATGGAAATCATCGATGAACTGGAACCGGTGAAACGGGGCGTCTACGGCGGTGCGGTGGGTTATTTTGCCTGGAACGGCAACATGGACACCGCGATTGCAATCCGCACGGCGGTGATCAAGAACGGCGAACTGCACGTGCAGGCTGGTGGCGGCATCGTCGCCGACTCGGTACCTGCGCTGGAATGGGAAGAAACCCTGAACAAACGCCGCGCGATGTTCCGCGCCGTGGCCCTGGCCGAGCAAACTCCGGACACCTGAGTTCACCGGTAACCCTGTGGGAGCGAGCCTGCTCGCGAAAGCGGTGTATCAAGCGAAGTTGATGTCGACTGACACGGCCCCTTCGCGAGCAGGCTCGCTCCCACATTGATTTTGCTCACCACATAAAAAACGCGACGCCTGTAAGGGCGCCGCGTTTTTTATCGCCTCGCGATTTAGAACTCCAACGCAACCCCTAAATTAATCCCTTGCTGGGTAAAGTCGTCATCCTTGCGAATGTTGTAGCTGGCGCGCAGTGCCAGTTCCTTGGTGAGGTTGTGGCTCACGCCGAGGTTCACCCGGTTCAGATTGGTTTGCGGGGTGTAGCCTTCCAGCGTGAACTGATTGTTGGGCAGGCTATTGAGGCTGATGGTCACGTCCTGAACATCGTCGTTGTACTCACGCTCGTGAGCCACTTCGCCGAATACCTCGGTTTGTGAGGTGATCTGGTATTTGCCCTGCAAACCGACGCCCAGACGTCGGGAAATACTTTCCTGATCGGCAAAATTCAGCGCTGTGGAATCAGTGGCTTGCTCCGAGTAACCATCGACTTTTACCTTGGAGAAATCGGCGCTGACAAACGGCGACAAGTGCCAAGGGCTACTGACTTGCTGTGCGATGTCGTAGCCGAGGCGAGCGCTAGCGGCTTCGACGTAGCCACTGGTGTCGCCTTTTTCGCTGCGTTCGTTGGCGCCCAGCTGGAATTTACGTTTGAGGCTGTCGTAATCCAGATGCCCGGCCGTCAACGCCATGTCAGCCCATACGCGATTTTGTTGGTATTGGGCGAATGCCGTACCCAGGTAAGTGTTGAGCTTGTAGTCGGAGTCGTTAGTCCCGGCTTCGAGCTTCTGGTTATAGAAACCGGCCGCCACACCGACGCGCCAGGCATCGTCGAGGCGGTAGCTGCCACCGATGTTCAGGTTGTACCCATTACCGTCGGCGCTGACGACGCTGTCCTGCCCGTCAAAATCCTGATGCTGGCCACCGCCTGCAACAATGGCTTGCCATTGGCCGACGCCTTGCCAGTTTTCCCAGTCAGCCATCCATTGGTTACGCAGTTCGTCCTGGTGAGAACGCAGGGTGCCTTGGGCCATTTGCGGCAGCAGCGTCAGCTCCCACGGTGCTGACAACAGGGAGTACGCATAATCGGCGATCAGACGTTGCCCGGCTTCGGTTGGGTGTACCGAGTCGTTGTAGATCAGCTTGGTCGGGTCTGGGGTGGCGCTGTTGATGCCGTAACGGGCGTTCTCGGTGCAGCCGCTGCCGCTGAAGCAGGTGGCGGTCAGGTTCTGATCGGTCGCCAGGCCGAACTGGGCCGGGTTGGCGAAAGCTTCATTGAGCAACACCGGGATGTTCAGCGGGATGATTTCGGCATTGATGTTCTGCAGTCGGCTCACCAATTCGGTGTTGAATTGGGCACTGAGCTGAGAGGTGAACGCTTGCAGCGGGCTGCCGTTGATTGCTGGCGTCAGGCCGATATCGGGCAGCAGCCAGACCATGATGTATTTGGCCCCGGTGGTTTGCAGCGTCTGCACGCTGTTGGCCAATCGGTCGGCGGCGGCACTGGCCTGAGGCAGGCTGGTGACGCGGCCTTGCAGGAAGTCGTTACCGCCACCCGACAGGTAATACAGCGCGTTCGGGTCGGCACGGAAGTTGTTCGAAGGCAGGTAACCCGCCCGGGTACGCTCGCCAGTGGCGGAAGTGGTGGTGATCGAATCGAGAATCTGATCGGTGCGATAACCGCCGACGGCCCAGTTGTTGCCATCGGGCTGACCATTGCTGGCGCGAACCGCCGAATTCGATGACGCGGTCTGGTCCGCCGAATACCCCAGTTTTCCACCCAGTATTTGCGTGGAGTTGAGCGAGCGGACTTCGCCGCTGCCATCCAGATAAACCGGCCCCGTCCGGTTGGTGTAACGTTGGGTCGACCCGGCAGGTCCGCCGGTGTCGGCAAAGGTCCCGGCGTCGTTGAGGCTGTCGCCGAAGACGACGAAACCGGTGTAAGGATTCGGTACTGCGCTCGCTTGGGCGCAGGCCATCGCGAGCAAGCATCCTGCGAGCGGTACAAACAACGTCTGTTTGATCATGAGCAAGTCCATTTATTTATTGTTGTAGTGAACAAAACGACAGTACCAAAAACTTCCAGCCTTTTGCCATCTGTCGCGCAGCCTTTGATAGTTTCGCGAGCAGTAGCCCCGGCCATATTGCACGCTCTGCCCGGCTAAGTTACTGTGCCCGGACGTATGAAAGAGACCTTCTCCGTGTTGATCATCAGTAAACTCCTGGATCAAGTCATCAAGGCACACGCCCGCTGGCGTTGGCGCGCCTGAATTCTTTTTGCCGGCCCCGTCGGCCCTGTACCGCTTTGCCTTCTTTGCCTGTTTGAAATGCCGCTTTGCTGGCGCTGCTCCAGCACCTGACAAAGCGCAGCGCTCTGCGGGTAAATCATTCAAAGGCCATCTTTAAAGTCAGTGAATTCAAGAGGTTCAAAACGCCATGTTGCTGATGATCGATAACTACGACTCCTTTACCTACAACGTTGTGCAATACCTTGGTGAGCTCGGCTCCCAGGTCAAAGTCGTGCGCAACGATGAACTGACCATCGCTCAAATCGAAGCCCTCAACCCGGAGCGCATCGTGGTGTCCCCCGGTCCTTGCACCCCGACCGAAGCCGGGATCTCGATTGAAGCGATCAAGCATTTCGCCGGCAAACTGCCGATTCTTGGCGTCTGCCTCGGCCACCAGTCCATCGGCCAGGCGTTTGGCGGTGATGTGGTTCGCGCCCGTCAAGTGATGCACGGAAAGACTAGCCCGGTATTCCACGAGGACAAGGGCGTATTCGAAGGCCTGAATCGCCCGCTGACGGTGACGCGCTATCATTCGCTGATCGTCAAGCGTGAAACCCTGCCTGATTGCCTGGAGCTCACTGCCTGGACCCAGCTTGAAGACGGTTCGGTCGACGAGATCATGGGCTTGCGCCACAAGACACTGAACATCGAAGGCGTGCAGTTCCACCCTGAATCGATCCTCACCGAGCAGGGCCACGAACTGTTCGCTAACTTCCTCAAACAAACCGGCGGCACGCGCTAAGGACTTTTCATGAATATCAAGACAGCCCTGGGCCGTATCGTCGATCACCTCGACCTCAGCACCGATGAAATGCGTGATGTGATGCGCGAAATCATGACTGGCCAATGCTCGGATGCGCAGATCGGCGCGTTCATGATGGCCATGCGCATGAAGAGCGAAAGCATCGACGAAATCGTCGGCGCCGTGTCGGTCATGCGCGAGCTGGCGGACAAGGTCGAACTCAAGACCCTCGACGGCGTGGTCGATGTGGTCGGGACCGGCGGTGACGGTGCCAATATTTTTAACGTGTCGACCGCTTCGTCTTTCGTGGTCGCGGCGGCCGGCTGCACCGTGGCCAAACACGGTAACCGTGCGGTTTCGGGCAAAAGCGGCAGCGCCGATTTGCTGGAGGCGGCGGGCATCTACCTCAACCTGACGCCGGTTCAGGTGGCACGTTGCATCGACAATGTCGGCATCGGTTTCATGTTCGCCCAGACTCACCACCGTGCGATGAAATACGCCGCCGGTCCGCGCAAGGACCTTGGCCTGCGTACCCTGTTCAACATGCTCGGCCCGCTTACGAACCCGGCCGGTGTGAAGCATCAGGTAGTCGGCGTGTTCAACCAGGCGCTGTGCCGGCCGTTGGCCGAGGTCTTGCAGCGACTGGGCAGCAAGCACGTGCTGGTGGTGCACTCGAAGGATGGCCTGGACGAATTCAGTCTGGCGGCGCCGACCTTCGTGGCGGAATTGAAGAACGACCAGATCATCGAATATTGGGTCGAGCCGGAAGACCTGGGCATGAAGAGCCAGAGCCTGCACGGGCTGGCAGTCGAAAGCCCGGCAGCCTCGCTGGAGCTGATACGCGATGCCTTGGGCAAACGCAAAACCGAAAGCGGTCAGAAAGCCGCCGAGATGATCATGCTCAATGCCGGTGCCGCGCTGTACGCCGCCGACCATGCAACCAGTTTGAAAGAAGGCGTTGCCTTGGCGCACGATGCGCTGCACACAGGCCTCGCTCGGGAGAAACTGGAGGAGTTGGGTGCATTTACCGCGGTATTCAAAGTGGAGAATGAAGGATGAGTGTACCGACGGTTCTGGAAAACATTCTGGCGCGCAAGGTCCAGGAAGTCGCCGAGCGTAGCGCTCGTGTGAGCCTGGCCGAGCTGGAAAGTCTGGCCAAGGCGGCCGATGCACCCCGTGGTTTTGCCCGGGCGTTGTTGGCGCAAGCCAAGCTCAAGCAGCCGGCGGTGATTGCCGAAATCAAGAAAGCCTCGCCGAGCAAGGGCGTGATCCGCGAGAACTTTGTTCCCGCCGACATCGCCAAAAGCTACGAGAAGGGCGGCGCGACGTGTTTGTCGGTGCTGACCGATATCGATTACTTCCAGGGTGCCGATGCCTATCTGCAACAGGCCCGGGCTGCGTGCAAACTGCCAGTGATCCGCAAGGACTTCATGATCGATCCTTACCAGATCGTCGAAGCACGGGCACTGGGCGCCGATTGCGTGTTGTTGATCGTTTCCGCGCTGGATGACGTGAAAATGGCCGAACTGGCGGCCGTGGCAAAAAGTGTCGGCCTCGATGTGCTGGTGGAAGTTCACGACGGTGACGAGCTGGAGCGGGCATTGAAAACCCTCGACACCCCGCTGGTCGGCATCAACAACCGCAACCTGCACACCTTCGACGTCAGCCTGGAAACCACGCTCGACCTGTTGCCGCGTATCCCTCGTGATCGCCTGGTGATTACCGAGAGTGGCATCCTCAATCGTGCCGATGTCGAGCTGATGGAAATCAGCGACGTGTATGCGTTCCTGGTTGGCGAAGCGTTCATGCGTGCCGAAAGCCCGGGGACTGAATTGCAGCGTCTGTTCTTTCCTGAGCGCGCGGTAAGTGGTTCTACACTCGACTGATTTCTTCCAGACCGAGTCGACCCCATCGCGAGCAGGCTCGCTCCCACAAGAGATCTACTGACACCGGAGATCCAATGTGGGAGCGAGCCTGCTCGCGATGGCGGCATAAGTAACACCATAGACTTCCTGTCCAACGGAATACCTAATGACCTCAATCGTCTCTTTGACTGTCGAAGCCGGCCTGCAAGCCGAACAGGATCTGTTGGCGTCGGTCTGTGCCGACGACGTTGAATTTGGTCTGCTGTTCTGGCAACCCAATGACCGGGCCTTGGTCATGCCCCGTCGCTTGAACCGCCTACCCGGTTTCGACGCTGCCTGCGAAGTCTCAGCCGCTGCCGGTTGGCCTGTGCTGTTGCGTGAAACCGGCGGCGAACCGGTGCCGCAATCGGCATCAACCATCAACATCGCACTGGTCTACGCACCGCCGCGTACTGAAGGCGACCAGAACCGTATCGAAACAGCCTATCGCCGACTCTGTGATCCGATCTGCCAAATGCTGGATGAGCTCGGCGGTGTGTCGTCCCTCGGCGAAATCGAGGGCGCATTCTGCGATGGCCGTTTCAACGTCAACCTGGACGGCCGCAAGATGGTCGGCACCGCTCAGCGCTGGCGCCAAAGCAAGGGCGGTACGCGTCCGGTCGGGTTGGTTCACGGTGCGTTGTTGCTGGATAACGAGCGCGATTCGATGGTCGCGGCGGTCAATCGCTTCAATGAAGCCTGCGGTCTGGAACAGCGTGTTCGCGCCGAAAGCCACATCGCCCTGCATGAGAAGTTCGCCGCGCCCGATGCCCTCGGGCGGCTCGATACGCTTTATCGCCAGTTGCTGGCAGACATGTTCCACGCTTAGCGCGTACCGAAGACCACCATGGTCTTGCCTTTGACGTCCACCAGGTTGCGTTCTTCGAGATCCTTGAGCACGCGACCGACCATTTCACGCGAGCAGCCGACAATCCGGCCGATTTCCTGACGGGTCACTTTGATCTGCATGCCGTCCGGGTGGGTCATCGCGTCCGGCTGCTTGCACAGTTCCAGCAGGCAACGGGCAACGCGACCTGTCACGTCGAAGAACGCCAGATCACCGACCTTGCGTGTGGTGTTGCGCAGACGCTGTGCGATTTGTCCGCTGAGGACGTAAAGAATGTCTGGATCCTGCAGGGACAGTTCACGGAATTTCGCGTAGCTGATTTCCGCGACCTCGCATTCGATCTTCGCGCGCACCCAGGCGCTGCGTGCCTGTTCCTGGCCGGCCTGTTCGAACAGGCCCAACTCCCCGAAAAAATCCCCGGCGTTCAGGTAGGAAATGATCATTTCGCGACCGTCGTCATCCTCGATCAGGATCGTGACCGAGCCTTTGATAATGAAGAACAGTGTTTCCGAGCGATCGCCCGCGCAAATAATGTTGCTCTTGGCCGCATAGCGACGGCGCTGGCAATGCATCAACAGCTTGTCGAGGTTTTTGATTTTGGGTACTGGGGTAATAGCAACCATGGTTGTATCCCGAAAAGACTTCGCGGTGTGTATTGGTTTTCTGATGAGTCGCCGACAACGGTCAATGCAAAGCTGGCCATGCGCCAGTGAATTGGCGCCAGCTTAACAGACACTTCCTTGAAGATTTGAGAATTTACCTACGACGTAGACACTTGCGTCTTAGGAAGGTCAGACGCTGTCGATCAAGGCCCCTGTGCTAAGCTGGCGACCCTTTTTTAGACAGTGGAGTCTTGGCGATGAAGGCACGCATCCAATGGGCTGGCGAAGCCATGTTCCTCGGTGAATCCGGCAGCGGTCACGTAGTGGTCATGGACGGTCCGCCCGATGCCGGCGGTCGCAACCTGGGTGTCAGGCCGATGGAAATGCTCCTGCTCGGTGTTGGCGGTTGCAGTAATTTCGACGTGGTCAGCATCCTCAAGAAGTCCCGTCAGGCTGTCGAAAGCTGCGAAGCCTTCCTCGAAGCCGAGCGTGCGACCGAGGACCCTAAAGTCTTCACCAAAATTCACATGCACTTCGTGGTCAAGGGCCGTGGGCTGAAAGAAGCCCAGGTCAAACGGGCCATCGAGTTGTCGGCAGAGAAGTACTGCTCGGCCTCGATCATGCTGGGTGCGGCAGGCGTGGCGATCACCCACGATTACGAGATCATCGAACTCGGTTGAGCCAGGCACAAAAAAGGCGACTCCCTCACGGCAGTCGCCTTTTTTATTGCTCAACGGTCAGATCCGATAAGTACTCTTGGTCATCACCTTGGCCAACAGACTCATCCCGAACTTCACCGGCGCCGGAAAACGGAACCCTCCGGCATCCAGCGCACTTTCCGCGTGCTGTTCTTCATCAATACGCATCTGCTCAAGAATCGCCCGGGACTTTTCGTCCTCGACCGGCAATTGCTCAAGGTGTTCATTCAAGTGCTTGCACACTTGATGTTCGGTGGCGGCAACAAACCCCAGGCTGACTTTGTCGCTGATCAGCCCGGCCACCGCGCCAATCCCGAACGACATGCCATAAAACAGCGGATTGAGAATGCTGGTGTGACTGCCCAACTGATGAATGCGTTGCTCGCACCAGACCAGATGGTCGATTTCTTCTTCGGCAGCATGCTCCATGGCCGCACGTACGTGCGGGAGCCTGGCGGTCAGGGCTTGCCCTTGATACAGCGCTTGAGCACAGACTTCGCCGGTATGGTTGATGCGCATCAGGCCGGCAACGTGCCGGGTGTCCTCATCGCTCAATGTCGCATCGGGCTGGACGATGGCCGGCGACGGACGGTAGGGCTGGCCGCTGGAAGGCAGCAGGGTGCGCATGGCGGCGTCGGCTTGCAGCAGAAGACGGTCAATCGGCGAGTAGTGACGTTGGGTAGTCATGCTGACCTCCGGGAAAAATCTCGGCGGCCAGTTTAACCCAATCGGCCGGGGAAGGTTTGAGCTGGGTCATGGGGGAGTGGCTGGCCACTCCCTTGGTGCAATGTGCAATCAGCCCGGTGGCCAATGCATCTGGCGCTGACCGAGCACGTGCATATGAATGTGATAGACAGTCTGCCCACCTTCCTCATTACAGTTCATGACAACGCGGAAGCCTTTTTCGCAACCCAGTTCCAGCGCCAGACGCTGCGCGGTGAACAGAATATGCCCGGCCAGCGCCTTGTCTTCCTCGGTAAGGTCGTTGAGGGTGCGCACGGGTTTCTTCGGGATCACCAGAAAATGCACGGGTGCCTGTGGGGCGATATCGTGGAAGGCCAGTACCTGGTCGTCCTCGTAAATGATCTTCGCCGGGATTTCCCGGTTGATGATCTTGGTGAACAGAGTATCCACAGCTGTTTTCTCCGTTGTTTTGGCTGGCGTGAGTGTACTCATGGGGGATGCCCGCGCCCAGCGTTTTACCGCAGGACGCATTTAGCGCGGGCAGTAAACCTTGTTGACCATGCCCGCGATTGTCCGGTTTAACCAGCGAGAACCGAACCGCGGCAGAAAGGCCCGCCAACGGTTGCTTCGGCCCGGAATAATGATCGCGCGATTTTTCTCCAGGGCCCGCACGGTATACAGCGCCACTTCTTCGGGGCTCATCAGCATTTTG
This sequence comes from Pseudomonas sp. BE134, assembly GCF_031456105.1. Lineage (NCBI taxonomy): Bacteria > Pseudomonadati > Pseudomonadota > Gammaproteobacteria > Pseudomonadales > Pseudomonadaceae > Pseudomonas > Pseudomonas sp. BE134. The sequence continues at coordinate 9,021 of NZ_JAVDUA010000008.1, read as the reverse complement.
CTGTCGGCCAGTTTGCTTGTGTCCAACTGCGCGGTGCGAAAAAAACCGGTGCGCGTCGGGCCGGGGCAGAGCACCGAGACCTTGACTGCACATTTCTTCAACTCGACACGCAAACCTTCGGAAAAATGCAGCACATACGCTTTGCTCGCGTAGTAAGTGCTCATCCACGGGCCGGGAATAAATGCGGCGACCGAGGCTACATTGAGGATTTGCCCGCCACCCTGCAACGCCATGCTGTTTCCAATGGCATGGCAGAGTCGGGTGAGTGCCAGAATGTTCACTTCGATCAGGTCCTGCTCGGTCATCCAGTCTTGAGCGAGAAAGGGACCGCAGGTGCCTATTCCAGCGCAGTTCACCAGCAGATCAATCTGACGGTCACCTTCCTCCAGTTCCAGCAGAAACCCCGACAGCCGCAGCGGCTCGCCGAGATCACAGGCACGGAAAAGCACCTCCACGCCAAAACGTTGAGTCAGTTCAATCGCAATACTTTCCAGCTGATCACGCTGTCGGGCCACCAGAATAAGGCTGCGGCCGCGCCGGGCCAGCGCTTCGGCCATCGCCAGGCCGATGCCGCTGGAAGCGCCGGTGATCAGAGCGTAACGGGTCATGCAGTTCTCCATCGCAACAGCTCCGCGCCGCGACGCAGGTGTCACGGGCGGGGAGCGCTGTTTATTCTTTCGCAGAGTCTACAGGGGACGGGGCTTCTTCGGCTTCATCGTCTGCAGAATCCGGTGCGGTATCGATGACTTCGGCCGGCTCGACGTCCATCTCGTCATTCGTCACCGAGCCGCTGTCATAGCTGCTTTCAGTAGCGCTTTCATACTCTTGCTGAATCACAGTAAAACCGCCGGACAGCGCCGCCACGAAGACGATGGCGATAAACACCACCCACAACGAAGACAGGACTTTGACGGCGGTGCTGTTTGGCGGTGGCGGCGGGCCGTAGCGATTGGCGATGTTGGAGCCGGGGATGACCATGATCACGAACGGAAAGAGGCTGCCCACGAACGGGACGAAGTTCAATAGCCAAAGCCATCCGGACCAGCCGATGTCGTGCAAGCGCTGCACGCTGATCTGAATGCTGACCACCACGATCCCGATGAACAGGATCAGCGCCACCAGTCCACCGACAATCAGACCGGCACTCGAGTCTGCGCTGATCAGGGCGACGGCGAAAACCGCGAGTGCCGATCCGACACCCAGCATCACAAGGGTCAAGACCATCGTCCACGCCAGATAACGCAAACGGCCGATACGCCCTTCGACGCTGAACGGTTTGAGTGTGGAGAACGCGGGCAGGTTTTCACCGACGCTGGCCTGCGGCGGAGCGTAAGGGGACACCGGGTCGTGGAAGACCGGTTGAGCCTTGGCGGGAAGGTGTTCCTGAGCGTCGGTCAGGCTCAGCTCTATGGGCGATTCGCTTTCGATCCGCGCATTGATGCCGGTTTTCGTCAGTGCCTGAAGGTAGGATTGCGCCTCGACTTGTGACAGACCTTGCTTGAGCGTGACAGTCTTGCCCGAGAACAGCCGTTCGACCGCAGCGACTTTGCTTTTGTACAGCGCGGCGAGATTCTGTTTGGCAGTAGTCAGCTCAACACCGGGCAGCAGAGCGCCGTCGAATACGATCTTGAAACGGTTTTCGCTCATTGCGAGGCATCCTTGTCGCGAGTGATTGAATTAGAAAATCTTGCGGGCATGGATGGAGTGTAGGGCCAGCCGGAAGGGGCTGGCCAAAACTTTTATCTCAGCGCGGCCAGCGTTTTGGCAACTGTGCCGCCAGTTCCAGTGCCTTTCGATATTCCGCGTCCAGACGGGCGACCAATTGATCGACACTCGGCAAATCATCGATTTCCCCAACGCCCTGGCCCGCAGACCACACGGTTTTCCAGGCCTTGGCTTCATCGCTGATCGGTTTGAGTTTGGAACCGAAGTTGACCTCACCCTTGTTTTGCAGGGCTGCCATATCAAAACCGGCGGCTTCCAGGCTTTGACGCATGAAACTTGCCGGTACGCCGGACACTGCTGGAGTATGGACGATGTCCGCTGCCCTGGAAGTCAGCAACATCTCTTTGTAGGCGTCAGGCGCATGACTTTCAGTGGTGCCGATAAATCGTGTACCGAAGTAGGCTAAATCCGCACCGAGCAATTGCGCAGCAAGAATCTCATGGCCGTGGTTCAAGCAGCCGGCCAGCAGAAGGGTCTTGTCGAAGAACTGGCGGATTTCCGCGATCAGCGAGAACGGGCTCCAGGTACCGGCGTGCCCACCGGCGCCCGCGGCCACTGCAATCAAGCCATCCACACCGGCCTCGGCGGCTTTTTCCGCATGACGGCGAGTCGTCACGTCGTGGAACACCAGGCCGCCATAGCTATGCACGGCGTCGACCACTTCTTTCACGGCGCCCAGGCTTGTGATCACAATCGGCACTTTGTGCTCGATGCAGATCTCCAGGTCCGCTTGCAGGCGTGGATTGCTGTTGTGGACGATCATGTTGACCGCATAAGGGGCCGGATTCTCCAATGCCGCCAAGCCAGCTTCGATCTCTTCAAGCCAGGCCTTGAAGCCGCTGCTCTCGCGCTGGTTCAACGCGGGGAAACTGCCGACCACGCCATTACGGCAGCAGGCGAGCACCAATTGCGGATTGGAAATCAGGAACATTGGCGCAGCCACCACGGGCAGACGCAAACGTTGTTCGAGCAGTGCGGGCAGCGACATTGGAGGTACCCCGGTGAGTTGTGCTTATTGACGTTAGAACGGCCGAACCACGACCAGAATTACGATAGCCAGCAATATCAGAACCGGGACTTCATTGAACCAGCGATAAAAGACATGGCTGCGGGTGTTTTCGCCACGGGCAAAACGCTTCACCTGTGCGCCGCACATGTGGTGGTAGCCAATCAGGATCACAACCAGCGTCAGTTTGGCGTGAATCCATCCACCCTGACTGAAGATGCTCGGGTTGAGGCCGATCAGCGCGATGCCGAAAATCAGGGTGGCGATCATCGCCGGGCCCATGATGCCGCGGTACAGCTTGCGCTCCATGATACTGAAGCGTTCCTTGCTGACGGTGTCTTCACTTTGCGCGTGATAAACGAACAGGCGCGGCAGGTAGAACAGGCCGGCAAACCAGCAGACCATGCTGACGATGTGAAGCGCTTTGAGCCACAGATAAAGCATTTTTGGTTATTCCCAGGTTCACGGTAGTCCGGATAGTAGAGGCTTGAGCGTCCGCACGTCACCTTGCCGGTTGTCGCAGAACGATACGCACCCTATTATCGACGGCTTTCCAGTGGGTTCGTTGAGGGCAGTTTTATGGTCAAGGTCGGTATCGTCGGCGGCACGGGTTACACCGGTGTCGAACTGCTGCGTCTGTTGGCACAGCATCCGCAAGCTGAAGTGGTAGTGATCACTTCCCGATCCGAGGCGGGCCTGGCCGTTGCCGACATGTACCCGAACCTGCGAGGCCATTACGACGGCCTGGCCTTTAGTGTTCCGGACATCAAGACGCTGGGCGCCTGTGATGTGGTGTTCTTCGCCACCCCACACGGTGTTGCCCATGCGCTGGCCGGCGAACTGTTGGCGGCCGGGACCAAGGTCATCGACCTGTCGGCTGACTTCCGTCTGCAAGACGCCGCGGAGTGGGCCAAGTGGTACGGTCAACCGCACGGTGCGCCGGAACTGCTGGAAGAAGCGGTCTACGGCTTGCCGGAAGTCAATCGCGAGCAAATCAAGGATGCTCGCCTGATCGCCGTTCCGGGTTGCTACCCGACCGCTACACAATTGGGTTTCCTGCCTTTGCTCGAAGCCGGCCTGGCCGACACCACTCGTTTGATCGCTGACTGCAAATCCGGCGTCAGCGGTGCCGGGCGTGGCGCCTCTGTAGGATCGCTGTACTCCGAGACGTCGGAAAGCATGAAAGCCTACTCGGTCAAGGGTCACCGTCACTTGCCGGAAATCCGCCAGGGGCTGCGTCGCGCCGCGGGCAAGGATGTCGGTTTGACCTTCGTTCCGCACCTGACACCAATGATCCGTGGCATTCACTCGACGCTTTACGCGACCGTCGTGGATCGCTCGGTCGATCTGCAGGCACTCTTTGAAAAGCGTTATGCCAACGAACCGTTCGTCGATGTAATGCCCACCGGCAGCCATCCGGAAACACGTAGCGTGCGCGGTGCCAACGTGTGCCGTATCGCCGTGCATCGCCCGCAAGATGGAGATCTGGTGGTGGTGTTGTCGGTGATCGACAACCTGGTCAAAGGGGCGTCGGGTCAGGCGGTGCAGAACATGAACATCCTGTTTGGTCTGGATGAGCGCTTGGGCTTGTCCCACGCGGGTATGTTGCCTTAAAGAGCAGCTACAAGCTTCAAGTTGTAAGCCGCAAGCTTGAAGCTCACAACTTGAAGCTTGCCGCTGCTCCTCAAATAGTTGACCGATTTTCTAGGACAAGCGGATAATGCGCGTCATCACGCATTATGGCGGCGTAACGCCGGGAGATAGTCAGCATGAGCGTCGAATCCTTCACCCCCACGGCTTTGCAATTCACCCACGGTGCCGCGCACAAGGTGAAGAGCCTGGTCGATGAAGAGGGGAATGATCGCTTGAAGCTGCGCGTATTCGTTACGGGCGGCGGTTGTTCAGGTTTTCAGTATGGCTTTACCTTCGATGAAGAAGTGGCCGATGACGACACCATCGTCGAGCGCGAAGGCGTGAGCCTGGTCGTGGATCCGATGAGTTTCCAGTACCTGGCAGGTGCCGAGGTGGATTATCAGGAAGGTCTGGAAGGTTCGCGCTTCGTGATCAAGAACCCGAACGCCAGCACAACCTGTGGTTGCGGCTCTTCGTTCTCGATCTGATCGCATTTTCAGCGCAATGCAAAACGCCGCAGAACCTTTTGGGTTGTGCGGCGTTTTGCTGTCTGATGTTTACGCGGGGTAGATAGCGCCAAGTACGCGCAGGCCGCGGGCGCCGGTGACGCTGGGGCGATTGGCAGCGATGCCTTCGAGACAGCAATGGGCCAGCCAGGCGAACGCCATGGCTTCAACCCAGTCGGGGTCCACACCATGCGTGGCGGTGCTGCTGACTTGCGCATTAGGCAGCAACTCGGCCAAGCGCTTCATCAGCGTAACGTTGTGTGCGCCACCGCCACAGACCAGCAATTCCTGAGTGTCCGATTGAGCGTGTTGCAGTGACTCGACGATGGTCAGCGCGGTGAGTTCAAGCAGGGTCGATTGCACGTCTTCGGCAGCGAAGGCCGGTAGTTTCGCGAGGTGCTGTGTCAGCCATGGCAGGTTAAACACTTCGCGGCCGGTGCTTTTGGGTCCTTTGGTCACGAAGAAGGGATCACTCAGTAGTTCATTCAGCAATACCTGTTGGACATTGCCGCTGGCAGCCCATTGGCCGTCGCGGTCAAAGTTGTCGCCGCGCTGTTGATGGATCCAGGCATCCAGCAGCACATTACCCGGACCGCAGTCGAAACCCGCAACGGGTTTGCCGGGTTCGATCAGGCTGAGATTGCTGAACCCACCAACGTTCAAGACCGCGCGATGACCGGCGCGCTCATCAAACAAGGCTTCGTGGAAGGCTGGAACCAGTGGCGCACCTTGCCCGCCAGCCGCTACATCACGGCTGCGGAAATCGCTGACTACGGTAATGCCGGTCAACTCGGTCAGCAGGGCTGGGTTGCCGATCTGCACCGTGAAACCGCGCGCCGGCTCGTGGCGAATGGTCTGGCCGTGGCTGCCAATCGCGCGAACGTCTTCGGGCTTCAGGTTTTGTTGTTTAAGCAAGGTATGAATGCCCTGGGCGGCCAGTTCTACCCAGTTTTGTTGGGCGATGGCTGAGCGGGCAATCTCGTCCGGGCCGCTGGCGCACAAGACAAGCAGCTCATTGCGCAGGGATTCGGGCATGGGAATGTAGTGCGTGGCAATCAACTTGATCGCCGGGGAGAGCTCGACCAGCGCGATGTCCAGGCCATCGAGACTGGTTCCGGACATCACACCTATATAGAGCGTCATGGCTTAGCGCTTGCTCGAAGCCAGCAGGGTGGATTTCTCTTGATCCATGCGTGCCATCAGCGGTTGGCTCTGCGCAAGGAAGCGTGCGCGCTCGGCTTTGGAAATTGGATCAGCCATCGCCACCTTCTGGCCTAGTGGGTCGACGTGCACGCCATTGACCTGGAACTCGTAGTGCAGATGCGGACCGGTGGAGAGCCCGGTGGTGCCGATATAACCGATAACCTGGCCTTGTTTCACAGAGCCGCCGGTCTTTACACCTTTGGCGAAGCCTTGCATGTGGCCATACAGCGTGGTGTAGGTGGCGCCGTGCTGGATGATTACGGTATTGCCGTAGCCACCGCGGCGACCGGCCAGCAATACTTTTCCGTCACCCGCAGCCTTGATCGGTGTGCCCCGTGGTGCTGCGTAGTCGACGCCTTTGTGGGCGCGGATCTTGTTCAGGATTGGGTGCTTGCGCCCCATGGAGAATTTCGAACTGATGCGGGCAAAGTCAACCGGCGTGCGGATGAATGCTTTACGCATGCTGTTGCCTTCAGCGGTGTAGTAACTGGCGTTGCCTTGCTTGTTGGTATAACGCACGGCGGTATAGGTCTTGCCGCGGTTGGTGAACCGCGCGGAGAGTATCGGCCCGTTGCCGACAGCCTTGCCGTTGACGACTTTCTGCTCGTAGATCACATCGAACTCGTCACCCTGGCGAATATCCTGGGCGAAGTCGACGTCGTAGCCAAACACGCTGGCCATGTCCATGGCCTGGCTGTGGGAGAGCCCGGCGCGAGCGGCGGATTGCGATAGCGAACTGTTGATCACGCCATGAACATAGGCTGAGCGCACGGTAGGTTTGGCGGTGACGCGGTTGAACACATAACCCTTGTCATTCTTGGTCAGGGTAATGCTTTCGAGGTCGTTGAGCTTGCTGTGCAGGTTGGTCAGTTGGCCTTCGGGGTTTAGTTCGAATTCGAGCTTCTGGCCGCGTTTAAGCTGGCTGAACTGTTTGGCTTGTTTGTCGCTGGCCAGAATTTCATGCACCGATGTGGCCGGGAGGCCGACTTTTTCAAACAGCGTGGACAGCGTATCGCCTTTGGAAACGATCACTTCCCTGTGGCTTGAAGGCTTCTTTTCTTCGACCACCGGCTCGGCTTGAGCGGTCTCCTGCGGTTCTTCGGTGCTGTTTTCGATTTGCGCGAAAGGGGTGACTACAGGCTCATTTGTGGCTTGAGCGGCGTCAGCAGCGTCTTGGTCTTGTGACAATTGTTCGGCAGGGCTTTCAAGTTCAAGACTCAGGGTTGTCCTTTTGGCTTCAACATCGCTGGAAGGGAATACCAGAAGCGCCAGGCTCAGCAGGGCGGCGATGCCACTTGCTGCGAGGAGGTGGGTCTTCGGGTAAAGCGGCGGCGCTTTAGACGATTCTTTGGTCATAAGTGATTTTTTGACTTTGAAAAAGATGAATTGGAAAAGATGAATGACATGATGAAGATGAAATAACTGTATAAAATATAACCAAATCATCTCTGAAGCAAGTCCGCGGACACTCTGCCAGCGGATTGGCGTCATTGCGCCGGCCAAACTTTGTATTTGACGCGTGATCTTGTATGGTTGGTCCCCTTTGAATTCGAGCCTTGCGGGTCTGTTATGAAGTCGGTTGAAGAGCAGCTAGCGCTGATTAAACGTGGTGCGGAAGAACTGTTGGTTGAGTCCGAGCTGATCGAGAAGCTCAAGCGTGGCCAACCGCTACGTATTAAGGCTGGCTTCGATCCGACCGCGCCGGATTTGCACCTGGGTCACACCGTGCTTATTAATAAGCTGCGTCAGTTCCAGGAGCTGGGGCATCAAGTGATCTTCCTGATAGGGGACTTCACCGGGATGATCGGTGACCCGAGTGGCAAGAGTGCAACTCGTCCGCCGCTCACCCGTGAGCAGGTTCTCGAGAATGCCGAGACCTACAAGACTCAAGTCTTCAAGATTCTTGATCCGGCAAAAACCGAAGTTGCGTTCAACTCCACCTGGATGGACCAGATGGCGCCGGCAGACTTCATTCGCCTGACTTCCCAGTACACGGTTGCTCGCATGCTCGAGCGCGACGACTTCGACAAGCGCTACACGACCAATCAGCCAATCGCTATTCACGAGTTCCTCTATCCGCTGGTGCAGGGTTACGACTCGGTGGCGTTGCGCGCGGATGTCGAGTTGGGGGGTACCGATCAGAAGTTCAACCTGTTGATGGGGCGCGAGCTGCAGCGCGGGTACGGCCAAGAGCCGCAGTGCATTCTGACCATGCCGTTGCTCGAAGGCCTGGATGGGGTGAAGAAGATGTCCAAGTCCTTGGGCAACTACGTCGGTATCCAGGAAGCACCAGGTGTCATGTACAGCAAACTGGTTTCCATTCCGGATGCGTTGATGTGGCGCTACTTCGAACTGCTCAGCTTTCTCTCCATGGATGAGATCAATGCATTCCGTGCGGATGTCGAGGCTGGTGCAAACCCGCGTGACATCAAAATCAAACTGGCAGAAGAGATCGTTGCGCGTTTCCATGGCGAGGAGGCTGCGGCCAGTGCTCACCGCGGGGCGGGTAATCGTATGAAAGAAGGCGAGCTGCCAGATGATCTGCCGGAAATCGAATTGACTGCTGCCGAAGATATGCCGATTGCGGCTGTTCTTAATAAGGCCGGGCTGGTGAAGAATTCGGCAGTGGCGCGTGACCTGCTGAACTCTGGCGGCGTACGTATAGATGGTGAAGTGGTCGATCGCACCTTTATATACGTACTGGGTGCGACGCACGTTTGCCAGGCCGGTAAGAAGTCATTTGCGCGTATTACATTGAAATCCGAGTAAAGCTGCAATCAGTGCTTGACGGCAGATTCTGGATGTCTATAATTCGCCCCACTTCCGGCGCAGTCGAAACGGAAAACTCCTTGATAAACAAAGAGTTACGCAGTTTTCGACAGCAGGCGGCTTCAGTTCATCGAAGCCCGAAAGGAAGTTGAAAAAGAGGTGTTGACAGCAGCGTGTAAC
>NZ_JAVDUA010000007.1:0-191191 GCF_031456105.1 Pseudomonas sp. BE134 | reverse complement strand
CGATGCGGTGTTTCAGGAAGACCGCAAACTCAGGTATTACGACTGCTTCGCAGCCGAACGCAGGCTTCGCCAGCTGCTACAACAATTGCGTTACCACAGAAATTGCTTAACTGATCGGCATTAGGGCTTGCCCGCGAAGGCGTCATCTCTGACAGCATCAATCTCAGCCACCAACCGCATATTAAGCCGCAACCCCGTCCCGGTATTCTGAGCCCAAAGGCGCCCGCCCTGCCGCCGCACCGCATTCCTCGCAATGCTCAGCCCCAACCCAAACCCACCATCCCCAGGCCGCGAGCCGTCGAGTCGAATGAACGGGCAGAAGATCCGCTCAATATCGGCCTCAGCCACCCCGCCGCCCTCATCCTCCAGCCACAAATGCCAGAAGTCGCCGTCGCGCTTTGCGCCGAGACTCACCACACCGCCTGTGGGTGAATGACGAATGGCGTTGCGCAGAAGGTTTTCCAGTGCCTGCGCCAAGGTGTTCAGGTTGCCGCGAACCCAACACGATGAATCCACGGTGCAGTGCAATTGACTGCTTGGCCAGCCACTTTCATAGCAGGCATTTTCCGTGAGCATTTCCCATAGCGCCTGAATCTGGATCGCTTCATCGGGCAACGGTGAGCGCTCGGTGTCGAGCCAGGCCAGTTGCAGCGTGTCTTCCACCAGACGCTGCATGCCATCGACTTCCCGACCGATACGCTCGCGCAACGCAGCCAACCCCTCCTCGCTTTCGCTGGCCACCCGCAATCGGCTCAGCGGTGTGCGCAGTTCGTGGGACAGGTCACGCAGCAATTGTTGCTGCAAGGCCACGGTGCCTTGCAGGCGCTCGGACATGTGATCGAAGGCTCTGCCCAATTCACCGAGTTCATCCGAACGATTGGTCGTGCTGCTCGACAAGCGCACGTTCAACTGGTCCGCCCGCCAGGCGTTGGCCTGTTCGCGCAGACTGTTCAATGGCACGACCAGCAGTCGATACAGACCGACGCATAACAACAGCGTGAACAATCCCGGAATGATGCCGTTGGTGACCACGCGCCAGAACAACCGGTATTGCCCTGGAACAAAGCGCTGAGGCAGTTCGATCACCAGGCTGCCGACCGCCGGGTCCTTTGGAAAAGGGATGCGCAACCATGGCAAGCCTTTGGTATGGCGACTGGTTGGCCAATCAAGCCCACGCAAAAAGGTCAGGCGCTGAACTTCTTTTTCCGTCAGCGGATAGCTGCTCAACGACTGCAAATCAGCGCCGATGACACCGACCCACGACGTCTCGCGCTTGCCGATACCTTCCAGCCAGACATCAACGCCTGCGCTCTGGCGTTGATTCCAGGCTTGCTCGGCTTCGGCGGCATAACCGGTCAGCGTGAGGCGGGCCTCTTCGGACAAGAACAGGTTTTTCTGTTCCATGTACCGGCCCCAGGACCAGCTCAACCAGATCATCAACAGACAAAACGCTATCAGCAGACAGGCGAGTTTCCAGAACAGTGAGTGCCGGCCCGGCAGGTCAGACCATTTCATCGGCAGCACTCAATACGTACCCCTTGCCCCAGACCGTGCGCACTTCCCGCTCGGTATAGCCGATGCCTTTGAGTTTGCGGCGGATCTGACTGATGTGCATATCGAGGCTGCGGTCATGGGCAGCGTAACCGCGTTGCAGCACGTGCTGATAAAGAAACGCCTTGCTCAACACTTCATCGTCATTGCGATTGAGTGTTTCCAGCAACCGATACTCACTGCGGGTCAGGCCGGCGGCGTGTTCGCCATAGAAGACCTCACACAGCTCATCGTCGAAACGCAGACTGTCCGTCTCACGGGTCACGGGTGCCGGCGCCGGTCGACGGTCGAGCGCCACCCGACGCAGGATCGCTTCGATGCGTACCCGCAACTCAGCCATGCTGAACGGTTTGGGCAAGTAGTCATCGGCGCCCAGGCGAAAACCGCTGATGCGATCCTCCTCGGCGCCCAATGCCGACATCAGCACCACCGGGGTGGAATGGCTCTGGCGCAGTTGCGTCAACACATTGAGCCCGTCCAGGCCCGGCAACAGAATATCCATCAACACCACATCGAAGGCTTGCTGACGCGCGATGGCCAGACCTTCCTGGCCGTTCTGGCACCAGGTCACCTGAAAACCACAACGGCCCAAATGTTCGTGCACATAGGCACCGAGCACCAGGTCGTCTTCGATGGAAAGGATTCGGGGATGGCCAATCGACATGGGAGTCATCAGTATCTGCAAATAATTCTCAGTTGAGTGATTATTCAAGATTGCCTGCCGATGGGCAACCCAAGGTTTGCTCTGGCGTCAAAAGCAGCGCGGTAGCCGACGAATGACGACATCAATTTTACGAAGATTGCCTGCCTGCAACTCGCTACACTGCCCGGGTGGCGCGTACGGGACGTACACGCAGGTCAATCAATCGCTGGATGCAGGAGAGATGCGTGCTCAAGAAACTGGGAATTAAAGGCCGCGTGCTGTTGCTGACCTTGTTGCCGACGACGTTGATGGCATTGGTCCTGGGCGGCTATTTCACCTGGATGCAGCAATCCGACCTGCAATCCCAGCTGCTGCAGCGCGGCGAGATGATTGCTGAACAGCTGGCGCCGCTGGTGGCCCCGGCCATGGCTCACCAGGACAATGACCTGCTTGAGCGCATCGCTACCCAGTCGCTGGAAACGGCGGACGTGCGCGCCGTGACCTTCCTCGCCCCCGACCGCACGCTGCGGGCCCACGCCGGCCCGACCATGCTCAATCAGGCACCGGTGGGCAACGGCTCGCAGATGCTGCGCCGCAGCGGCAACGATGCGACGCGTTATCTGCTGCCGGTGTTTGGTAAGCACCGCAACCTGGCCGGCGACTTGATTCCCGATGAAGCCAACCGCCTGCTGGGCTGGGTCGAAATCGAACTGTCCCACAGTGGCATGTTGCTGCGTGGTTACCGCAGCCTGTTTGCCAGCCTGCTGCTGATCGCCGCCGGTCTGGCCGGCGCGGCGCTGCTGGCATTGAGGATGGGGCGCACCATCAATCGGCCGATCAGTCAGATCAAACTGGCGGTGGCGCAACTCAAGGACGGTCATCTGGAAACCCGCCTGCCGCCGCTCGGCAGCCAGGAACTGGATGACCTGGCGTCCGGCATCAACCGCATGGCCGGCACCCTGCAAAATGCCCGGGAAGAATTGCAGCACAGCGTCGACCAGGCCACTGAAGACGTACGGCAAAACCTGGAAACCATCGAGATCCAGAACATCGAGCTGGACCTGGCGCGCAAGGAAGCCCTGGAAGCGAGCCGGATCAAATCCGAGTTCCTGGCCAACATGAGCCATGAAATCCGCACGCCGCTCAACGGCATTCTCGGCTTCACGCACTTGCTGCAAAAAAGCGAACTGACACCACGCCAGCTCGACTACCTGGGCACCATCGAAAAGTCCGCCGACAGCCTGCTGGGGATCATCAACGAGATCCTAGACTTCTCGAAAATCGAGGCCGGCAAACTGGTGCTCGACAATATTCCGTTCAACCTGCGCGACCTGCTGCAAGACACCCTGACCATACTCGCCCCGGCGGCCCACGCCAAACAGCTGGAACTGGTGAGTCTGGTGTATCGCGACACGCCACTGTCGCTGGTGGGCGACCCGTTGCGGCTCAAGCAGATCCTCACCAACCTGGTGAGCAATGCAATCAAATTCACCCGCGAAGGCACCATCGTTGCCCGCGCCATGCTTGAAGAAGAGCATGAAGACAGCGTGCAACTGCGCATCAGCATTCAGGACACCGGCATCGGCCTGTCGAACCAGGATGTGCGCGCGCTTTTCCAGGCGTTCAGCCAGGCCGATAACTCCTTGTCCCGGCAACCCGGCGGCACGGGGCTGGGGCTGGTGATTTCCAAGCGGCTGATTGAACAGATGGGCGGCGAGATTGGCGTCGACAGTACACCGGGCGAAGGGTCGGAGTTCTGGATCAGCCTGAGCCTGCCCAAGACCCGCGATGATGCCGAAGACCTGCCAGGCGCTCCCCTGCTCGGGCGCCGCGTGGCGGTGCTGGAAAACCATGAACTGGCACGACAGGCCTTGCAGCATCAACTGGAAGATTGCGGCCTGAGCGTAACGCCGTTCAATACCCTGGAAAGCCTGACCAATGGCGTGACCGGCGCGCACCAGACCGATCAGGCCATCGACCTGGCAGTGCTTGGCATCACCAGCAACGACATGCCACCGGAGCGTCTCAACCAGCACATCTGGGACCTCGAACACCTGGGCTGCAAAGTCCTGGTGCTGTGTCCAACCACCGAGCAAACACTGTTCCATCTCTCGGTGCCTAACCCGCACAGTCAGCTTCAGGCCAAACCGGCCTGCACCCGCAAACTGCGTCGGGCCTTGTCCGATCTGGTCAACCCCCGTCAGCAGCGCACCGAACCGGGTGAACCGGTGTCCAGTCGCGCGCCGAAGGTGCTCTGCGTCGACGACAACCCGGCCAACCTGTTGCTGGTACAAACCCTGCTCGAAGACATGGGCGCCAAGGTGCTGGCCGTGGAAAGTGGATACGCGGCGGTCAAGGCGGTGCACAACGAAACCTTCGACCTGGTGTTGATGGATGTGCAAATGCCCGGCATGGATGGGCGTCAAAGTACCGAAGCGATTCGTCTGTGGGAAAGTGAACGGCATTGCACACCGCTGCCGATCGTGGCGCTCACCGCCCATGCCATGGCCAATGAAAAACGTGCGCTGCTGCAAAGCGGCATGGACGATTACCTGACCAAACCCATCAGCGAGCGACAATTGGCGCAGGTGGTGTTGAAGTGGACAGGCCTTGCCCTGCGCAATCACGGGCCGGAACGTTCCAGCGACAGCCACGGCGGCGGTCATGATTTGCAGGTGCTCGACCCCGAGGAAGGTTTGCGTCTGGCTGCGGGTAAAGCGGATCTGGCGGCGGACATGCTGGCGATGTTGCTGGCCTCGCTTGAAGCCGACCGCGAGGCCATTCGCACGGCCCGGGAAAGCAACGACCAGAATGCATTGATCGAGCGCGTCCATCGCTTGCACGGGGCAACCCGTTATTGCGGCGTCCCGCAACTGCGAGCGGCCTGCCAGCGCAGTGAGACGCTGCTCAAGCAACAGGACTCGAAAGCGCCCGGCGCACTGGAAGAGCTCGAACGGGCGATCAATCGCCTGGCCGCTCATGCCCGTATTAATGCTTGATGCAGTGCAATAGAGCGGATCACCATCAACGGTAAGCTCGCCGGCCTTTGTAGCAGCTGCCGAAGGCTGCGTCCGGCGGCGCAGCCGTCGTAAATCCAGTAATCGCGGTTTACCTGGTACACCGCAGCGCCTGATTTTACGACGGCTGCGCCGCCGAACGCAGGCTTCGCCAGCTGCTACCTAAAGCCTTGACCGAGTTATCCAGGAGGATTCATGCGCACGATTCTTTTCAGCAGCCAGACCTACGACCGCGACAGTTTTCTGGGCGCCGACCTGCCCGTCGGTATCGAGCTGCACTTTCAGTCAGCGCGGCTGAGCCTTGACACTGCGACACTGGCGCAAAAGCACGAAGTGGTCTGTGCCTTTATCAATGACGACCTCAGCGCCCCGGTGCTGGAATGTCTGGCGGCGGGGGGCACGCGCCTGATCGCCCTGCGCTCGGCCGGTTTCAATCATGTTGATCTGCCCGCGGCCAAGCACCTGGGTCTTGCAATCGTGCGCGTCCCGGCCTACTCGCCACACGCGGTGGCCGAACATGCGGTGGCGCTGATCCTGGCACTCAACCGCCGCTTGCACCGTGCCTATAACCGCACCCGCGAAGGTGACTTCAGCCTTCATGGGCTGACCGGCTTCGACCTGGTGGGCAAGACCGTCGGCGTGGTAGGCACCGGGCAGATCGGCGCGACGTTCGCCAAGATCATGAACGGTTTCGGCTGCCGGTTGCTGGCCTATGACCCCTACCCCAATCCGCAGGTCGAAGCCCTGGGCGCTCGCTACTTGAGCCTGCCGGAACTGCTCGCCGAGTCGCAGATCATCAGCCTGCATTGCCCGCTCACCGAGCAAAGCAAACACCTGATCAACCGCGAATCACTGGCGCACATGCAACCTGGCGCAATGCTGATCAACACCGGGCGAGGTGGTTTGGTGGACACCCCCGCACTGATCGACGCATTGAAGGACGGCCAATTGGGCTATCTGGGGCTGGATGTGTACGAAGAAGAGGCGCAGTTGTTTTTCGAAGACCGCTCCGACCTGCCGCTGCAAGACGACGTGCTGGCGCGGTTGCTGACCTTTCCAAATGTGATCATCACCGCGCACCAGGCCTTCCTGACCCGCGAAGCGCTGGGCGCGATTGCCGCGACGACCCTGCAGAACATCGTGGCCTGGGCGGCCGGCACGCCGCAGAATCAGGTCGAGGGCTGATCGACTCAGTCCCTGGACCTTATCCGTTCCTTCAATGTGCAAAAGCGGGCGCCATGCCATGAGTCAGCGGGGCGGTTGAACCTGATCGAAGGTCACCTGCCCGCGCCATGCTGCGCGCAAGCCCGTGATAGCATGTCGCGCCTATTTGGAGGACCCATGGTCGAACACGATTTCCGCTACACCCTGATGAACCCGCAACACACCCTCACCGAATGCCGCGCCCTGGTGCCGGGGCGTTATCAAGTCACCGGTAACGGCGGCTCGATCCGGATTGGCGACGTGCTGGTAGTGACCCTTAAAGGCAGCAAGGACTTGTCCATGCGCCTGACCGTCGAAACGGTTCGCCATTTGATCAACCCGCCAGGCCAATGGGTCGCGGTGAGCAGTGGCCCGGTGTTCGGCGAATTGGCGATCCACACTTGGGAAGTCAATTGCGACAGCTGTGCCAAAGCGCTGAGCTTTGAGTTCGCGGTCGACGCCAAGCTCGGCAACAAGGCTGAAAAGCCCGCTGCCACGGTGCGGATTGCCGAGCTGGGCTGGACCTCTGTCGGCGAGAAACACCTGTGCCCGAAATGCCAGTGACCGCCGTGATGAAACGTTTCGCGCTGACCGCTTTGGTCGGTGCCAGCCTGCTGGGATGCGCCGCTGAGCCAGTGCAACTGGAAAAAAATCGAAGCTACATTCTGGAATGGATCGGCGAATATCCATTGATGGACTACAGCCACCTGACTGTCACCCTCGGTGAAGACGGCCGGGCCTATGGCAGTGGCGGCTGTAACCATTGGTTCGCGCCGTACACCCTGGAAGGCAACAAGTTGAGCTTCGGCAAGATCGGCAGCACCCGCAAGCTGTGTGCACCCGCGCTCATGGAGCAGGAAAAGCGCTTCTTGCAGGCGCTGGAAGGCGTACAGCGCTGGGACGTTTCACCGATTGAGCAGATGCGCTTCTGGCCGGCGCAAGGCAAGCCATTGCGATGGTGGCTTGAAGAGAGCTAATCGGCGCGACGCAGCCTTTGTAGCAGCTGGCGAAGCCTGCGTCCGGCTGCGAAGCAGTCGTAAAACCTGAAAATGCGGTCTAACTGTAAGACCGCATAGCCTGATTTCACGACTGCTGCGCAGCCGGACGCAGGCTTCGCCAGCTGCTACGGATCGCGTTACGGCTTAAAGCTCGTTTCACTTGAATGCCTGCAACGCCTCAAGCTTTTCCATCAACCCCGCCGCCGTCTGCTCGCCCATCAATTGCTCGCGCACCTTGCCTTTGTTATCGATGATGTACGTCACTGGCAGGGCTTCACTGCGCGGCAGTTCAAAAAGATCGGCCGGGTCTGAAGCCAGTACCGTGAACTTGATCCCCAGTTTCTCGCTGGCGCTTTTCAGTTCTTCGCCCTGCACATTGTCGAAGTTGACGCCGAACACGCCGATCTTCTTGTCCTTCAATTGATCAGCCAACGCATTCAACTGCGGGATTTCGGTCCGGCATGGCCCGCACCATTCGGCCCAGTAATTGAGCACCACCCATTGTTTGTCCAGCCGTTCGGACGCAACTTTCTGGCCGTTCTGGTCCACGCCATAGTCGTTGCCACAGCCCCCCAGCATCAACGCCCCGAAAATCGCCAATGCCGCTGCCAGTCGCCTTGTCATGTCGTGTTCCTTGTTCAAAATTGAATGCGCCTGCGACCCATCGCCTCGCAAGGTTCAGGATTACGCGCTGCACAGTTAGAATAGCTGCCACTTTACGCAAGAAGCGACCCGCCCATGACCGATCTGACGCTTTATCACAACCCGCGCTGCTCGAAATCCCGCGGTGTGCTCGAACTGCTCGAAGCCCGCGGCCTGGCCCCGACCGTCGTCCGCTACCTCGAAACCCCGCTGGACGCTGCGCAAATCCAGCGTTTGCTGACAAAGCTTGGCCTCAGCGCCCGACACCTGTTGCGCACTGGCGAGGACGAATACAAAACCCTCAACCTGGCTGACAGCAGCCTGAGCGAAGCGCAATTGATCGCGGCCATCGCGGCTCACCCGAAACTCATGGAGCGCCCGATTCTCGAAGTCGGCGACAAAGCCGTTATCGGCCGTCCACCAGAAAACGTGCTGGAGTTGCTGCCGTGAGCGCACCCTACATTCTGGTTCTGTATTACAGCCGCAGCGGCTCGACCAATGAAATGGCCCGGCAAATTGCCCGTGGCGTCGAGCAGTCCGGGATGGAAGCTCGCCTGCGCACCGTGCCGGCGATCTCCACCGAATGCGAATCCGTAGCGCCCGACATTCCGGACACAGGTGCGCTGTACGCCAGCCTCGATGACTTGAAGAACTGCGCGGGCCTGGCCTTGGGCAGTCCGACCCGTTTCGGCAACATGGCGGCGCCGCTCAAGTACTTCCTCGACGGCACCAGCAACCTGTGGCTGACCGGCGCGCTGGTGGGCAAGCCGGCCGGCGTGTTCACCTCCACCGCGAGCCTGCACGGCGGCCAGGAAACCACCCTGCTGTCGATGATGTTGCCGCTGCTGCACCACGGCATGCTGATCACCGGCCTGCCCTACAGCGAATCTGCCTTGCTCGAAACCCGTGGCGGCGGCACGCCATATGGCGCCAGTCATCACGCCGGGGCCGATGGCAAAAGCGGCTTGAATGAACACGAAGTGGCGCTGTGCCGGGCCTTGGGCCTGCGGTTGGCAAAGACGGCGCAAAAGCTGGGGAACTGACGTGGCCAAGAAGCCGAAGATTCTGCCCTCCATTGAATGGCTCGAACCGCGGGTACGGGCAATGCGCATCGTCAGCCTGCTGTGTTTTTTCGGGCTGGTTGGGCTGTTGTGCGCCTACTACCTGGTGTTTGCCGACCTGCATGGCGCGCGGCCGTGGGTGATTTTGCTGATCGAACTGGTGCCCCTGCTATTGCTCGCACCGGGAATGATTATCGGCAGCGCCCGTGGGCATTCGTGGATGTGTTTTGTGGTGAACCTGTATTTCATCAAGGGCGCACTGGCGGCGTATGACCCGAACCGGCAGCTGTTTGGGTTGCTGGAGATGGGAGCGAGTCTGGCAGTGTTCTGCTCAGCGCTGTTGTATGTGCGGTGGCGGTTTCAGCTCAATCGCAAGTTGGCGGGGGAAGGCGAGATCTCCGTCGCCTGATAGACCGCTATCGCTGGCAAGCCAGCTTCCACAGGGGATGGGTGAACGACACAAATCCAATGTGGGAGCTGGCTTGCCAGCGATGGGATCAACTCGGTATCAATGATTCACTGTGTAGGCGAGCATCATCGAAATCTGGCTCATCGGCCGCCCGCCACTCTGTTCATGCCACTGGTTGAACACATCCTGCACCAAGGCCAGATCCCGCTGGCTGCTCGGCACCTTGTCGACGATCTTCTGTGCATTCAACGCCGCGACCACATCGTAGCTCGGCACAAAGGTGTCCTTGCCGACCATGCGCAAGAAACGCGGCGCCGACAACCCACCCAATTGATGGCCGCGCTTTTTCAGGTACGTCCACAGCCCGACAATATCGGTCACTGGCCAATCGGCAATCAGCGCACCGAAACTGCCCTTCTCATGCGCCACGTCCAGAATGAACTGCGCATTGCGCGGCACGCTCTTGAGCTTGCCCAGGTGACGGATGATTCGCGCGTCCTGCATCAGGCGTTCGAGGTGTTCGGCGCTCATCAGCACGACTTTTTCCGGGTCGAACTTGAAGAACACTTCTTCGAACGCCGGCCACTTGGCGTCCACCAGGCTGTGCTTGAGGCCGGCGCGGAATACACGTAGCGCCATGGTCGAGAGGTAGCGGTCGTCGCTGATCTTGCGTAATTGTGCCGGGGTTTTCGGAACGGGCAGATGGGCTTCCAGTTCAGCTGCTGAACCGAAGCGGTTCAGACAGTATTCGTGCAGCCACTTGTAATCGCGCATGCCCTCTCCTGTTGAATAAGTGAATAGACCCCTGTTGGCTCCCACAGGGATTGTGTTTAGAGGTTGACTACGTTGACGAAGCGCGAAGCAGCGGATTCGTCGATCTTGAGGCTGGTGAAGTCAAACAGGTTGCGGTCCGCCAATTGCGACGGGATCACGTTCTGCAGGCTGCGGAAAATGCTTTCGGTACGGCCCGGGGTCTTGCGCTCCCAGTCCTGCAGCATGTCCTTGACCACCTGACGTTGCAGGTTTTCCTGAGAGCCGCAGAGGTTGCACGGGATGATCGGGAACTGTTTCAAGTCCGAGTAAGCCTGAATGTCTTTCTCATTGCAGTAGGCCAGCGGACGGATGACGACGTTGCGGCCATCGTCGGCGCGCAGTTTTGGCGGCATGGCCTTGAGCGAACCGTTGAAGAACATGTTGAGGAAAAACGTCTCGACGATGTCGTCCCGGTGATGGCCGAGGGCCATTTTGGTCGCACCGATTTCGTCGGCAAAGGTGTACAGCGTGCCGCGACGCAGACGCGAGCACAGCGAGCAGGTGGTTTTTCCCTCAGGAATAAGCTCCTTGACCACGGAGTAAGTGTCTTTCTCGACGATGTGGTACTCGATCCCCAGTTCCTTGAGGTAGGCCGGCAGCACGTGCTCCGGGAAACCTGGCTGCTTCTGGTCCATGTTTACGGCCACGATCTCGAACTTGATCGGTGCGACCTTCTGCAAGTGCATCAGCACGTCGAGCATGGTGTAGCTGTCCTTGCCACCGGACAGGCAGACCATGACCTTGTCGCCGTCTTCAATCATGTTGAAATCGGCAACCGCCTCGCCGGCCTGACGGCGAAGGCGCTTTTGCAGTTTGTTCTGGTTGACCGTAAGAGTGCCCATGTCGCGAAATCCGTGAGGTGTGACGAAAGGCCGCCATTTTACGCAAAAACCCGCCTTCGGCGAAGTACCTGATCAGGTTAGAAAATTATGCGCCGACGCACTCTTTGTAACTGCTGGCGAAGCCTGCTACACGTCGCGTCATGTACCTATTCAGTCATCCAACAGATCCTGCGGCGATTAACCTGCTTGTTTTCAGCGCGATAAGCTCTAACCCCCTATCACCTGTACGGTTAAGTCCTTTCTATACTGCGACATAAGGTCGCATTCAAATCCAGACCTTTACTTACTTGGCCACTTTGGCCCGTAGGCGCTCCGCTGGGGGGCGATGGTAAAAACAAGAGGAGTGACTGGCATGATCCATCACGTAGTGGGACTTTTCACCCACCCCGACCAGGAATGGAAAGAAATCCGTGGCGACAATGAGGAAAGCATTAGCCACATGTACCTGACCCACACGCTGATTCTGGCCGCGATCCCTGCCGTATCAGCATTTATCGGCACCACCAAGGTCGGCTGGGTGATTGGCAGCCGGGCACCCGTGATGCTGACGCAGGAAAGCGCGCTATGGATGACGATCATGTCGTACGTGGCGATGCTCGGCGGTGTTGCGGTGATGGCCGCGTTCATCCATTGGATGGCTCGCACCTATGACGCCAACCCGAGTCTGGCCCGTTGCGTTGCATTTGCGACCTATACCGCGACCCCGTTGTTTATCGGCGGACTGGCGGCACTGTATCCACACCTGTGGCTGGGAATGATCGTCGGGACGGCGGCCATCTGCTACACGGTGTACCTGTTGTATGTGGGACTTCCCACTTTCATGAACATTCCATCAGACGAGGGGTTCCTGTTTTCAAGTTCGGTGCTTGCGGTAGGCCTGGTGGTGCTGGTGGCCATCATGGCGTTCACAGTCATTGTCTGGGGACTCGGCGTGGGGCCGGTCTATACTAATTAGTGGTGTTTTCACCAAACAACAAGATCTGCCAACACAGGCCGCCGCAAGGCGGCCTTCTAATGTCCAGGGATACCAGGCACTGACGACCATTCGGTACCTCGGCGATTCGCAAGACCCCAGGGTTGCGGCATACTCGACGTCTCTGGAGATCCCTCAAGCATGCCCGAGCAGCTCAATACCCGCGTCGAAGACTGTTACCAACTCGCCGAATCCTTTTTCAAACGCACGTTCAAACGCCCCGTGGTGAGCCTCAAGCTGCGTGGTCAAAAAGCCGGGGTCGCGCATTTGCACGAGAACCTGCTGCGTTTCAACCCGCAGCTGTACCGGGAAAATACCGAAGACTTTCTCAAGCAAACCGTGGCCCATGAGGTCGCCCACCTGATTGCTCATCAATTGTTTGGTGACCGCATCCAGCCTCATGGCGAAGAGTGGCAACTGATCATGCGCGGCGTGTACGAACTGCCGCCCAATCGCTGCCACACCTACGACGTCAAACGCCGCAGCGTGACGCGCTATATCTATAAATGCCCGTGCGTGGACAGCGATTTCCCGTTTTCGGCGCAGCGTCATGGTCTGGTGAGGCAGGGGCGGCGGTATTTGTGCCGACGGTGCCGGAGTACGCTGGTGTTTAGCGGGGAGATGCGGGTCGAGTAACCGCACGATCGTTCCCATGCTCCGCGTGGGAATGCCGCCATGGATGCTCTGCGTCCACTGTGACGCGGAGCGTCACGGGATACATTCCCACGCGGAGCGTGGGAACAATCTATGTAATGACCTTGGCACGCCGCAGCTCTTCGATCCGCTGCGCACTAAACCCCAGCTCCCCCAACACCTGATCCGTATGCTGCCCCAGCGCCGCGCCAATATGCCGGGGCTCAGGCAACCCCTCTGAAAATTTCAACGGACAGGCCATCTGCGCCTGGCTCGTGCCATCCCCACGCGGCACCTCAGCCACCAGCTCCCGCGCCTTCAGCTGCGGATGCTCAATCGCTTCGCTCAAACTCAACACCGGCTCGACACACGCATCGAGCTCGGCAAACAGAGCACACAAATCGCTAAAGTCGTGTTTCTCGAATTCGGTCATCAGCGCGTCCTTGAGCTTTTTCTGGTCCGCAGGCTTTGGCGACAAGCCCAAAGGCGCCAACTCCTCCAGACCCAACGCCGTACACAGTGGCTTCATAAACGCTGGCTCCAGACTGCCCACCGACAACCAGCGCCCATCGCGAGAACGGTAATAGTCGTAGAAGCTGCCGCCGTTAAGCATCTGATCTTCCCTGCCCGGCTCCGCGCCACAGGCCAGATACCCGGCGCCCGCCATGGCGTTCAGGCTGAAGGCGCAGTCGGTCATGCTCACGTCCAGATGCTGCCCCTGCCCGGTTTGCTGCCGGGCGATGACCGCCGCCAGCAGGCCGATGACCCCGTGAAGCGAGCCTCCGGCGACATCCGCCACTTGCATGCCCAACGGCAGCGGCCCGCCATCGGCGCGTCCCGTGTAGCTGGCCAGGCCCGCCAGCGCCAGGTAGTTGATATCGTGGCCGGCGCGGTCCTTGTAGGGGCCGGTCTGGCCGTAACCGGTAATCGACACGTAGATCAGCTTCGGATTGATCGCCTTCAACGCTTCATAACCCAGCCCCAGGCGTTCCATCACACCGGGGCGGAACTGTTCAAGCACGATGTCGTAGTCGGCAAGCAGCAGCTTGATCACTTCCAGCGCCTCGGGCTGTTTGAGGTCCAGTCCCAGACTGCGCTTGTTGCGATTGAGATAAGCGTGACTGGCCGACACGCCGTGATCGTGGGGCGGCAACACCCGCAGCAAATCCATGCGGGTCGGCGATTCGATGCGCAATACCTCGGCGCCCATGTCCGCCAGCAACAATGAGGCAAACGGCCCCGGCAACAGTGTCGAGAAATCCAGAACCTTGAGTGATGCCAGTGGCCCGAGCATGAGCGATCTCCGTGAACGATGCCTCCAGCCTAGGCAGCCGATGGCGTTGCGGCAATCACCCGAAGTGTCAGCAAAGGTGACCGTTACGCTCAAATCGCAGGCATGAAAAAACCCGCGAAGCGGGTTTTTCAGTACAGCGAGGCTTATTTCACGTTGCTTGGGGTTGGGCCTTCGGCCACGCCCAGGTCGTCTACTTCACGCTCGTCGGCGATACCGCGACCGCCAGAAGCCAGCTCGACTTGCAGCTTGTCTTCGTCCAGCTCTTTCACCCACTTGGCGACCACGAGGGTAGCCACAGCGTTACCAACAAGGTTGGTCAGCGCACGGGCTTCGGACATGAAGCGGTCGATACCGAGGATCAGCGCCAGGCCGGCCACCGGCAGAGTACCCACGGCCGACAAAGTGGCTGCCAGCACGATGAAACCACTACCGGTCACACCTGCCGCACCTTTGGAGGACAACAGCAGCACCAGCAGCAAGGTGATCTGGTGAGTGAGGTCCATCGGTGTATCAGTCGCCTGAGCGATAAACACAGCCGCCATGGTCAGGTAGATCGAAGTACCGTCGAGATTGAAGGAGTAACCAGTCGGGATCACCAGACCCACCACCGATTTATCCGCACCCAGGCGTTCCATTTTGATCAGCATGCGTGGCAGAGCCGATTCAGACGAGGAAGTGCCCAGTACGATCAGCAGTTCTTCACGGATGTAGCGGATCAGCTTGAGTACGCTGAAACCATGCGCGCGGCAGATGGCGCCCAGTACCAGAACCACAAACAGGATGCAGGTGATATAGAAGCAGATCATCAGCTGACCGAGTTGCACCAGCGAACCGACACCGTAGGCACCGATGGTGAAGGCCATCGCACCGAACGCGCCGACTGGAGCGAGCTTCATGATCATGTTGATGATGTTGAACATCACGTGAGCGAAGCGATCGATGAAGTCCAGCACCGGTTTGCCGTAGGCACCCAGGCGATGCAGGGCAAAACCGAAGATCACCGAGAACATCAGCACTTGCAGGATGTCGCCGTTGGCGAAGGCGCCGACGATGGTGTTCGGGATCACGTTGAGGACAAAAGCGATGATGCTCTGGTCTTTACCGGCCGAGATGAAGCCCGCGATTTTGCTGGTGTCCAGAGTCGTCACGTCGATGTGCATGCCGGCGCCCGGTTGCACGACATTGACCACGACCAGACCGATGAGCAAGGCAATGGTGGAAACAATTTCGAAGTACAGCAGCGCATAGCCGCCGGTTTTGCCGACCGACTTCATGTTCTGCATGCCGGCGATACCGCTGACGACCGTACAGAAGATGATTGGCGCGATGACCATTTTGATCAGTTTGATGAACCCGTCACCCAGCGGCTTGAGGGCCACACCGGTCTGCGGGTAGAAGTGACCGAGCAGAATGCCGATGGCGATGGCAACGATCACCTGGAAATACAGGGATTTGTACAGCGGCTGACGAGTCGTCATTGCAAGTTCCTCAAGAGTGCCCGGTGACAACATCCATCTGTTGCCCAAGTCACTTCAATTGCGAACCCTCCTGCTTCTGGAGGGATTTGTTTTGTCGAGCTGCGCGACGGCAGGCATCTGCTCGTTGTATCGCAAGGCCCGTGCCACATTCGTCAAAATGCCAGCAAGCCTCTTGGCATCAGGGGTTACAGGTTTTTCTTCGTCACTGAGTGGTTACATCAATGTGGCGGATTTCCGCCCATCCACCTGACCTCGTCCTGCAATTTGGCGGATATCCGCCTTGTTCATCGCAAGGCAGCACGGCTACCATCCGTCGTTCAATGGACGGATTTGCCTGCTCATGCGCGAACGCACCATCGCCAGTCATTTCGCCCGCGCCGCCCTTGGTGGCGCGCGCCGGCTGGGTGTCGACTCTTCAGACCTTTTGCAGCAACTGGGTATCAGCCCCGAGTTGCTGGACGAGCCGCGTGCGCGAATCGCGCCCGAACAATTCACGCGATTGATCCAGGGGTTGTGGCTGGCAATGGATGACGAATACCTGGGATTCGGGCCAGTGCCGAGCAAAACCGGGAGTTTCGCGATGATGTGCCACGCGGTGATCCACTGCCGCAACCTTGAAAAAGCGCTGAATCGCGGCCTGTTGTTTTATAGCTTATTCCCCGAAGGTCCGCGCCTGACCCTGACCCACGAAGGCGAATTGATCCGCCTAAGCCTCGATGATTCGAAGTTCCAGGACCCGGACCATTTCCTCACCGAAAGTCAGTTGATGGTCTGGCATCGGTTCGGCAGCTGGCTGATCGGCCAGCGCATACGGCTGGAGCAAGCGACGTTCAGCTACCCAAGGCCCGAGCACGGTGCCGAGTACGAATTGATGTTCCCCTGCCCGATGCAGTTTGGCGCGGCACAAAGCAGTCTGCTGTTTCACAATCGTTACTTGAACATGCCATTGCTACAGGACGAACGCACCCTCAGACATTTTCTCGAACACTCCCCCGCCGACCTGCTGTCACGCCCGGATGACGGCGACAGCCTGAGCAGCCAGTTACGCCGTTTGCTCAGCCGCGACAGCCCACGCTGGCCGGATCTGGAAGCCGTGGCCGCGCAGATGCACATCAGCCCACAGACGTTGCGTCGGCATTTGCGCGAGGAAGGGTCGAGTTTTCAGGAGTTGAAGGATCAGCTGCGCCGAGATATCGCGATTTATCATCTGGGGCGGGCGGATTTGTCGTTGCAGCAGATCGCCGAACAGCTGGGATTTTCCGAACCTTCGGCGTTTCACCGGGCGTTCAAGAAGTGGACGGGGCTGACGCCGGGCGCCTACCGCGCGCAAGAGAACTGATTGTTCGTTCCCACGCTCCGCGTGGGAATGCAGCCCCGGACGCTCCGCGTCCCTGCCAAAGCCGACGCAGAGCGTCCATTGAGGCATTCCCACGCAGAGCGTGGGAACGATCATGGCGCGGTCTACCCTGACGGGTGACTACGGCGGATCAAGCCGATCCAGCATCCGGTTCACCGCCAGTTCCCCCAGCATCACAACCTGCTGAATCCCCAGCACCGTGTTGCGCTGCGTCCCCTCCACCTGTCCTGCGAAATCACTCAGCATCACACTCGCCGATGCCATGGTTTCACAGGCGCTGACCAGCAGGGTTTCATCATCCGTGTCGGGCCCGACGAAGTAGATCGTACTGGGTTTGCGCGGGGTGTCTTTGGGAATGACCGGTTTGAGATAGTAATCGAGTGCCCGGTCGGCGGCGTCGTTGAGCTTTTTGGAATCGGGGGTTTCGTACGGGGAAACGTCGTCGGTTTCGGGCGGGTTGGGTGTGATCTTGAACATTTGAAGCTCCGTGGTTGGTTGAGCCGCCACGACCTATCGCTAAACAAGTAAAGGTGGCGGCTGTACGCAGGTTAGCGATCCGGGTCACAGAAACCCCGGGTAGACTCGAAGGTCTCCCACGCACAGCCACCATTAAGCAAATTGCAGCTTTTGCGTCTGTGTAGGGGATCGGATCGCTAAACCCGATCGCTGATTCGTCAGCGACCCGCAAACGATAGAACCCACGCCCCAGGCGCACAAGCCGGCGGATTCTGGCGCAGTCGTAGGCAGCGGCGCAAGGATGTGTAGCCTGAGTGAGTGTCTGGAGATGTCTTTTAAACATCGCTGTTTAATGCTCATTCAGGCTTCACGGGGCGCGGGATCGGCCAGCTAAATAAATGCGCCCCCTTACTCTCTTCCTTTACTTATATTAGCCGACTCAACTTATTTCACCGTAATAGCAACCAAAGCTAAAGTTGGTAATGCATCAGTGGGGAGACCATAAGCAGCCGCCCCACTTCTAGTTCTTTGGATGTCTCCATATTGATTCGCCCCTGCGACCGTTCGAACATTAGTTGTAAACCCCATACTGTACATCGCCCAAAGAAGTGCCGACTGCTGCTCGTTAAAGTTTAGCGACCCGAGTGACTGACGCCAATAGCACCCCTCTTCGTAGGTCATCGGACGTGATGATAGATACAACTTATACGTGCCGTACACATAGACTTCATATGAAATTTTTTGTCCGGACGCATCTTCGACGGCAATCATTGTGGTGCCCCATCCAACGCCTTCCACCTTACCTACATCACTCACTCTTGCTATACGTTCATCCGCCGATGTGTATTTGTATGGGGGAGTGCCTCCGGACGCATGGCGAACCTCTGTGTTACCTGAAAAGTCATGTCTCGGGGTCCATGGTGCTTCTTTATACGCCCAACCAATCAATGACATTCGACTGTTGTCGATCTCCAACTTGCTGGTAACCAGGATGTCCCAGGGCTGTGTTGACTGGTTATCGCCGTAGCGGGCGACGGCTTTAAAGCTGTGACGTTCCAACGTCAGATCGGATACTTCCTTAGTCCAGATACCGCTTGTGGCAGTTGCAATACCCTTTGATATTGCATTATCGAAAACTTCAACATCTCGACCAACTTTTTCCGTACCTTTTATCGTCACCTTGGTATCGAAGGTGTAGGTGCCATTAGGGATCTCAACGCCGTTAGAGTCCTTTATCGAGTAGATCTCCGGCCCTAACTCCACGGCTACTTTGACCGTATAAGTGCGTACCGGAAAAGCCACTGCCATAGCCAAGTCGGAATTGCGGGCAAAGTTGACTCTGAATGTAATAGTCACAGCAGTGCCGTGCTTGAGCGCTTTCAACCAATCAACCAACGCCTGCCCGATCGGCCTTGTCAGCCCCTGCGCTTCGTTGTGAGGTTCGCCCTTGAGGTCATCGAAGAATACCGGCACACCGCTGCTGTTAAACCCGTCATAGCGCAACCACACATACTGCCCCGCCGCTTGAAGCAGCCATTGCGCAATACTCAACAGATCGGTAACTACCAGATTTGTGACATCGAGTTCCTGTCCCACCTGACCGGCAATGACCGGTGTCGGAAACCGCGTATCCCCATTCGCAATCCGATTCACACTCAACACCAACGGCCCGGACCGGGCAATCTCCTTGCCGTCCCGAATCAGCGCCCATGCAAACTGCGTTGATTTACCGTGCCACGCCCCGAGAAACCTAGCGTCGAGGTTAAAGGTGGCTTGATGATTCGTGTCAAGCGCCAGCACCGGAAATGTCTGCGGCGAAGGGTCGAGCTGGATCAATTGCGCCTGATCCCCGGACAACGACCCGAGATACCCGACCTGCACCGACATGCCTTGAGGGTAGGCCAACGGGTCAACGGGATTGGCAGCAGGGACGGGTGGATCGAGCGCAATTGTGTCGCTACCAATAACCTGCGCCGTGGCAATTTTCGAACTGGCAATCACCGAACCGCCTCTTTCCAGCGTAAATGCCACCTTCACCGCGCTGTTAGTGATGACCTTGTCGTTCGCCACCTGAAGGATGCAAGGCTTTTTCTGCCCGAATTCATCCGTTTCGACGGTTCCTGTGACGATCACCACCACATCGGGTTGCCCCGGGATAGTCGCGGTGTACGTTGCCTCAATGAGGTCGCGTGCCTGAAAGCGGCTATCGCCCGTCAAGACAATCACCAACAGCGGATTACCCGCCAGTTTGTCCCGATCGATAATGCCCGGATCGTCAGCAGGATCGTTCTGGATTTCCCGCAGGATCGGCGCCGGCAGGCGGGTCCCGGCCAGATCCACGTCCACAAGTTGTTTGGCCGACCACGGCGCATCGAGGTCCGGGCCATTGTGAAGTTGATCTCTGACAGTGAAGGAAAACACAAACTCAGAGCTGTCGCCCCCGCTGGCCAGATCCGCGCGGGTCACAGTGAAGCACACCGTGACCGGGATATCCGAGCCCGGCAGTGGCGCTTCGCTCGCCGTTACCGTGTGAAAAACATCATGCCCGTTGCAGTTCAGTCGAATGACATCGTAGGCGCGACAATAGGGGTAGGACACGCAGACTCTCGCTCCTGCGGCCGGGAAATCCGGGCCTACGCCGTTTTTGATGGCATCCGGTAGCAACAACACCAATCGGGAATGGCCCTCGACACCCGGGTCAGTGTCCTCTTTGCCGGGTCGGATTTCGTTGTACAACACCTTGAGGGGCAAAGAGGTGCCCATGTTCTGGCTCCCCCGCGTCACGGTATAAGTGAGGAATGTTGACGATATCAGGTTCCAGCATTTTCTCGGGTAGGTACAAGGTAACGGTGTCGTTGTCGCTCTGCGTCAGCGTGTTGACGATATCGAGTTCGTTGTTCGCGTTGATTGCGACCCTATCACCTCGCTGCTGGCTCAAAAAGGGATCGATTTGGAGCTCCAGTTCCTTGAGCCCCGGATTGTTGGGCGCCGGATCAAAAATGTGTCGAGGGGCGCCGCAATCTCCCCCCACCACCGGCTGGGTCCCTCTCGGAACTCGCAGTGGATACAGCACGAAGGGAGTGTTCTCCAACGGTGCATCATCAGGCGAGTTGCCGGGCTGGTCGGTCATGGAAGCGCTCCTTTGCAGAACGATGTGGCTGGCCAGAGTGGCCGGCGCTCGGGAGCTCATCACACAGGAGAGGGAGACGCTTCGACTACTGTCAGATCTGACAGTAGCGACGAACGGTCAGAAGGGAAATGAGGGCGAATTGCTCACCCGCTTTTCCAAAACTCCAACCTCAAACCACCGGAAAATGAATCCGAAACGCCGCCCCACCCATCGGCGAATCCCCCAGCGTCAGCTTCGCGCCGTAGCTCTCGATAATGTCCTTGACCACCGCCAGCCCAATCCCCTGCCCCGGATGCTGGGCATCCAGCCGCTCGCCCCTTTGCAGAATCCGAGCCCGCTGATCCGGCGGCACACCCGGCCCATCGTCCTCAACACACAACTCAATCCCGCTCGGTGTTTCACGCACGCTGATGCGCACTTCGCTCAGGCACAGGCGATAGGCGTTTTCCAGCAAGTTGCCCATCATTTCCAGCAAGGCGCCCTGTTCGATCGGCACATAACACTGCGACGGCAGATCGATGGCGACGCGCACGTGTTTATCGCGGTAGACCTTGTCGAGCGTGTCGCACAGGCTTTGCAGCACCGGTTGCAGGCGTACTTGATGGCGCACCAGCCCGCTTTTGCGCAGGCTGGCGCGTTGCAGTTGGTAGCTGATTTGTTGGCTCATGCGTTCAATCTGGGTTTGCAGCACCCAGGCCTGATCGCGGTCTTGCGGGCGCTGGGCCATGTCTTCGCTGACGCCTTGCAGCACGGTCAGCGGGGTTTTCAGGCTGTGGGCCAGGTCGTCGAGGGAGTCGCGATAGCGGCTGCGCTGTTCGCGCTCGCTGTGCAGCAAGCGGTTGAGGGAGCCGGTCAGGCGCAACAGTTCGCGCGGGTGTTGTTCGCTGAGGCTTTCCCGGGCGCCGCTTTCGATTTCGTCCAGTTCCTGACTGAGCCGGCGCAAGGCCTGCAAGCCCCAGGTCAGGCCGACCCACAGCAATGCGAGCAGCACCAACAGCGCCGCGCCGAAACCAAGGTAGAGGTTTTCGCGCAGGCCTTCGAGAGTGGATTCGTATTCGCGCACCGGTTGCAGGGCGACGATGCTGAATGCCGCGCTTTTGCCGCCGAGCAGTTTGACTTCGACGTCGTAGACGAAGAATTCCTGACCGTTGGCCTCGCGAATGCGCGCGAACTCATTACCATGTCCGTCGTAACGCGGCGTGTAGTTGATCATCTCTGCCCCGGCGGCCTTGGAACGCCAGACCAGGTGACCTTCGCGGTCAAAGATGTAGCCGAGCAAACGACTGTCCGTCAGGTTGAAACGTTCATCCGGCAACTGCGCCGGCATTTGCAGGGTGTTGTTTTCCACGCGCGCGGCGGAGATCAGCGTGGTGACGTCCGAGGCCAGGCGTTGCTCAATCGAATCCTGCAACGCCAGGCTGAACGCGCCTTGCATCGCCGGCAGCAACCCCAGCATGAACAACACCGCCAACAGGGTGGCGGCGAGCATCAAGCGGACACGGAGCGAACGAATCAAGTGCAGTGCTCATTGAACAGGTAGCCGAGGCCACGCACGGTGTCGATCGGTTTGAAACCGGCCGGGCCTTCGAGTTTTCGGCGCAGACGGCCGACCAGTACTTCGATGACATTCGGATCACGCTCCTCGTCACCGGGGTAGAGCTGTTCCATCAGGCGGTCCTTGGCCACCACTTGCTGGTGATGACGCATGAGGTACTCGAGGATCCGGTACTCATACGCGGTCAGGGCCAGCGGTAGTTCATCGAGCGTGGCCTGCTTGCGGTTGAGGTCGAGCAGCAGTGGCCCGGCGACGATGGTCGACTGGGTGAAACCGCTGGAACGGCGCAGCAAGGCATTGAGCCGAGCGTCGAGCTCTTCGAACTGGAACGGCTTGACCACGTAATCATCGGCGCCGGCGGCGAGGCCTTCGACCTTGTCCTGCCAGTTACCGCGCGCGGTGAGGATCAGGATCGGGAAGGTCTTGCCCCGTGTGCGCAGGTGGCGAATCAGGTCGAGCCCGCTCATGCCCGGCAAGCCGAGGTCGATCACCGCCAGGTCGTGGTTGAACTGCTCGGTCTGGTACAGCGCCTCTTCGGCGTTGGGCACGGCTTCGACCACATGGCCATTGTCCGTCAGGCGAGTTTTCAGGTGATGACGCAACAGCGCTTCATCTTCGACGACCAGCAGTTTCATAACGCTCTCCCGGGTAAAACGACCATTTCAATGGCACAACGGCGCATCCAACGGTCAGGACAGATCATAGCGGCCCTTGAGGTCTTGCTGACCGAGTTGAAAGCCATTGTGCGTCACCGACACGCTGGCGTAACCGGCGGAGTAATCGGCCGGGTTGTTCAGATGGCTCAAATGCGCCTGCCAGGCACTTTCATTTACCACCGGGCTGAGCGTGCTGAAGCGGGTCAGGGCCAGCGACTTTTTGACCTTCTCGTTGGGGATTTCCAGCGCAAGGTGGGCGATGAGGTCATCGATGGCGAGCGCCGCGGTGCTCGCGCTCGCAACGGTGAAAGTCAGAAACAGCTTTTGAAAGCCAGACATTAGGGAATTTCCTCATGCGCAGGTGCTTTTGGGTACGAGCCACCTTACTCACCCGCCCCTGAACTGCCCCTGAACACAGCCTGAACCCAAGCTGAACAAGATCGACTAGGCTGTCTTGATGACTTTCCTGCAGGAGATCCGACCATGCGCATCTTTCTCGCCCTTTGTTTGCTGGTGATGAGCGGGCTGACTCAAGCCACCATCAAAACCCAGGAAATCCCCTATCAAAGTGTCGATGGCACAAAAATGATCGGCTATTACGCCTACGACGACGCCATCAAAGGCCAGCGACCCGGCGTCCTGGTGGTGCATGAATGGTGGGGGCTGAACGATTATGCCAAGCGTCGCGCCCGTGACCTCGCCGCTCTGGGCTACAGCGCGCTGGCCATCGACATGTACGGCAACGGCAAGAACACCGAACATCCGAAGGACGCCATGGGATTCATGGAGGAAGTGCTCAAAGACAGCTCGGCGGCGGCTGCACGCTTTCAGGCCGGGCTTGAAGTGTTGGAGCAACAACCGCAAACCGACCCGAATAAGATCGCGGCGATTGGATACTGCTTCGGCGGCGCGGTGGTCCTGAACGCCGCACGTCAGGGTTTGCCACTGGCGGGCGTGGTGAGTTTCCATGGCTCGCTGGCAACCAAGACACCAGCAGCACCAGGCACTGTGAAGGCGAAAATTCTCGTGGAGCACGGGGCGATGGACAGTATGGTCAAGCCGGATGCCGTGGCGGCGTTCAAGGCTGAAATGGACAAGGCCGGCGCCGACTATAAGTTCGTCAGCCTTGAGGGTGCCAAGCATGGGTTCAGCAATCCGGATGCAGATCGGTTGGGCCATGGCGAGCATGGCGGGCCGGATATTGGTTACAACAAGGCTGCGGATGAACAGTCCTGGACGGATATGCAGGCGTTTCTCAAAAAGATTTTTAGTTGATCAGATCGACCGCAGCGCGGCCATCGCGAGCAGGCTCGCTCCCACCTGGATCTATGTAGCACCATAAATCCCTGTGGGAGCGAGCCTGCTCGCGATGGCCGCAGCTCGGTCTAACGTCAGGACTACCCAGCCTGAGCGCAACCCGGCAAAATGCCCGGCATGAATCCCGCCCCCGCCCTGCCAACCTGCTGCACCCCACTCGACGCCCACTGGCCGCTGCCGGTTGTGCTGCCCGATACGGTGCTGCTGAGTACCCGCTTCGACAGCTCGCAACTGGCCAGCGATGATTTCCAGCGCAGCGCCATCGAGCCGCCAGCGAGCATTCAGCGTTCCGTCGCCAAGCGTCAGGCCGAATTTCTCGCCGGGCGCGTGTGCGCTCGGGCCGCGTTGCAACAATTGGAAGGTCTGACTTTCAGCCCGGCCATCGGCGAAGACCGCGCACCGGTGTGGCCGGCGCACATCACCGGTTCAATCACCCACAGCACCGGCCGGGCAGCGGCGATTGTCGCGAGAAAAACCGCTTGGCGCGGTTTGGGCATGGACCTGGAAAACCTGCTCAACCCTGAACGGGCCCAGCGTCTGGCGGGAGAAATTCTCACGCCACCGGAGTTACAGCGCATGGCGACCGGTCGCCGTGATGATCTGGCCATGCTGGTGACGTTGACGTTTTCAGTGAAAGAAAGTCTGTTCAAGGCGCTGTACCCGATCGTTCAGCAGCGCTTTTATTTTGAACACGCCGAGGTGCTGGAATGGAGCGAAACGGGTGAGGTGCGGTTGCGCTTGCTGACGGATTTGTCTGGTGAGTGGCGCAATGGCACCGAGCTGGAGGCGCAGTTTGGGCTGATGGATGGGCAGTTGTTGAGTCTGGTCAGCATTAAGGCCTGAAGATTTGCAGTGTTTGGGCTGGCCTCATCGCGAGCAGGCTCGCTCCCACATTGGATCTATGCAACACCACAAATCCCTGTGGGAGCGAGCCTGCTCGCGATGAGGCCGGAACAGGCCCCGACAAACTCAGCGCTTCTCC
Organism: Pseudomonas sp. BE134; assembly: GCF_031456105.1. NCBI lineage: Bacteria > Pseudomonadati > Pseudomonadota > Gammaproteobacteria > Pseudomonadales > Pseudomonadaceae > Pseudomonas > Pseudomonas sp. BE134. The sequence continues at coordinate 166,181 of NZ_JAVDUA010000007.1, read as the reverse complement.
TGATTGCGCGGCCAACTCAAGCTAAAGCAAGCCCCACCCAGGCTCTTGCTCTTGCTGATCAACGCCCGGCCGTCATGCCAATGGATGATTCGCCGCACGATGGACAACCCCAACCCATGTCCGCCTGACGCACGGGTACGGCTGTCATCCAGGCGCAGGAACGGCGTGAAAATTCGTTCCCAGGCCAACTCCGGCACACCCGGCCCGTCATCCTCGACGTCCACCCGGCAACGCTGCTGCCCCACCTGATAACTGACGGTCACCCGCGATTGAGCGTGACGCATGGCGTTGCTGACCAGGTTCTGAAGAGCCCGATGCAAGTAGCGCGGTTCGGCCTCGACCCAGGCGTCATCGCAATCAGCGGCCGACAAACACAAGCCGCGCTGCACCGTGACCTCGGCGCGCAATGGCGCCAGTTCTTCGATGACTTGATTGACCAGTGCGTCCAGATCGATCCGCTGGAAATTCAGTGCCGGCGAGCCCTGCTCCAGCCGCGCATAAGTCAGCATCTCGTCGACCAGTTTGTCGAGGTCCTCGATGTCGTGGTCCATACCCTCGCGGTATTTCTCCAGCTGCTGCGGCGTGGTGGCCGAGCCGATCATCTCCAGACCGAAACGCAGGCGTGCCACCGGCGTGCGCAACTCGTGGGACACGGCGCGTACCAGTTCACGCTGAATCGCCAGTAATTGCTGCAAGTGCTCGGCCATGCCGTTGAACGCAGCGGCCAGTCGCCCCACCGAATCGGCGCCACGCGCCGGCACGCGAGTTTCCAGGCTGCCTTGGGCAATACGTGTGGCGGCCGCTTCCAGACCGCGCAAACGGCGCTCCAGTTGCCGCACCAGCAAGTAGACAATCAAACCGATCAGGCTCAAACCAAGGGCGGCGATCAACACCAGCCATTCGGGCGGATAAGGATTCATCTGGTACAACGGGCCGATCTCCAGCACCCACGGCGTCCCGACCATGCCGGCAAACACCCGGATCGAGTCGCCGCCCTTGCCCAGCGCCATCACCGTGTCACCCTCGGACACCCGGCGGCTCTGGTCTTCGTCCATGTCCGCCTGCTCGACCTTGACCAGACGCAAGTCGAAACCAAAGCTTTTCTCTTCTTTCAACAATGCCAGCCGCTGGGGCTGTTCGGCCACCGGGTAGCGCACCAGTTCATCGACCAGTAGATAAATAGTGGCGCGGGCCAGTTGTTCGCTGATCTGCTGGACCTCACCCACCAGCACAAGCTGCTCCTTGTCGCTGACCAGTCGATAGACCTTCGCCGCGTGCGGGCCGGTCTGTTCAACCAGCGCCTGGCCGTGCAGGACGCGGGTACGCTGGGTGAGGTCGAGTTCGGTTTGAGCAAATGTGGTCAGCGCCAATGGAATCCCGAGCAAGCGCTCCCAGACCAGCAAGGCGCGATGGCGCTCGGTTTCGTTCATCGGATTGAGGTTGTCGGCCATCAACGCAAACGTACCGTGGGCCAGGCGCTCGCGGTATTGCTCGCCGCGTACCTCGTTGAGCAAGTGCAACGCCAGCACGCCCAGCACCGCGACCAGAATCAGCGCCGCGCACATGCCGCCATAAATACGCAGGAAGATCGAATTCACAGCGACGGGTCTACGCTGGCTTCCGGTACAAAAAGATAACCTTTGCTGCGGATGGTTTTGATCAGCCGCGGGTGTTCCGGGTCATCGCCGATTTTCGGGCGGATGCGCGAGATGCGCACATCAATGGAGCGGTCCTGACCGTCATAACCGATGCCGCGCAACGCGGTGAAAATCTCTTCACGGGACAGGATGCGCCCGGCGTTGGCCACCAGCAGCCAGAGCAGGTCGAACTCGGCACTGGTCAGCTCGATGCCGTTGTCATTCAACCAGGCTTCACGCAATGCGTTGTCCACCACCAGCGGACCAAACTGCAGGCGCCGCTGTTTTTCCGGGACGACCTCCGGTGCTTCGCTGCGGCGCAACAGGGCCTGGATACGCGCCAGCAACAGGCGCGGGCGCACCGGTTTGCACACGTAGTCGTCGGCACCGAGGTCCAGGCCGAGGATCTGGTCGGTGTCGTCGGTGCGGGCAGTGAGCATCAGGATCGAGCCGTCATACTGGTCGCGAACCTTGCGGCAAATGCTCAACCCGTCTTCGCCGGGCAACATCAGGTCGAGGATCACCAGGTCCGGCTTCTCCTTGATGATGCGAGCCGCCGCCAGCGCCCCATTGCCCTCGATCGAGACGCACAGGCCATTGGCCTCCAGGTAGTCGCGGGTCAGTTCGGCCAGACGCTGGTCGTCCTCCACAATCAATACCTGCCAGGCTTCTTGCTCCACGGTGACCTCTGCTTGCCAATAACACTTATAAGGAAGGATCCGCCCGTCTTTTTGTAATGATTGGGGAGGATAAGAATGCGTAACGCTGGGGCGATTGTATAAACGCCGCCCGTCGAGAACACAAGCCGGCAAATGCGTTCGGACACGCCGGTTTTTTGTGATAGGGTTCGCGCCCTTAAAAATCCGGACGGCTGTTTTCAATCCCTGAAAATCGATGAAAAACGCCTCGGTCCCGCTAGGTCGCGGCCTGCACGCCGGTTCCACCTTTCACACACAATTTACACACAGGTTTATCCACAGGCAGTACGTTGCAACACCTCCAAAAACGCACTATCTTGTACCCCGGCGCCAAAAAAACCCTACATGTAGGGTTTTAGATTAAAAGCCCCACCACATTTCAGAGCAGAAACTCAAGCGCTTTATTGCCTGTTTCTGGTTGAACACAGCGTGATTTTACAAGACCAAACCGCACAGGCGGATGGCACCGTTTTTTCAGGCCCGAACAGCCAAAACGGTACGGGTGTTGCAGTCATTATTGCCACCCCGAAAGGAATCCGGTTTCGAGCCCAGGCTCGCAGCCCAAGACTTCGGCAAGGATGCGGCCTCATTAGCCTTTTCCTACTGTCCCGGAGTTGTTATGCCCGACGCCCGTCGGTTGTAGTGCTTTTGGACAGAACGGTGGGCACCGTGACGGTGCCCAAACAAACATAGAGAATGTGGAGATACTCCCCCATGCAAACCGACACAACTCGCGAGAACCCGCAGGGCACCTTGCCGCAGGCCGCTGATTCGACTTCGGATCTGTCCGCCACCGCGCCTGGTCAGCTGCGCGTGATCAAGCGAAACGGCACTGTCGTTCCTTACACCGACGACAAAATCACCGTCGCGATCACCAAAGCGTTTCTCGCAGTTGAGGGCGGCACCGCTGCCGCCTCGTCGCGAATCCATGACACCGTGGCCCGCCTGACCGAACAAGTCACCGCGACCTTCAAGCGTCGCATGCCATCGGGCGGCACCATCCACATCGAAGAAATCCAGGACCAGGTCGAACTGGCCCTGATGCGTGCCGGCGAGCAGAAAGTAGCCCGCGACTATGTGATCTACCGTGACGGTCGTTCGAAACAACGCGCCGCCCACGCACCGGCCGAAGAAGCCGTCAACGCTCACCCGTCGATCCGCATCACCCGCGCCGATGGCAGCCTGGCACCTCTGGACATGGGTCGCCTGAACACCATCGTCACCGAAGCGTGCGAAGGTCTGGAAGAAGTCGACGGCGACCTGATCCAGCGCGAAACCCTGAAGAACCTGTACGACGGTGTGGCCCTGACCGACGTCAACACCGCCCTGGTGATGACCGCCCGCACCCTGGTTGAGCGTGAGCCGAACTACTCGTTCGTGACCGCTCGCCTGCTGATGGACACCCTGCGTGCCGAAGGCCTGAGCTTCCTGAACGTTGCCGAAAGCGCGACTCACCACGAGATGGTCGACCTGTACGCCAAGGCCTTGCCTGCCTACATCGCCAAGGGTATCGAATTCGAATTGCTGAACCCGGTCCTGGCGACTTTTGACCTGGAAAAACTCGGCAAGGCGATCAACCACGAGCGCGATCAACAGTTCACGTACCTGGGCCTGCAAACCCTGTACGACCGTTACTTCATCCACAAGGACGGTATCCGCTTCGAACTGCCACAAATCTTCTTCATGCGCGTGGCCATGGGCCTGGCGATCGAAGAGAAGCAGAAAGAAGACCGCGCCATCGAGTTCTACAACCTGTTGTCGTCCTTCGACTACATGTCCTCGACGCCGACCCTGTTCAACGCCGGTACCCTGCGTCCACAGCTGTCGAGCTGCTACCTGACCACCGTGCCGGATGACCTGTCGGGCATCTACCACGCGATCCACGACAACGCCATGCTGTCGAAATTCGCCGGTGGCCTGGGCAACGACTGGACGCCGGTTCGTGCACTGGGTTCGTACATCAAGGGCACCAACGGCAAATCCCAGGGCGTTGTACCGTTCCTCAAGGTAGTGAACGACACCGCCGTCGCCGTTAACCAGGGTGGCAAGCGCAAAGGCGCTGTGTGTGCCTACCTGGAAACCTGGCACATGGACATCGAAGAGTTCATCGAACTCCGCAAGAACACCGGTGATGACCGTCGTCGTACCCACGACATGAACACCGCCAACTGGATCCCTGACCTGTTCATGAAGCGTGTCTTCGATGACGGCAAGTGGACCCTGTTCTCGCCATCCGAAGTACCGGACCTGCACGACCTGACCGGCAAGGCCTTCGAAGAGCGTTACGAGTACTACGAAGCCCTGTCCGAGTACCCGGGCAAGATCAAGCTGTTCAAGACCATCCAGGCCAAAGACCTGTGGCGCAAAATGCTGTCCATGCTGTTTGAAACCGGCCACCCATGGCTGACCTTCAAAGACCCGTGCAACCTGCGCAGCCCGCAGCAGCACGTCGGCGTGGTTCACAGCTCGAACCTGTGCACCGAAATCACCTTGAACACCAACAAGGACGAGATCGCTGTTTGCAACCTGGGCTCGATCAACCTGCCGAACCACATCGTCAACGGCAAGCTGGACACCGCCAAGCTGGAACGCACCGTGAACACCGCCGTTCGCATGCTCGATAACGTGATCGACATCAACTACTACTCGGTGCCGCAAGCGAAGAACTCCAACTTCAAGCACCGTCCGGTCGGTCTGGGCATCATGGGCTTCCAGGACGCTTTGTACCTGCAGCACATTCCTTACGGTTCCGACGCGGCCGTCGAGTTCGCCGACAAGTCGATGGAAGCGGTCAGCTACTACGCGATCCAGGCCTCCTGCGACCTGGCCGACGAGCGTGGCGCCTACGAGACGTTCCAGGGTTCGCTGTGGTCCAAAGGCATTCTGCCGCTGGATTCGCAACAGATCCTGATCGAGCAGCGTGGCCAGAAGTACATCGACGTTGACCTGAACGAATCCCTGGACTGGGCACCGGTTCGCGCCCGTGTTCAGAAAGGCATTCGTAACTCCAACATCATGGCCATCGCACCGACCGCGACCATCGCCAACATCACTGGCGTCTCGCAGTCGATCGAACCGACCTACCAGAACCTCTACGTGAAATCGAACCTGTCGGGCGAATTCACCGTGATCAACCCGTACCTGGTTCGCGACCTGAAGGCTCGCGGTCTGTGGGACTCGGTCATGATCAACGACCTGAAGTACTACGACGGTTCGGTGCAGCAAATCGAGCGCATCCCGCAAGAACTCAAAGAGCTCTACGCGACTGCATTCGAAGTGGACACCAAGTGGATCGTTGACGCGGCAAGCCGTCGCCAGAAGTGGATCGACCAGGCTCAATCGCTGAACCTGTACATCGCTGGCGCATCGGGCAAGAAGCTGGACGTGACCTACCGCATGGCCTGGTACCGTGGTCTGAAAACCACTTACTACCTCCGTGCCCTGGCCGCGACCAGCACCGAGAAGTCGACCATCAACACCGGCAAGCTGAATGCTGTTTCCAGCGGCGGCAACCACGGTGAAGATTCGGTCCTGGCAGCACCTGCCGGCCCTGCTCCAGTGCCAAAGGCGTGCGCCATCGACGAGCCGGATTGCGAAGCTTGCCAATAAGCTGAGCCAGTAGGCGCCGCAAGGCGTTTACGCGAAACCCCCGATCAGTCCTCTGGATTGATCGGGGGTTTTCTTTTGCCTCAAGGAAAGCGTCGACTGTGCTGACGCTATCGCCGGCAAGCCGGTCTCGCTCTCACACAGTGTCAGTAGCTGTTGGTGCCCATCCGGCACGCAATTTCGAACGCCTGGCGAATCGCCCCGACATTCGCCTTGCCCTGCCCCGCGATATCAAACGCGGTGCCGTGTGCCGGGGTGGTAATCGGAATCGGCAAACCGCCCTGTACCGTCACCCCACGGGAGAAGCCCATCAACTTGATCGCGATCTGCCCTTGGTCGTGATACATCGTCACCACCGCGTCAAAGGCACTGGCATCGCCCTGCACCTTGAGGAAAATCGTGTCCCCCGGGTACGGCCCTTCCGCCGCAATGCCCAACGCCTGGGCGGATCCCACGGCGGGGCCGATGATGTCCAGCTCTTCGCGACCGAACGAGCCGTTGTCGCCGTTATGCGGGTTCAAGCCACACACGCCGATACGCGGTTTTTCCAGGCCATTGCGCTTGAGCGCGGTGTCGATCAGCTGAATGGCTTCTACCACCCGCGCTTGCGTAAGCATGCCCGGCACTTCAGACAGCGCGACATGGGATGTCACGCGGGAAGTCCAAAGGTTGTCGAGCACGTTGAATTCGCAGAACGGCCCGTGGAAATCCAGTAACTCGGCGAACCAGTGCAGCTCATCGTTATGCGCCATGCCGGCCATGTGCAGCGAGGTCTTGTTCAGCGGACCGAACAGCACGGAGTCGGTGATGCCGGCCTCGGTCAGGCGCAAGGCTTTTTCCAGGGTGTCGAGGCTGTAGCGGCCGCCGATGATGCTGGCTTCGTTGCGCGCGAACTCGCCAATCGTGTCGCCGCGAAAGTCATAGAACAGCGGCGTGTCATCGACAAACGACAGCTGTTCCAGCGATTCCACGCGACGATAAGGAAACTCCGTCCCGGCGATGCGCATGCCACGGCGCATTTCCGCCTCATCGGCAATCAGGATGACATTGGCCTGACTGCGCACCTCGGGCTCGGCGAGCAGACGTGCGATCAGTTCCGGGCCGATGCCTGCGGGATCGCCCAGGACCATCGCGATGGTGGTTTTGTTCATGCTTCACTCCTCAAGGGTTCGGGCCTTGTCCGGTCAATGGCGCAGGGCTCGCAGCGATAGACTTGCTGCGCGTTGCTGTAGAAAAGCCGTTGCTGATCGGCACTGGGAAGATCGGCAACGATGGATTTGAAACCGCTGTAGATGTCGTCGAACGAGCCGCACAGGCTGTCCACGGGAAAGTTGCTGGCGAACATCGCCCGGTCGCTGCCAAACATGGCGATGACTTCGCGCACGATCCAGGCATTGTCTTTGGCCCGCCAGCGTTGACCTCCCTGCCCCAGGCCGGAAATCTTCACCCGCACGTTCGGCCACTGTGCCAGCCGCACCATCGCCAGGCGCCAACCTGCCAGGCCTTCGGCACTGCGGTCGTTGGGCAAACCTGTGTGGTTGAGAATCAGCGTGGTGCCGGGAAAGTCGCGGGCCAGGCGTTCGGCTTCGTGCAGGTTCCACCAGGGCGTCTGCAAATCGAAATGCAGGCCCAGGCCTTCGAGCGCGGCGTAACTGCGGCGCCAGTGTTCGTTGCTCATCAGGCTGCGGGTGTGCCCCACCTGCTCAGGTGTGGTCGGGCCACCGGGTTTGTGGCGCACGCTGCGCACACACTTGAAACTCGCTTGCTCGGTCAGCACCGCCATGGCGTCCGGGTGGTCGAGCCAGGCTTGGGCGACGATGGCGTTCGGCACGCCGTAGCGAGCGGCCAACCCCTCGATGAATCGGGTTTCGCCGATGGGGTCTTGCGGGTTCCATTCGGTCTCGACGTACACCGTTTGCACGACGTTATGGGAGCCGGTATCGGCGAAGTAATCATCGGGAAAATAGCGCCGTTTGATCGCGCTGTAATCACCGTAGCGGAACGGGATGTTGGCCTCGGGCGCGAGCCACGGATGGTCGTTGATCGAGGGGTCCCAGAAATGGTGATGGGCATCTACGATGGGGCCGTTCCACAACTCAGGCATGACGCACCTCATCCAGGCTGATAAACAATGTGGCCAACACGAAGACGGCCGAGCACGCCGCGAAGAAGCCCAGTACCGGCGCAAAGCCACCGGCCATTTGCACAATGATGCCCACCAGAATCGGCACCACAATGCCGCCGGTACTGCCGGCCATGTTCATCACGCCGCCGATCAAACCGACCCGCGCCGGTGCCGCCAGCAACGCCGGGAAGCTCCAGTAGAGGCTGCCCCACATCAGAAAAAACGCGGTCATGGCCAACAACGCCACGGCCGCAAAAGGATCGTTCAGGGTCGGCAGCAACAGGAACGCACCGAGCGCCACCACACCGGAAAACGCCAGCAGGCTCTTGACCGCCACACCCCGGCTTACGCCTTTACGGATCAGACCGTCGCAGAGAAAACCACCGGTCAACGAACCCAGTGCGCCGCAGATGAAAATCACGAACGTCGCCGCGCCAATGCCTTTGATGTCGAAGCCTCGTGCCTGCGCCAAGTAACTCGGGCCCCAGGTCAGCAAGCCGAAATAGACCATCGCCCAACTGGCGCGACCAATCAGCAAACCCGTCAGTGAACGGGCCGCAATCCCCAGCCCCTTGACCGGCGCACGCGCGGCTTCGGCAGCCGGCGTGGCACGCCCGGCGTTGATCTTTTCCAGCTCCTGGCTATTCACTTGCGGATGCGTGGCCGGGTCATCGCGCAGATAACGCCGCGCCACCCAGGCCAGCACCAATGTCGCGATGCCTGCGATCACGAACGCCAGACGCCACGAATCCAGCGAAGCGATCAGATACGCAATGATCAACCCGCCCAGTGCCACTCCCAAGGGGCTGCCACTGTCCATCAGCACCGCGCCGCGACTGCGCTCGCTCGGTGCCAGCCACAGGGAAATCAGCTTGCCCCCCGAAGGAAACAGCGGCGCTTCGGCGGCGCCTAACGCCACCCTGGCAAACAACAATGACAAGCCGCCCGTGGCAAACGCGGCCAGGACCTGAAACGTCCCCCACAACCCTGTGGACCAACTGATCACCCGACGCGGACCAAAACGGTCGATCAACCAGCCGCCGGGAATCTGCAACAGCGCATACGCCCAGAAGAAGCTGCTGAGGATCAGCCCTTGCAGGCTCGGGGTCAGGGAAAACTCATGGGCGATGGTTGGCATCGCAATCGACAGCGACACCCGATCGATCAGGTTGACCATGGTCAACGCAAAGACGATCGCGAAGATCCGCCAGCGCACGCTGCTGGCTTTGGCGGTACCGGTCAGCGAAGTTGCCGCTGCCGGTGATTGCACACCTGCGCCGGGCAGATGCAGGGAAGCACTGGGACGAGCCATGGTGCGTACCTCGGTTTATTATTTTTTTGTGGTGACAACATTGGTAAGCACTATCGAAGGCTCAGTGATAACCGTCTAATCAAAACTTGAAATCAGGCGATAGCCTTGAGTTATGGCATGCCCTGCTTTCAGGCAGCTTTCAATGAGTATCGCCTTTTCGACTTTTCTCGAAAAAGGCTCTGGCGCAAAGCCTTGGGCGATAAACGCCACGTTCAAGGACAAGTGCTATAACCCCAGGCTATCGGTGTATGTATTGTTTTGACTAGACGCGGGGCCGGAGGCTTCCCACACTCAGGGCAGGCTTGCAGCTTTCCCGCTCCGACAAGTCACTCATAACAAATACAAAAACGAGGCCATTCCATCATGCGAAATGCATTCGTCCGTCGCACCTCCCGTCTGTTTCTCGGCTGCACGCTGGTCGCCGCTGGCGCCCTTCCCGCTCTTGCCAATGCCGCCTGGCAGCCGGACAAGAATGTCGAAATCGTCGTCGCGGGTGGCCCCGGTGGCGGTACCGACCAACTCGGTCGCCTGATCCAGTCGATCATCACCACCCACAAGTTTCTCGATGTGAATACCATCGTCCTTAACAAGGGCGGCGGCAATGGCGCCGAAGCTTTTCTCGACCTGAAAATGAACAAGGGCGATCCGGAAAAACTGGTGATCGGCACCAACAACATCTACCTGTTGCCGCTGGTGTCCAAGCTCGGCTACCAATGGCAGGAACTGACGCCCGTGGCCGCCGTGGCCGAAGATGACTTCATTCTCTGGAGCTACAAAGACGCCCCCTGGAAGGACGCCAAAGGCTTCTACGCAGCGGTCAAGGCTGACCCGTCGAACCTGCGCATGGGTGGCAGCCAGTCCAAGGATGTCGACCAGACCCTGACCCTGCTGTTGAACCAGACCAATGACAGCAAACTGGTGTACATCCCGTTCAAGAGCGGCAGTGAAGCCGCGACCCAACTGGCCGGCAAACACATCGCCGCCAACGTCAACAATCCCAGCGAAAGCATCAGCCAATGGCGTGGCGACCAGGTCGAGCCGCTCTGCGTCTTCAGTAAGGAGCGCATGAGCTACACCGAGAAGGTCGCCGGTGATAAATCCTGGGCGGACGTGCCGACCTGCCACGAACAAGGCCTGGGCATCGATCAGTACCGCTTCCCGCGCACCGTGTTCATGCCAGGCGATGTCACCGCCGAGCAGCGCGCGTTCTACGTCGAGCTGATGCGCAAAGTCACCGAGACGCCGGAGTTCAAGGCTTACGTCAAACAGAACGCGCTGGTGCCGACCTTCCTCGAAGGCGAGCCGCTGACCGCCTACATTGAGAAAGACACCGCCCGCGTAACGCCGGTGTTCAAAGAAGCCGGCTGGCTGAAAAACTGAGTTGCCTACGGCCGTCCGCACGCGCGCGGCCGTCACCTCTGGAGGTGTTTTGATGTCCCATTCTACGGATTCACCGGCACTGGTCGGCACCCGCTGGGTCGAACTCGGTCTGACACTCTTCACCACGCTGATCGGCGCGGTGGTGATGTTCGGCAGCGTCGAACAAGGTATCGGCTGGGGCGATTCCGGCCCCGAGCCGGGTTACTTCCCCTTTTATATTGGCCTGCTGTTAAGTGCCGCCAGTGTCGGCAACGGCGTATTGACCCTCGTGCGCTGGCAAGCCCTGAGCGTTTCCTTCGTCAGCCGCAGCGCCTTCAAACAGGTGATGTCGGTGTTCATCCCGATTGCGCTGTTTGTCGGCGCCATGCCCTTCACCGGTATCTACGTGGCCTCGGCCTGTTTCATCGCCTGGTTCATGTGGCGTGACAAGGCCCGCGTCAAACCCTACGGCAAGTGGATGATTGGTACGGTATCGCTTGGCGCCGTGCTCGCCAGCTACCTGATTTTCGCGCTGTGGTTCAAGGTCCCGCTGGATGCCGGCCCGATGGGCGACTGGATTGCCCTGGCCGGGAGAAATTTCAAATGAGCGAGTTCGATTCCCTGCTGCAAGGCATGAACCTGATCCTGACCCCGGGCCATATCGGCCTGATGGTGATCGGCGTGCTGCTGGGCATTCTGGTCGGCGTGCTGCCTGGCCTCGGCGCCCCCAATGGCGTGGCGTTGCTGCTGCCGCTGACGTTCACCATGTCGCCGGTGTCGGCGATCATTCTGCTGTCGTGCATGTATTGGGGCGCGCTGTTCGGCGGCTCGATCACCTCGATTCTGTTCAACATCCCCGGTGAGCCCTCATCGGTGGCGACGACGTTCGACGGCTACCCGATGGCGCGCGAAGGTCGCGCCGCCGAGGCGCTGACGGCCGCCTTCAGTTCGGCACTGATTGGCGCGCTGGCCGGGGTATTGTTGCTGACGTTTCTGTCGACAAAAATTGCCGCGTTCGCCATGTCATTCAGTTCGCCGGAGTTCTTCGCGGTGTACCTGTTGGCGTTCTGTACCTTCATCGGCATGAGCAAGAACCCACCGCTGAAAACCGTGGTGGCGATGATGATTGGCTTTGCCATGGCGGCGGTCGGCATGGACACGGTCTCGGGCAACCTGCGCCTGACCTTCGACCAGCCGATCTTGATGACCGGTATCAGCTTCGAAGTGGCGGTGATCGGCCTGTTCGGCATCGGCGAAATCCTCTGCACCGTCGAGGAAGGCCTGGTGTTTCGCGGCGAACATGCACGCATCACACCGATGGTGATCCTGCGCACCTGGGCCAAGTTGCCGCGTTACTGGTGGACGATTGTGCGCAGCACGCTGGTCGGTTGCTGGATGGGTATCACCCCCGGCGGCCCGACTGCGGCCTCGTTCATGAGCTACAGCCTGGCGCGGCGTTTCTCGAAGAACCGCGAGAACTTCGGCAAGGGTGAACTGGAAGGCGTGATCGCTCCGGAAACCGCCGACCACGCTGCCGGTACCAGCGCCTTGCTGCCGATGCTGACCCTGGGCATTCCCGGCTCGGCAACGGCGGCGGTGATGCTTGGCGGCCTGATGATCTGGGGTCTGCACCCTGGCCCGACGCTGTTCGTCGAGCAGCATGATTTTGTCTGGGGCCTGATCGCCAGCATGTACTTGGGCAACGTCGTCAGCCTGATCGTGGTGTTGGCCACTGTGCCGCTGTTTGCCTCGATCCTGCGCATTCCGTTCTCGATCATTGCGCCGATCATCATCATGGTCTGCGCCATCGGTGCCTACTCGGTGCACAACTCGTTCTTCGACGTGGTGCTGATGCTGGGCTTCGGCGCGCTGGGTTATCTGTTCAAGAAACTCGGCTACCCGATTGCACCGCTGGTATTGGCGGCGGTGTTGGGCGACAAAGCTGAAGACGCGTTCCGGCAGTCGATGCTGTTCTCCGACGGCCATTTGGGGATCTTCTGGTCGAACCCGCTGGTGGGCAGCCTGACCACGGCGGCGCTGCTGATGTTGTTTTGGCCGCTGATTTCCAAGGCACTGGGAACCCTGATGGGCCTGCGTAAACCCCACGTCGGCAAAACCAAATCGGTGCTGTGACACGGCAACGCTGGCAACGCCTGACATTTGTTGTCAGGCTTGCCGCAGACTTTCTTGCGAGCCACGGCCCATGACCCGAATTCCTGCTGCCAATGTGATCCACAGTCGACTGCGTCTGCGCCAACTGCGGCTGATGCTGGCATTACAGGAATTCGGCTCGTTGCGCCGCGCCGCCGACCACATCGGCATGACCCAACCGGCGGCGACCAAAATGCTCCACGAAGCCGAGGACTTGCTCGGTGTCGAACTCTTCGAACGCCTGCCTCGAGGCATGCGCGCTACCCCGTTCGGGGAAACCGCCATTTACTACGCGCGCATGGTGTTCGCCGAACTCAGCGGCATGCGTGAAGAACTGGTGGCTCTGGAATCCGGCAACCTCGGCCGGGTCGCGGTCGGTGCGATTCCGGCACTGGCTTCGGGGCTGCTGACCCGCACCATCGCAACGTTGAAACAAAGCCATCCCCGGTTGTCCATGAGCATTCAGGTCGACACCAGCGACGTGTTGGTGCAAGCGCTGTTGCAAGATCAACTGGATATCGTGCTGGGGCGGATTCCGGTCGGTGCGCGGGCTGAAGAGTTGCTGTTTGACAGCCTCGGTGAAGAAGCCCTGTGCGTGATCGCCGGTGCGAAAAATCCACTGGCGCAGGAGAAGCAACTGAGCTGGGCGGAACTGCAGCATATGACCTGGGTTTTGCAACAACATCCAAGCCCGATGCGCGCCATCATCAATCAGGTGTTCCACAACGCGCGGGTCGACATCCCCAACAGCATCGTCGAAACCACCTCGATCATGACCCTGCTTTCACTGGTGCAGCAGACCGACATGCTCGGCGTCACCCCGGTGTCGGTGGTGGAAGACTATCCAGGGCGGGATTTGCTGGCCATCTTGCCGATCAAGTTCGAAGCGCGGCTGCCCCCCTATGGACTGATCACCCGGCGCCATCGCATTCAATCGTCGGCGATGCAGGCGTTCATGAATTCGGTGCGGGCAGAGCATGCGTTGGCCAAATAATCAGGTCCGGAGCACTGATTCCCGCACGTGATGGGGTAACGCGCCGACTACAGCCAGCGGGTGACATGGATTGCAATGACTTGGACAAAGGGCCAGTAACGACAGCCAGACAAATGCTGCTTACGCTGAGTGAAAGGGAATCACCCGCGTTGGGGGACATGGAATGCAAGAGATCACATGCCAAGGGAACGGACGTGTCTGCGGTATCAGTTGTATCGATCAAGGGCTAGGACGCTGGCAGGCCTCAAAACTGCTCAACTGCAACACGAGCTTGAGCTGGTTGGGCCAACAGATCTCGATTTGTCGAAAGTGCGATTTGAAGCGATCAACGCGCAGGCACTGAAAGCCTGGGAGCTTTGGCAAGATCCACACTTTGCATGGAATGAAGTGGTTGGATGGAAATCGAGTGAGCCTTTGGCTCTGGACCTGGCCATCTGGTTTGATGAACGACTGTGCGGACTGTGTTTCGCAAATCCCAACAACAGTCGGCAAAGAATCCGCATCGTGCGATTGGAGGGATTGCCCAGAGAGGCTCATCCTCTAAAAAAACGTATTGCACCGTTGGCCATTTTGGTCGTTGAACAGTACGCCAAAATTATTGGCAGCAAGTTCATCGAAGTACAGGAGCCGTTGAAAGGTGCAATTTCTATCTACCAACAATTCGGCTTTTACTTCGATGCAGAGCGTCGACTTGTCAAAGCCGTAGGGAGCCTAGTATCTTGAAAATTGTTCAATATGTAGCCAATAACGGAGGGAAGATGGGTAAAGTAATTAAGAAATCCCCCACAAGAAAACGCTCATCCACACCTGAAAGAAAACAGGGTGCTGTAGTGCTGACAGCCAGTGAGCGCCGAATTCTGCAGCTAATTGCAACGGGCATCGAAGGCGAAGAACCTAGCCTGCTCGCCGGGAGTCCGTAAAGTCGGCGATAAAAAACCGCTCCAAGGAGCGGTTTGTCATTTCTTGACGAGTTTCACCCAAACAACCAATACCCCAACAACGCCAGCACCACCACCGCCAACACCGGCCGCATCACGCGGTAAGCCTTGGGATGACGACGCTTCCACTGTTTAACCACCCCACTGACCTTGTCGCTGGAGTTCTTGCTCAAGGCATACGCCCGATTAATCCCGCCGACGCGTTCATCATCAAGGTTTTGAGTGGCTGTGGCGCGACCCAGAAAACCGCTGATGCTGCGGTTGATGTGGGTCAAGACGCGGCTGCTCAATGGGCGTTCGATGTCACAAAACAGGATTACCCGGGTCTGTTCGGTTTCGTTCTTGACCCAGTGCACGTAGGTCTCATCGAACATTACGTCTTCACCATCGCGCCAGGCGTATACCTGCCCGTCAACAAAGATGCGGCAATCATCGGAGTTGGGGGTCGACAACCCCAAATGATAACGAAGTGAACCGCCAAACGGATCACGATGCGGATTGAGGTGGCTGCCACCCGGCAGTAACGCGAACATCGCCCCTTTGACATTGGGAATGCTGCTCACCAGCGCCACGGTTTTAGGGCATAGGGCTACTGCCGAAGGCAGTGGCTTGTCGTACCATTTGAGGTAAAAACGCTTCCAGCCTTTCTTGAAAAACGAACCGAATCCGGCGTCGTTGTTCCTCTCGGCAGCGCGGATATATCCCTCGTCGAACAAGTGCATGGCTTCGTCGCGGATGACTTGCCAATTGTCCTTGAGCACGTCCAGTTCCGGAAACTTGCTGCGGTCCAGATAGGGTTTGGACGGCACCCCGGAGAACAGGTACATCAAGGCGTTATAGGGGGCGAACAATGCCGAGTGATTGACGAACTGCCGCAAAACCGGCAATCGCGCCTTGCCACGCAAATGGACAAAGAGTGTGCTGCCGAGAAACAGCAGCAACAACGACGCTTTCGCGGCAATGGTAAAGCTCATCTACGACTCCTTGAGAATAGCTTCATCGCTCAGCACCCTTTATCCGAAGTGGCAGCCGGCGATCACCCACATGCCCGCCCCAGGGAAAATCAGTGCGAAACAACACTCAGCAATAATTACGCAACAAGGCAATTATTAGCACAAGGAACCTGAATGGGGACTGACCTGATCAATCCCGCCAACTCATTTATAGACGCTTAACCTGCTATAGACGCTTAACCTGCGGCGCGCTTATTGCTGATTTTCCTGTTCGGTAAACAGATCGCTGAACAGCATGCTCGACAGGTAGCGTTCGCCGGAGTCCGGTAGGATCACCACGATTGTCTTGCCCTGCATTTCCGGGGTTTCTGCCAAGCGAACAGCAACAGCCATGGCCGCGCCACACGAAATACCGCACAAAATCCCTTCTTCCTGCATCAAGCGCAGGGCCATGGCCTTGGACTCGTCGTCGGTGACCAACTCAACCCGATCAACCATCGACAGATCCAGATTCTCAGGCACAAAACCGGCACCGATGCCTTGAATCTTGTGCGGGCTCGGTTTGATCTCCTCGCCGGCGAGGGCCTGGGTAATCACCGGTGAACCCGCAGGCTCAACGGCCACCGAGATAATCGGTTTACCTTGGGTGTTCTTGATATACCGCGAAACACCGGTAATGGTTCCACCTGTTCCGACCCCTGCCACCAACACATCGACGGCGCCGTCGGTATCGTTCCAGATTTCCGGACCGGTGGTTTTTTCGTGGATGGCCGGGTTGGCCGGGTTGTCGAACTGCGAAGGCATGAAGTACTTGGCCGGGTCGCTGGCAACGATGTCGCCGGCTTTTTCAATCGCGCCTTTCATGCCCTTGGCCGGCTCGGTCAAGACCAGTTCGGCGCCCAGGGCCTTGAGCACCTTGCGTCGTTCGATACTCATGGACGCCGGCATGGTCAGCATCAACGTGTAACCACGGGCTGCGGCGACAAATGCCAGGCCGATTCCGGTATTGCCTGAGGTCGGTTCGACGATGGTCATGCCAGGCTTGAGTTTGCCGCTGCTTTCGGCGTCCCAGATCATGTTCGCGCCGATCCGGCATTTGACTGAATAACCGGGGTTGCGCCCTTCGATCTTGGCCAGGATGGTCACGCCGCGCGGGGCGATGCGGTTGATCTGCACCAACGGCGTATTGCCGATGGAGTGGGCGTTGTCAGCGAAGATACGGCTCATGTCTGGGTCCTTAACTGCAGCATGGAATTAGCGCATCAAGGTAAGCCTCTTGCCCTTGGTCGTCCAGTCAGGTCGAACGTCCGGTTGTCAGCGCAGTCAATCGCTTTACATCGCCAGAGATTTACCACCATGAAACGTCGATACAGTTGGCCCCTGTGGACGCTCGCCGGCCTCGTTGTGCTGCTGATCACCCTGCACTTCGCCCTGCCCTATATGGTGCGCGACTATTTGAACGACAGACTGGCTGACATGGGTGATTACCGTGGCCAGATCACCGATGTGGACCTGGCCCTGTGGCGCGGCGCTTACAAAATCAACGGATTGAAAATCGTCAAGGTCGACGGCAAGGTCCCGGTGCCTTTCGTCAATGCACCGCTGATCGACCTTTCCGTCAGCTGGCATTCACTCTGGCACGACCATGCGGTGGTCGCCCAGGTGCAGTTCTTCAACCCCGAGGTGAACTTCGTTGACGGCGGCGCCAATAAAAAGAACTCACAAACCGGTGAGGGCACCGACTGGCGTGCGCAATTGGGCAAATTATTACCCGTTACCTTGGACGAAGTGCAGATCCACGACGGCAAACTCAGTTTTCGCAACTTCAATTCCAAGCCTCCCGTGAATATGAACGCCACTGAGGTCAATGCCAGCATTTACAACCTGACCAATGTGGTCGACAAACAAGGCAAGCGTGACGCTCGCTTCGAAGGCAAGGCCCTGCTGCTCGGGCACGCACCGCTGGAAACCACGGCGACGTTCGATCCACTGAGTAATTTCGAAGACTTTGAATTTCGTATGCGCGCCAAAGGCATTGAACTCAAGCGCATGAACGACTTCGCCTCGGCCTATGGCAAGTTCGACTTCAACGCAGGCCACGGCGACGTGGTCATTGAAGCGCAAGCCAAAAAAGCCCAATTGACCGGCTACATCAAACCGCTGCTCAAAGACGTCGACGTGTTCAACTGGCGACAGGATGTGGAAAACAAGGACAAAGGGATTTTCCGATCCATTTGGGAGGCCATCGTCGGAGGCTCTGAAACCGTTCTGAAAAACCAGGGTAAAAACCAGTTCGCAACCCGAGTGGAACTCAAAGGTAACGTGCATCGCCAGGATATCAGCGCGTTCCAGGCGTTTTTGCAGATTTTACGCAACGGTTTTATCAAGGCGTTCAACGCCCAGTATGAGCGGCCGAAGCCGGAGGCCGGTTAGGGTTTGCGTGTGACGGTATAGCGACCGGTTTCCTCAGCTGCCCGTGAAGATGTCGATTGCTGTTGCAAAAAATCCCAGCCCAGGCAGGCCAGTGCCAATGATCGCGGCACCACTTCACGACCACTGCTGTAGCGGCTGATACTGCGGGCGCTGACACCAAGCGCCTCAGCCGCCTGATTGAGTGACAAGCCGGTGCGTGCGCGCCATTCAATGAACATACGAGTGTTTTCGTCGGATGCGTTTTGTGCGAGTGCATCCAGATACAGGGTGTCTGCCCCGATTTGAATGTCCAGCTCAGGCCACTCAACGCTCCAGCCATCATCGCCTAGACACACACTGGTGAACGCCTCCGGCGCCAGCAATGGTTGTAATCCTGGATAAGCGTGCAGGTCACGGCTCAAATCGAGCGTTAACTGCTGACCATCGATAAAAGTCAGCGCCAGACGGTTGTCTGGCAACGACTGAACGGCCGACAGCCGTGGTCGTTTCATGGGTAACATCGTTTCCAATCCTCCAACAATTGCACTTGATGGGCCCTGACCCATTCCCGCGCTTCCTTGATAATCAGCGGCGGCGCCTTCCCGACCATCACTTCGACGGTTTCCAGGCAGAGCATCACATCGAGCCCGCCACCGGTCAGGTGAACATGGGGTGGCGGATGATCCTTCTCGCGCAATTGAATGCGGTACGTATCACGAAATCGATATTTAGTAGACGTGCCCCGCACGATATCGCCAAAATGGCGATAGCTCAATACTGGCCAGCAGCCGAGACCGAGTCAAGATGTGACGCCCCATTCAGAGACTGAATAAGCCGTCTGCGTTCACAGTCGACCGGGCAGCGCGGTATAGTCGGGCATCACCACTATTGCGCCCCGCCCTGCCTCGTTCAGGTCGGCGTTACCGTTCGAGGATTAGCAGATGAAGTTCGAAGGCACCCATGCCTACGTCGCCACCGATGACCTGAAGCTGGCGGTCAACGCCGCCATTACCCTGGAGCGTCCACTGCTGGTCAAGGGCGAGCCGGGCACAGGCAAAACCATGTTGGCCGAGCAACTGGCCGAGTCACTCGGCGCCAAGTTGATCACCTGGCACATCAAGTCCACCACCAAGGCGCATCAGGGCCTGTACGAGTACGACGCGGTCAGCCGCCTGCGCGACTCGCAACTGGGCACGGAAAAGGTCCACGACGTTCGTAACTACCTGAAAAAGGGCAAGCTCTGGGAAGCCTTCGAATCCGAAGAGCGGGTGATTCTGCTGATCGACGAGATCGACAAGGCTGACATCGAATTCCCGAATGACTTGCTGCAAGAACTCGACAAGATGGAGTTCTACGTTTACGAGATCGACGAGACCATCAAGGCCAAGAAGCGACCGATCATCATCATTACCTCCAACAACGAGAAAGAGCTGCCGGACGCCTTCCTGCGTCGCTGCTTCTTCCACTACATCGCCTTCCCGGACCGCACCACGATGCAAAAGATCGTCGACGTGCACTACCCGGACATCAAGAAAGACCTGGTCAGCGAAGCGCTGGACGTGTTCTTTGATGTGCGCAAAGTGCCGGGGCTGAAGAAAAAGCCATCGACGTCCGAACTGGTGGACTGGCTCAAGCTGCTGATGGCCGACAACATTGGCGAAGCGGTACTGCGCGAACGCGATCCGACCAAGGCCATTCCGCCGCTGGCCGGCGCGCTGGTAAAGAACGAACAGGACGTGCAGCTGCTTGAGCGCCTGGCGTTCATGAGCCGTCGCGGCACCCGCTAAGAGGCTGATGCCATGTTGCTCAACCTGTTCAATGAAATGCGCGCCGCCAAGGTGCCAGTCTCGGTGCGTGAGCTGCTGGACCTGATCAACGCGCTGAAACAGCGTGTAACCTTCGCCGACATGGACGAGTTCTATTACTTGTCCCGGGCGATTCTGGTGAAGGACGAAAAGCATTTCGACAAGTTTGACCGGGCGTTCGGGGCTTACTTCAATGGTCTGGAAAAACTCGACGATCACCTTCAGGCACTGATTCCCGAAGACTGGCTGCGCAAGGAGTTCGAGCGCTCGCTGACCGACGAGGAACGGGCCGCGATCCAGTCCCTTGGTGGCTTGGACAAACTGATCGAAGAGTTCAAGAAACGCCTAGAAGAACAGAAAGAACGCCATGCCGGTGGTAACAAATGGATCGGCACCGGCGGCACCAGCCCGTTCGGCTCCGGCGGCTTCAACCCGGAAGGCATTCGGGTCGGCGATGCCGGAAAACGTCAGGGTAAAGCGGTCAAGGTCTGGGATCAGCGCGAGTACAAGAACCTCGACGATTCGGTGGAATTGGGCACGCGCAACATCAAGGTGGCCCTGCGTCGGTTGCGCAAATTTGCCCGTCAGGGCGCCGCGGAAGAGCTGGACATCGATGGCACCATCGACCACACCGCCAAAGACGCCGGGCTGCTGAATATCCAGATGCGACCGGAGCGGCGTAACACCGTCAAGTTGTTGCTGCTGTTCGACATCGGCGGCTCGATGGACGCCCATGTGAAGATTTGCGAGGAGCTGTTTTCGGCCTGCAAGACCGAGTTCAAGCACCTTGAGTACTTCTACTTTCACAACTTCATTTATGAATCGGTGTGGAAGAACAACATGCGTCGCACCTCCGAGCGCACATCAACCCAGGACCTGCTGCACAAGTACGGCGCCGACTACAAAGTGATCTTCATCGGTGACGCCGCCATGGCGCCTTATGAAATCACCCAGGCAGGCGGCAGCGTCGAGCACTGGAACGAAGAAGCAGGGTATGTGTGGATGCAGCGGTTCCGGGAGAAGTACAAGAAGCTCATCTGGATTAACCCGTATCCGAAAGATACGTGGGGCTACACGTCGTCGACCAATATTGTGCGGGACTTGATTGATGATCAGATGTATCCGCTGACCCTTCGGGGGTTGGAGGAAGGGATGCGGTTTCTTTCCAAGTAATCTTTGTTGTCAGTGCTCGCGAAGCTTTTAGCTTTTCAGGAATCGATGTAGATACTCGACTTGCTGCCGATGCGCCACCTCCTGCACCACCGGCCGCAACCGCACCTTCGCCCCCGGCAAGCACTGCGCAAGCCGCGCTAGAGCCAGCGGCGTCAACGCTCCCAATCGCGGGTACCCGCCAATGGTCTGTCGATCATTGAGCAACACAATCGGCTGCCCGTCCGGCGGCACCTGCACCGCGCCGAGGGGGATGCCTTCGGAAATCATCGGTTTTCCCTGGTACTGCAACGCCGTGCCCAGCAGGCGAATGCCCATCCGGTCGGCGCGGCTGTCGAGGGTCCACACACGGTTGAACGCGTCGAACAGACTCTGCCCGCTGAACTCGCCGATCTGTGCGCCCAGCACCAGATCCAGCGGCGAATTGTCGGTGACATCCGGTCGATGCTGCGCCGGTAACTCCCGCAGCAGGAGCAACGCACTACCGGCATAGCTCAGCTGCGCACCTTTGGCCAAAGCCCGCCCCCGGCCATCCAGGCCGCCAAGCTCCTCACGGACCACGGTCGAACGGCTGCCCAACACGCTTGGCGCCTCAAACCCGCCCGGCGCGGCGAGATAAGCCCGAGCCCCTCGCTTGGGCTGGGTAAATTGCAATCGCTGACCTTTTTGCAGCCTGAAACTGCGCCATGGCACCAGTGCCTCGCCCTCCACCGTCGCCCCTAGATCGGCCCCGGCCAGCGCCAGTACGCAATCCTCTTCGGCCATTACCGCGAACCCACCGAGAGTGATTTCGATCACCGGCGCATTCAGGTCATTGCCCAGTAGCCAGTTGGCCCAAGACATTGAACGCCAATCCAGCCCGCCCCCCTGCGTCACGCCCAGATGGCGCACGCCAAAGCGACCGGCGTCCTGCATCAGGCACAGAGGCGTACTCGCCTCTATTGATAAGCGGCTCATGCCTGCGCCTCCAATGGTGTGTCGTCACCGCCCAGATGAATGAACTCGGCATGGCTGACAGCTTCAAAGCGCACCGTGTCGCCCGGTTGCATGAGGCTGTAGCCGTCACGCTCGCGGTCAAACAGTTTGGCCGGCGTGCGGCCGATCAGGTTCCAGCCGCCGGGGGATACCACCGGATAGGCCGCCGTCTGCCGTTCGGCGATGCCGACACTGCCGGCCGCGACTTTTTTGCGCGGGGTGTCCAATCGGGGCGCGGCGAGCACTTCTTCGACCAATCCCATGAAGGCGAAACCCGGTGCGAAACCCAAGGCGAACACCTGATATTCGCGCCCGCTGTGACGTCGGATCACCTCCTCCATCGACAGCCCGCTGCGCTGCGACAACAGGCTCAGTTCCGGGCCGACACTCACGTCATACCAGACCGGCAGCACATGACATTTGCCGCCAGTGCGGGTGTTAGGTGACAGGTCGATCAGCGCTTGGGTGATCAATTCCCGAGCCTGAGTCGGGCTTAGCGCGGTCAAATCGTAATGCACCATCAACGTCGTGTAAGACGGCACCAGATCGATGAGATGCACGCCGAACGCAGCCCGCAAGTTTTCGCTGGCCGCCAGCATCCACGGCATGTTGGATTCGCTGATCTCATCGAACAGACGCACCATCAGGCAATCCAGCGCCACCACCTCTACCCGCAGCTTCATGATGCGCGCTGCTGATCAAGGGCTTCGCGGATCCGTTGCACAGCGGCAACCGAACTGGCGTTGTCGCCATGCACGCAAAGGGTGTTGGCCTGCAAGTACAATGCGCTGCCGTCGCTGGCAGTGAGGGCGTCGCCACGGGCAATGGTCAGCGCCTGCTCAATGACTTGTTTGGGATCATGATGCACAGCGCCCGGCAATTGTCGCGAAACCAACAGACCCGCGCTGTTGTAAGCGCGGTCGGCGAAGGCTTCGAACCACAAGGTCACGCCATATTCATCGCCAAGAAGCTGCGCGGCGCTGTTGTCGCGAGTCGCCATCAACATCAACGGCAGGCTCCGGTCGTACGCCGCCACGGCCTGAAGCACCGCACGCAATTGCGCCGGGTTGGCCATCATGTCGTTGTACATCGCGCCGTGGGGTTTGACGTAGCTGACGCGGCCGCCCTGAGCGCGGCAAATGCCATCGAGGGCGCCGATCTGGTAATGCAGGATGTCCTGGAGTTCCTGGGCGGTATACGCCATCGAGCGCCGGCCGAAACCGACCAGATCCTGATAGGCCGGGTGCGCGCCGATCTGCACACCGTTGCTCAGCGCCAGGCTGACGGTCTTGCGCATGATGCCCGGGTCGCCGGCGTGGAAGCCGCAGGCGATGTTGGCGCAATCAATATAGGGCATGATTTCGGCGTCCAGACCCATGGTCCAGTTGCCGAAACTCTCGCCGATGTCGCAGTTCAATAGCAGGCGGCTCACGGAGAACACTCCTGTAGGTTCTATTCTTTTCAGAGGCAGGCAGATTACTGCGCATCCAGTTGTTTGCCACGGGTTTCCGGCAGGCTCAGCGCCGCGAGGATCACCACCCCGTAGGACACTGCCGCAAACGCCCCGATGCCGACACTCAATGGCACCTTTTGGCTAAGCAAACCGATCAACAGCGGAAACAGAGCCGCCAGCGCCCGCCCGATGTTGTAGCAAAACCCCTGGCCCGAACCGCGAATCCGTGTCGGAAACAACTCGGTCAAAAACGCGCCCATGCCGCTGAAAATACCCGAGGCGAAGAAGCCCAGCGGGAAACCCAGCCACAGCATCACGCCATTGCTGACCGGCAATTGGGTGTAGAGCAATACGATGGTGAATGAGCCGACCGCGAACAGGATGAAGTTCTTCTTGCGCCCGAGAATGTCAGTCAAATAGGCGCTGATGACGTATCCGACGTAGGAACCGACGATCACCATCGCCAGATAACCACCCGTGCCGAGTACGCTCAACCCCCGCTCGTTCTTCAGAAACGTCGGCAACCAGGAGGTAATCGCGTAGTAACCGCCCAGTGCGCCAGTGGTCAGCACCGATGCGCGAATCGTGGTGAAGAGGATGCCGGGGGCAAAAATCTCGTAGAACTTCGCCGGGTTACTCGGTTCCTGTTTGGCCTTGGCTTCGCGGTAGATTTCCGGGTCCTTCACCAGGCGACGAACGAAGATCACAAAAATTGCCGGCACGATGCCGAGAATGAACAGTGCACGCCAGGCGTCTTCCGGCGGCAAAAACGAAAACAGCAGCGCATACAGAATCGCCGTCAGCCCCCACCCCAGCGCCCAGCCCGATTGCACCATGCCCACCGCTTTTCCACGGTCCTTGGCACGAATCACTTCGCCCATCAGCACTGCGCCGGCGGTCCATTCACCGCCGAAACCGAAGCCCATCAGGGTGCGGCTGATCAGCAACTGCTCGTAGTTTTGCGCGAAACCGCAGAGGAAGGTGAAGAAGGCGAACCACAACACGGTCAGTTGCAAGGTGCGCACGCGACCGATGCGGTCGGAGAGAATCCCCGCCACCCAACCGCCGATGGCCGAGGCGATCAGGGTGCTGGTGTGAATCAGCCCGGCTTCGCCGGTGGTAATGCCCCACATCGCAATCAGGGTCGGCACCACGAAGCTGAGCATCTGGGTGTCCATGCCGTCCAGGCCATAGCCGATCTTGCAGCTCCAGAAGGTGCGGCGTTCCTGCTGATTGATGTTGCGGTACCAATCGAAAGGCCCCGGGCGAGCCGTTGTTTTGGGGATGTCGAGCGTGTCGGGCGCACTCATGGCAAATCTCCGCGCTAGTTTTTATTGGTATTGTTCTGAGCCCCGACGACGCCTATCGTGGGAACCGGATGTGCCGATTTTTGGGTTCCCGGCCCTGCTGCGTCCAACTAATAAAAACCGGGCTTAGGCATAAGAAAAAGTTGATCCCATGAATCTGAAGTTTCTCGAAACCTTTGTCTGGGTCGCCCGACTCAAGAGTTTTCGCCTGACCGCCGACAAACTCTTCACCACCCAAGCCTCGATTTCCAGCCGCATCGCCGTGCTCGAAAGTGAACTGGGGGTGAAGCTGTTTCTGCGCGATTCACGCGGCGTCAGCCTCACGCCCGAAGGCCTGAAAGTGCTCGACTATGCCGAGCAGATGATGGACACCATGCAGGCGCTCAAACAGTCGATCGAGACCCGTTCGAGCAAGGCCGGTCGGGTGCGGATCGGCGTGATGGACACGGTGATCCACACCTGGCTGAGCCCGCTGGTGGCGCAGATGACGGATCTCTATCCGTTGGTGGAAATCGAACTGGTGGCCGATACCTCGCTCAACCTCTGCGATCAGCTGCAAAAAGGCTTTCTCGATCTGATCCTGCAAACTGACCTGATGCGCCAGGAAAGCGTGCGCAGCCTTGAGCTGGCCAGTCATCCCATGGGCTGGATCGCAGCGAGTAATTCGCTCTACAACCGTGAGTATTCGGGCATCGCCGATCTGGCGCGCGAGCGGGTCATTACTTACTCGAAAAACTCCCATCCGCATCAGGAGGTGCTCGCTCTGATGCAGGCCCATGGCGTGATGACGCCACGCCTGAACTGCGTGAACTCGGTGTCGGCGATTACCCGATTGTTGCGCGATGGTTTCGGCATTGGTGCGCTGCCGCCGGTGCTGGTGGCCGAGGAACTGGCGCGCGGTGAACTGATTCTGCTGGCCATCGACCAACGGCCACCGGATTTGCAAGTGGTGGTGTCGTGGCGCACGGGCGTCGAGTGGGTCGAGGAGATTGTGGCGTTGTGTCAGCACGTCGTGGAGCGCTACGCGCAGAAAGTGGGCGAGCACTACATCGTTTTGAGCAAACCCTTGGCCAGAATCTGAAGGACACTTTCTGCAACGTAAATATAAATTACTATCATTTGCATAATATTTCCCAAAAGGTATTCTCTGCGCGCTTTCAGCTAATCAACTGTCCAGAAGGAGTCGGACTAGATGCGCGCCTACACGCAAAAACAGCAGCTATTGCTCGCTCACTGGAGCGAAGCCCTTGGAACTCAGGCTTTCCAGTCCCACCGAATCACCCTTGACCATTTGAGCAATGCGCTGGAGCCCGCCGCCCAGCGCTGCTTCCAACGCCTGATCCAGGCGCTGTTTCGTGAAGGCCTGATCAACCCCGACACACTCCCCCACAAAATCCTGCTGCCCAGCGAATTGCTCTCGCCAGTCGATTCGTCTGGGGCATCTGGCAACGCGCCCTGCTGCCGCTGGCTTATGCCCTGATCGCCAACACCTTATCCACTTACACGTTTCTGGCTGGTGGCGCTGACCTACGCCGTAGCCGCTATAGGGATCCGCTGCGTGCGGTCATTCAACGCCACACCTGACCGCTCAACCTTGCCTGCTCACACTTATCACAACTCAAAAAAGTCCTCATCATGACCCGAATCAAACTCCCCCTGCTGATCCCGTTGCTCGGTACCTTCAGCGCCCAGTCCTGGGCCGAAGATACCGAGCAGCAGCCCGGCACTTTGAACATGCAAGCCACCGTCGTCTCCGCGACTCGCAGCGAAGCGACCATCGCCTCGATTCCAGGTTCGGTCCTGGTGATCAACGAACAGCAGATCCGTGAGCAGAGCGGCGCGGGTCGCCGGATTTCCGACATCCTCGGGCAATTGGTCCCCGGTCTTGCACCGTCCAGCGGCGGGATGAGCAACTTCGGCCAGACCCTGCGCGGGCGCAACATGCTGGTATTGATCGACGGCGTATCGCAGAACGCCACACGCGACAACTTCCGCCAGCTCAACAGCGTCACCCCGGCCAGCGTCGAACGCATCGAAGTGGTCTCCGGCGCCAGCAGCCTCTACGGTGCCGGCGCTTCAGGCGGCATCATCAATATCATCACCAAGCGCAATCAGGGTCAGGACATTGCCTACAGCAGCAAACTGGGCCTGACCACCGGCAATAACCTCAATAGCAAAGGCTTTGCCTACGAAACTTTTCAGAGCGCGACCGGGCGCAAGGATGCCCTGGACTGGTACGTCTCCGCCGACCTGATCCAGCGCAACGATATGTACGATGGCAACGGCAACCGCATCCCTCAGGACACCTCTCAGGGCAGCAGCATGGACACCGAAACCTATGACTTGCAAGGTCGTTTCGGTTACGAACTGGATGCCGATAAAAAACTCAGTCTGTCGCTGCAGGACTACAAGGATCAGCAGGACACGGGTTACACCAAAGACCCGAAAAACCTGCAGCAAGCCGTGGCAGTCAAGGGATTGAAACTTGATGACCAACCCTATACCCACAACCAGGCAGTCAACCTCAACTACACCGACGCCGACTTCTACGGTCAAGGCCTGCAATTGGAAAGTTACTGGCGCCGCGCCGATGCACTGTTTTTCCCGGACCTGTCACGGGGCAAGGCCGGGATCTCCGATAACAACAGCGTGCAGGATGTCTACGGCCTGCGCGCAGCCATCGACACGCCGCTGCCGGCCATCGGCAGTGCCACTGGCAACCTGGTCTGGGGTGCCGACTATGATAATGAGCGCTCCCGCCAACGAGGTGATCAATACACGCTCAATGGTCTGACCTACACCAAGACCGGCACCACCTACGAGCTGGGCCCGGACATCGAAACCACCACCAAATCGCTGTTCGGGCAGATGTCATGGGACATCGGTGACTGGACCGTGCGTGGCGGTGTACGCCGTGAATGGATCGAAAGCGACGTTTCCGACAGCATCGCTTATGGTGAGATCGTCCAGACCGGCGTACGCGCAACGCTGCCCGGCGACACCCTCAAATACGATGACACACTGTACAACCTGGGCGCGGTCTACCACCTGAGTGATAGTCAGGACGTATTCGCCAATTTCAGCCAGGGGTTTTCGCTGCCGGATATCCAGCGCTTCATGCGTGACGTCAGCAGCACCTTCGACATCCAGAGCCTCAACGCCCAGGCCATCAAGGTCAACAGTTACGAGGTGGGCTGGCGTGGTGACTGGGACCAGTGGCAGGCCGACGTCACCGTGTATGAAAACACCTCGGACGTGACCCAGTTCTACGATGCCAATGATCGCGTATTACGCCTGATCAATCAGAAAGAGCGCGTTCGCGGCATCGAAAACAACCTGACCTACCGCGTGACTGATCAGTGGTCGGTGGGGGGTACTTACGCCTGGGCCAAAGGCGAGACCGAGCAGAACGGTAAATGGATCGATCTGCCGGCCACGCGCATTTCACCGGCCAAGACCACGCTGTTCGTCGGCTATATCGAAGAGGATTACAACCTGCGCCTGCAAGGCATGCATTTGTCCAGTTATGACGCCGCCTACAAGGACAACAACGGACGCGACATCGACGGTTATACGCTGGTGGACCTGCTCGGCTCCGTGCAACTGCCGGTCGGTCGTCTTGAAGGCGGGGTGTTTAACCTGACGAATCGCACGTACGTAAACCTGTTCACCCAGGCCAACGCCAGAATGCCGTTCGCCAACGCCGAAGGCCGCACGTTGAGCATGAGCTACTCGGTCGACTGGTAAAACAGGTGCCGGCTTGCCAGCGATGCGATCTGCCGGACATAGGTGTCGCGGCAATCGCCGGCAAACCGGCTGCAGGGTTACAGGCCGCGCACATCCCGGTCTTCGATCGGCCGGCTCTGGCGCAGGCGTTTGCCGCCCAACACCACCCAGTCGATCAAGCGGAACAGGCATTCGATGCCGAACGACAACAGCATCGCGCCGCTCATGCCCCAGATCATCGCTTGCGGCGTCAGCAGGATCTGGTAGCTGTAGCCATTCCAGGTTTCCTTGCGGATGTCCGGGTCGGCGGCCAGCACCACTTGCAGGAAGCGGATGTACCAAGGGCCCTGCATGGCCTGGAATTGCTTGTCCAGCGCCAGCTGACGGGTCAGCAGGTTGCTCAGGCTGTCGGCATCGCTGCGAAAGATCGGGTCGTCACTGGCACGGTAGTGGGCGACCAGCGCCTGCATGTCGCCCTTGAAAAACTGATTGGCCGTGCCCTGAAAACCGCTCAAACCCGTCTGCGCCTCGATCAGGTGCGCCTCGACGCGCTTGGCGTAATCATTGATAAATCCCGGCACCTGTACACCGATCAACAGGCCCGCCGCAAATAACACCAGCCGTAGATAACTCAGCAACATCAGGGGGGAGATCCTTATTCGGTCTTGCCCTGGCTGACGCATTCGCCGCGCCGCCAGAGGCTCCATTGGCCCGGTTCGTAGCGGGTCCAGGTTTCGTTTTCAGTCAGGGGTTCAGTGGCAATTACTGTCACCACGTCGTTGGGCGTGGTTTCGGCCTGGAAGTCGACGATCACATCGACATCCTTCAAGCGCGCAGGGCCGAAAGGCGCCCGACGGGTGATCTGGGCCAATTTGGTCGAGCAATAGCAGAACAGCCAGTCACCGTCGCTGAGCAGGCAGTTGAACACGCCTTTGCTACGGTATTCGGCGCAGGCCGCCACCAGATCGGGCAGCAATTGCTCCACCTCGACCGGTTCCGGGAACCCCGCGCGCACGCGATTGAGCAGATCGCAGAACGCCGCCTCGCTGTCGGTGTCACCCACGGGGCGATAGAAACTGGCAGTCGGTTGAAAGTCAGCGAGTTGGCCGTTATGGGCGAAACACCAGTTGCGCCCCCACAGTTCGCGCACGAACGGGTGGGTATTGGACAGGCAGACCTTGCCGACATTGGCCTGGCGGATGTGCCCGATCACCACTTCGCTTTTGATTGGATAGCGCTGCACCAGGTTTGCGACTTCAGACTCGCTGCTGGCGGCCGGGTCCTGAAACAGGCGCAGGCCACGGCCTTCATAGAACGCGATCCCCCAGCCGTCACGGTGCGGGCCGGTACGGCCGCCGCGCTGCATCAGCCCGGTGAAGCTGAACACGATGTCGGTCGGCACATTGGCGCTCATGCCCAATAACTCACACATGTTCGGACTCTCGATGAAAAGGCAGGGGCAAAGTTACAAACGCGGCTCGACCCGCAATCGCTGTGGATTGCTCGGAACCGGCGGACGACCGTAACGATCATCGCCGGCACCGCCGAAAAAATGATCCTCTTCAGGCTCGTCGGCTTTGGCGGCAGCCTTGGCGGCGGCCGCTTGTTCCTTGCGGGCATTGGCGGCGCGCTCGATGGGGATGCGGATCGCCACCATGACCAGATAAAGACCAAAGGCGATCATGCCGTACATGAGCAGATCGGAAATCGCCCGCCATGCGTTATTGCCTACCTTGAACAACAGGTCGAGCGCCGTGATGGCGATGGCCGGTGCGACTTTATCCTTCACCGGATCGATGATCGTCGGGCTGAACAGCAACACGGCCACCAGCAGCCGCAGCGGCTCGCGTAGCCAGCGCCACATCCAGTGGGTCAGGCGCATCCACACCAACAGGCAGCCCAAAGCGGCAAAGGCGTAGAGGCCCCAAGCGATCAGATAGTCGTTCTCGGTCATGGTGTCCATGGCAAGGCAGGCAAAGAGGCGCTTATAGTAACGACTTTTCGCACATCAGGCTTGTCCCAATGCCTGTCGGTCAAGGCACAGAACCTGTGGGAGCGAGCTTGCTCGCGATGAGGTCATCAGATTCAGCATCTGTGTTGACTGTCATACCGCCATCGCGAGCAAGCTCGCTCCCACAGGTTTTGCATTCGATCTTGATCTGGCAGCAGCCTGCCAAACCCCTATTTCGTACATTGCACGAGAGCCATCCATGCCCTTATCCGCCAACGTTTCCGACGCGCCCATTGCCCACAAGGCCGAAGGCGATGACCCGTATGCCTGGCTGCAGGAGCGCGACACCGACGCGGTGCTTGACTACCTCAAGGCTGAAAACAGCTATCAAGCGGCGCAAACCGCCGATCAGGCAGGCTTGCGCGAGACCCTGTTCGAAGAGATCAAGGGCCGGATTCTCGAAACCGACTTGTCGCTGCCCTCCCCTTGGGGTCCGTACCTGTATTACACGCGGACCACCGCCGGTGACGAATACGCCCGGCACTACCGCTGCCCGCGCCCGGCCGATGACAGCCTGCAGCTCGACGAAAGCCACGAGCAACTGCTGCTGGACCCGAATGAACTGGCCAACGGCGGCTTTTTTTCCCTGGGCGCATTCAGCATCAGCCCGGACCACCAGCGTCTGGCCTACAGCATCGATGCCAGCGGCGACGAGATCTACACGCTGTTCGTGAAGGAATTGTCCGACGGTCGCGTCAGCGAACTGGAATTCCAGGACTGTGACGGCAGCATGACCTGGGCCAATGACAGCCTGACGCTGTTTTTCGGCGAGCTGGACGACACCCATCGCCCGCACAAACTGTTCCGTTACCGGCTGGATGGCACGGCCGCCGAAGAAGTGTTCCATGAGCCGGACGGACGATTCTTCCTGCATTGCTACCGCTCAAGCTCCGAACTGCAACTGTTGCTGTCCCTTGGCAGCAAGACCACCAGTGAAGTCTGGGTGCTTGACGCCTCCCTGCCGCATCAGGCCTTCACGTGCCTGGCGCCACGGGTTGAAGACCATGAATACGACGTCGACCACGGCGCCCTCGACGGCGAATGGACCTGGTTCATTCGCACCAACCGCGACGGCATCAACTTTGCCCTGTACAGCGCTGTCGACACCGGCGTGGCGCCCACCGAAGCCGACTGGAAAAACCTCATCCCCCACAGCGACACCGTGATGATCGATGGCATGAGCCTGAACACCGGCGCCATGACCCTGAGCCTGCGCGAAGGCGGCTTGCCGATCATCGAGGTTCACTCACAAGGCCAGTCGCCTTATCGGGTGCAATTGCCGGATGCGGCCTACAGCCTGCACGTCCAGAACAGCCTGGAGTTCGTCAGCGACAGGATCCGCCTGCGCTACGAGGCGCTGAACCGTCCGGCGCAAATTCGCCAGCTTGAACTGCAGAGCGGCGAGCAGAAAGTGCTCAAGCAAACCCCGGTGCTCGGCCCGTTTGATGCCGACGCCTACGTCAGCCAGCGCTTGTGGGCAACCGCACCGGACGGTACCCGGGTGCCGATCAGCCTGGTGGTCAAACGCGAACATCTGGGCCAACCCGTGCCACTGTACCTTTACGGTTATGGCGCCTATGGCGAAAGCCTCGACCCGTGGTTCTCCCACGCCCGCCTGAGCCTGCTGGATCGCGGCATGGCCTTCGCCATCGCCCACGTGCGTGGCGGCGGTGAATTGGGCGAAGCCTGGTATCGGGCCGGCAAGCAGGAACACAAGCACAACACGTTCAGCGACTTCATTGCCTGCGCTGAACACTTGATTGCCAACGGCTTCACCACTGCGCCGCAACTGGCGATCAGCGGAGGCAGTGCCGGTGGTTTGCTGATTGGCGCGGTGCTCAATCAGCGGCCGGAGTTGTTCGGGGCGGCGATTGCCGAAGTGCCGTTCGTCGACATGCTCAACACCATGCTCGACCCGGACCTGCCCCTGACCGTCACGGAATACGACGAATGGGGCAACCCGCAAGAGCCGGACGTTTATGACCGAATCAAGGCCTACGCCCCGTACGAAAACGTTACCGCGCAAGCCTACCCGGCAACGCTGGTGATTGCCGGCTACAACGACAGCCGCGTGCAGTACTGGGAAGCGGCCAAGTGGGTAGCGAAATTGCGCGCGACCAAAACCGACAGCCATCTTCTGCTGCTCAAGACTGAATTGGGCGCCGGGCATGGCGGGATGAGCGGTCGTTATCAAGGATTGCGTGACGTAGCACTCGAATACGCATTTTTGTTCAAGGTTTTGGGCATTGCCTGAGGAACTTGGCGCGGGGTTCCGGTCTTAACACCAGACCCCGGCTCCCACAGGGTTTTGTGGTGACATCAAATTCGACCCAGCAACAGACACAAGAATGACGACATGTCAGAACCGACCTTACTGAACAACGAAATTCGCGACTGGCTGATGGACTGCGGCCTGTTCGATCAATTGCTGCCCGTAGATTTTGCGGCGGCCTCGGGCTATTTCAGCATTACCACCGTGGCCCAGGGCGAGGAGATTTTCCATGAGGGTGATGCCGGCAGTTTCATGTGCATCATTCACACCGGCCAGGTGGCGGTGCAAAAAACCAATGGTGACGGGCAACTCGTGACCATGGCCACGTTGCGCAGCGGTCGCTCGTTCGGCGAGATGGCCGTGCTGGATGGAGAACGCCGTTCAGCCAGTTGCGTGGCGGCGAGCAACTGCCAGTTGCTGAACCTGGGCAAGGACTCACTGGAAAAGATGATCAACGACGCGCCAAAAATCGCCGCCAAGATCATCCGCGCCCTCGCCGTATCCCTCTCCAAACGCTTGCGAATGGCTGACGGGCAGCTGCTTTCGCAGCAGGTTTAACCGCCCGGCGATTTGACTTTCGTCGGGTTTTGTTCGATCCCCGGAACGGGCTGATCCTTGGTCGGCGGGCTCGGCATTTCAATCGGTACCAACGGCGGACCGCTACTGCCAGGGCCGGTCTTTGGCAAGGAGGGCGCGGTGATTTGCGGGTACGGCGTCGGCGTCGCGGTGCCAGGCGAACCGGGCATGGGGGCAGGGCTGACGGGAATGGTTTGCAGCGTTTGCGCCTGCACTGCAGTAATCGAGAGCGCGGCCAGAGCAATGGCCGTTAGAATAGTGCGCTTCATCAATGGCTCCGTTGGCCTAGTTGTCCCTTTCAGGCTACTCCCAACTGCGCCCGTTTGCCCTCCCAGTTTATGCAAGACTTTCTCAAGAGAGCCCCATGAAACGTTTCGTCCTGCTCGACACCACGCCCATTCCTGAAAACGGCGGTGCCCTGTGCCTGTTCGAATACGGTGAGGATTTCGTCATCAAGATCCAGGGTGGCGATGGCGGACAATTGATGAACACTCGCATGCACGGCTCCGAAGACGCACTGGCCGAGATCCCGTGCCGCAAAGTGGCCGGCCGCCCGAATTCACGCGTGCTGATCGGCGGCCTGGGCATGGGTTTCACCCTCGCCTCGGCGCTGAAACATTTGGGCAAGACCGCCGAAGTGGTGGTCGCTGAGTTGGTGCCGGGGGTGGTGGAGTGGAATCGTGGGCCGCTGGGTGAGAAAGCCGGCAACCCGCTGCTCGACCCGCGTACCGTGATTCGCATGGAAGACGTGGCCAAAGTGTTGCAGGCCGAGCCCCAAGGGTTCGACGCGATCATGCTCGACGTCGACAACGGCCCCGAAGGCCTGACCCAGAAAGCCAACAGCTGGCTCTACTCCGCCGGCGGCCTGAGCGCCTGCGCCAAGGCCCTGCGGCCCAAAGGCGTGCTGGCGGTGTGGTCGGCCAGTGCCGACAGACAGTTTTCCGACAAATTGAAAAAGGCCGGTTTCAAGGCAGAAGAAGTACAAGTCTTCGCCCATGGCAACAAGGGCACACGCCACACCATCTGGATTGCCGAGAAGCTCAAGGGCTGAGCTAAACTTCGCTTAATACCGTCATTAGTCTTTTTACAAAGGTGAACCCATGAGTTCGTCCACCCCGACCAATACTTCGAAGCTGGACCGCATCCTCGCCGACAACCAGCGCGACAAGGAAATGGGCTACCGCGACAAGGCCCTGAAGATGTACCCGCACGTGTGCGGCCGCTGCGCCCGTGAATTCTCCGGCAAGCGTCTGAGCGAACTGACCGTGCACCACCGCGACCACAACCACGACAACAACCCGCAGGATGGCTCCAACTGGGAACTGTTGTGCCTGTACTGCCACGACAATGAACACTCGCGGTATACCGATCAGCAGTATTTCGGCGAAGGCTCGCTGAGCACGCCGAAAATCGCCAAGGCGACGCATAACCCGTTTGCGGCGTTGGCGGGATTGATGAAGAAGGAAGACTGAAGATCTTCAGTGCCTTGGCTGGCCTCATGCCTGATCGATCCCACGCTCTGCGTGGGAATGCAGCCCGGGACGCTCTGCGTCCCATTTAGAGCCGAACGCAGAGCGTCCGTTGAGGCATTCCCACGCGGAGCGCGGGAACGATCACTGAACACCCCTCCCCCAATCCCCGTATAATCGCCGTTTTTTCCCCGAAGGCACCCCGCTCGTGGCAGACAAACGGTACAGCTGCATTGGTTTGTATAACCCCAAATCACCGGAAAACGTCGGTTCGGTCATGCGCGCCGCCGGCTGCTATGGCGTGGCGTCCGTGTTCTATACCGGCAAGCGTTATGAACGCGCCGCCGACTTCGTCACCGACACCAAGCGCGTCCACTACGACATCCCGCTGATCGGCATCGACGACCTGAAAAAAATCCTGCCATTGGGCTGTGTGCCGGTTGCCGTGGAACTGGTCGACGGCGCCCGTTCCCTGCCGGAATACACCCATCCGGATCGCGCCCTTTACATCTTCGGCCCGGAAGACGGCTCGCTGGATAAAGAGATTCGCGACTGGTGCGAAGACGTGGTCTACATCCCGACCACCGGTTGCATGAACCTGGCGGCCACCGTCAACGTCGTGCTCTACGACCGCATGTCCAAAGGGCTCAACACCCGTTCCGGGGCGAAATTTCGCTGATTCAACGTACATTCGATGGAACAAGCCGCCGGTTTGGGCAGTCAGCTTAATTATCCACGACTGAAACAGCCTTCCTGCCAGGAGAAAGATCATGAGCGAACTCAAACGCGTAGAGCGCATCGAATCGACCCCGTTCCAGACCCATTCCGAGCAGAACGTCCACGGTTGGGAGCGCGCCGGCTCCGTGGCGGGTGGCATCGTGATGATGGGCAAAGGCCTGCGTCGCGGTGGTATTTTCGGTCTGATTCAAGTAGCGATTGGCGGTGCAGCACTGGCTCGCGGCGTTACCGGACACTGTTCGCTCAAGAGCAAGATCGAAAAAAGCCGCCAGGACATGGACATTGTACGGGCGAAAATTGAACGGGCCGGGGAAGAGTTGAGCAAGTTGAAGGCGAATGCCGAGGCCGCAACGAAAACCGCTACGGTGACGGGGAATGACTCGTTGGAGTCGCCTAAAACCGGGGTTTGATCCGGACGATGTAGTGAGACTCCGGGCCTCTTCGCGGGCAAGCCCGCGAT
Source organism: Pseudomonas sp. BE134 (assembly GCF_031456105.1). NCBI lineage: Bacteria > Pseudomonadati > Pseudomonadota > Gammaproteobacteria > Pseudomonadales > Pseudomonadaceae > Pseudomonas > Pseudomonas sp. BE134. The sequence goes on along the minus strand of NZ_JAVDUA010000007.1, from coordinate 130,034 downwards.
GGCGGTGTTACTGAAGCAACTCGGTATCAAGGACTTTGGACGGTTCGCCAATAACGCTCTCGGCCAGTTGTACAAACTCCTTGGTATCCACACTCTCCAGACGCATCGCCCCGCGCAATACATCATCTAGCGAGCGCTTGTTGCGTGTCTTCAAGCGAATCTCCCGGTCCAGTTCCTGTAACAACACCACCGCTTTTGCCACCTGCGCCGGGTTGATCTGTTCGCCACGCAGGCTCGTGACCTTCTGGCCGTCCTTGACCAGCTTGGCGTGCAAGCTTTCATACCGCTCATCGCTCATGCCACCGGCACGGCGCACCAGTTCGATGGCGTAATACTCGGCAAAACCTTCTGTGATCCAGTCGCTTCGCTGTTCATCGTTGATCCGCCCCAGCACTTGCGCCAACTCACGCACCAGCGCGCTGCTGCCGCTTTCGCTGACCAGCGGCAGACGCGTGTTCAGGTAGATCGATTCGTGCGCAGCCAGGCTGCCACGCCACATCGGGTCGTTGGCACCGACAATCAGCAATTTGCCTGGATGACGCGGGAACACGGCCTGTACCTGCGGCCAGACAAAGGTCAACAAGGTCACCACGTCCATGCGGCGCATGCCCTGGCCCTGAGGCGAAGCGACGGTGACTTCGGTTTCCCCCAGCCGCGTGCGACGACTGCCGAGGTGCCCGGCGAGCATCCAGCCGGTGGGGCGGTCGAACAGTCGGGACACGTTGTCGATGCGGAATTTGTTGTTGCCGATCCGCGGCCAGGCGGTTTCGACGCTTTTCCAACCGCTGGGCAATTCGAACTCAAGGCGCGAAACCAGCTCGATACCGTCCTCTTGATCGAGTTTGGCGGGAGGCACCAGATCGTCACCGCGCATCAGCGCCCAACCCGGCGTCATACGCGTGTCGAAATTGCCGCTCTTGCGACCATGGCTGATGCGCACGCGGTAGGTCAGGCTGGCCTTGTCAGCGGCGGGATGCCAGACCCCTCGCGCCACTTTTCCAGGGGTAAGTTGCCATTGGCCGTCGGCCTTGAAGTCGCTGTAGTGGCTGCCATCGCCCAGGTCAAAATCCAGGCTGCGCACCGCCGAGCCCTGCGCCAGCGTCAGGCGCACCTCGGCCTGATCGCTTTGTGGCAAAAGGCGCACGTGGTAGTCCAGATCAACCTTCTTCACCGCCCACGCGGATGAACTCAGGGCCAGCAGCCCAACGACCAACGACAGGCGCCATCCCACAGCCATACACACTCCTTCGTGAAAACCCAAAACCGCCAGCGATTAACCCGCGCGGAATATCAGATGATCTTCCCAATCGTCTTCAGGCACGCTGCCTTCGGCGAGCATGCGCCCGGATTGTGAAATACGCTCGTGGTGCACCGCATCGCGATCGCCACACACCAAATGGTGCCAGAGCGGCAAATCCTTGCCTTCACTGACCAGGCGATAACCGCAGGTCGGTGGCAACCATTTGAACTCGTCGGCCTTGCCCGGCGTGAGCTGGATGCAGTCCGGGACGAAGTCACGCCGGTTGGGGTAGTCGGTACACTGACAGGTTTTCAGGTCGAGCAGTTTGCAGGCGATGCGCGTGTAGTAGACGCTGTTGTCGTCTTCATCTTCGAGTTTTTGCAGGCAGCACAGGCCACAGCCGTCGCACAGCGACTCCCATTCCTCTTGATCCAGTTGATCGAGGGTTTTGCGTATCCAGAACGGTTCGACTTTGGCGGCCATGGCTCAAGCATCAACATCAGGTGGTGAAAAGGCCGCCAGTCTAGTGCCAAGGCCCTTGTGGGCCAAGCATTGGCGACTGCCGGTATTAACAGGCTTGTCAGTTCTTGCGCCGCAAAGTAGGGTTTCGCGTCGCTCCCTCACTTTCAAACGTAGCAAGGAATCACTTGATGAGTGCTAATCCACGCGTCGCCGACTATGCCATCCACCCTCAGTTCACCGATCGCTGGTCGCCCCGCGCGTTCACCGGCGAAACCATCCCGGAAGAAACCTTGCTGAGCTTCTTCGAAGCTGCCCGCTGGGCACCGTCGGCCTACAATTCGCAGCCTTGGCGGTTTCTGTATGCGCGTCGCGACACGCCAAACTGGGAGCGTTACCTGGGCCTGCTGAACGAATTCAACCGCGGCTGGGCACAACACGCCTCGGCACTGGTGATCGTGATCTCGAAAACCACCTTCGCCGTGCCGGGCGCGACCGAAGAAACTCCAGCGCTGTGGCACACCTTCGACACCGGTTCGGCGTGGGGACATCTGGCGTTGCAGGCGAGCATCAGCGGCTGGCACACCCATGGCATGGCCGGTTTCGATCAGGAACTGACCCGCAAGGAGCTGAACATTCCTGAAGGTTATGCGCTGCACGCGGCCATTGCGGTGGGGAAGCTGGGCGACAAGGCATCGCTGGCGGATTACCTGCAAGCGCGTGAAGCGCCAAGCCCGCGTCGTCCGTTGAGCGAGTTGGCGGCTGAAGGCGACTTCACCCTCTAAGCGCGTCACCCGATCATCCACACGCTCTGCGTGGGAATGCATCCGGTGACGCTCTGCGTCACATCCGAAGCGGACGCGGAGCGTCCCCGGCGGCATTCCCACGCAGAGCGTGGGAACGATCATTGCGGTGGGTTCAGTAACCGCGTTCGAAATCCACTTCCCCGCGCAATGCCTCACCTGACTGATACGCCTGCAGGTTTTCGACAAACAGATTCACCATCATCGATGGCGACGTCGGTGCCGAGCTGTGACCGGTCAGCAGCAAGCCCCAGGCGGTCCAGAACGGGTGACGTTGCGGCAGCGGCTCCTGACGGCAGACATCAATGACCGCGCCCGCCAGATGCCCTTCTTTCAAGGCTTCCACCAGATCCGCATCGACCACCGCGACACCGCGACCGACGTTGATGAACAACCCGGTCGGCTTGAACTGCTTGAACAGCGCCGCGTCATACAAATCGTGGGTATTGGGGGTGTTGGGCAGCAGATTGACCACGTAATCCACTTCCCCGACCAAACGCGGCAAATCCGCCAGCGAACCCACTTCAACAAACGGTGCCTGTTCGCGAGCTTCGCTGGCGATGCCGTACAGTTCGACGCCAAACGGCACCAGGAACTGCGCCACCGTCCGTCCGATATCACCGGTACCGACGATCAATACCTTGCGTCCCGCCAGGCTTTGGCCGTGACGGCTGTCCCATTTGCGCTCGACCTGACTGACCAGCCGCGCCAATACTTCGCGTTCATGGCCCAGCATGTAAGTCAGCACGTATTCGGCCATCACCTGACCAAAAATGCCGACCGCGCGGGTCAGGCGATAGTGACGTGGCAAGCCGTCGGCGAGCAGTGGCGTGATGCCTGCCCAGGTCGATTGCAGCCATTGCGGCTCGTGGCCCTGACGCAACAGGGTGGCCAGCAGATCCGGTTGACCCAGCCAGACCGGGCAATCCGCCGCCAGACGAGCCAGTTCAGCAGAGTCGCCACTGGTGAGCACTTCCAGCTCAGGCGCCGCTTGACGCAACAACTGTGCATATACCGGGTGGTCGTGTTCGGCAATCAGAACGCGCATGTTTCAACCTTTCAAAAACCGTGCAGACGGCCGCGCACGGAGCATCACTCTCTCGTCACGGCCATCGCGAAAAATCATTCCAGTGTTTCACACAGACTCCGGGCAGAGCCTGTCTGCGGTTCACATCGGATCGTTGCGGCGCAGCAATTCTTCCGGCAAGTGTTCGATGTACTCGTCTTCGGCCGGCGGCATTTGCAGGTGGTAACCCTGTTTTTCAAGGTTTTCCAGGACCACGGTGATGTCCTCGCGCGACAGCTTGCGCTCGGGGGTCAGCACCAGATCGAACGCGTGGTGCGGTTTGCCGAAAGCTGCCATCAAAGATTCCGGAACACGCTCCAGTGCATCGCTTTTGAGCACATAGAGGTACATCTCGTTTTTCTTCAGGCTTCGGTAGATCGAGCAAATACGTTTCAAGGCTGTTCTCCGGCGGTGGCCAGGCTGTCGAGCAGCGCCTGGCCCATCAATTCGCGGCGCCAGCCACGCAACGAATCAGGCAATTGGTAAGGACCATTGGGGAAGCCGCTCTTGAGCAGCGCTTCCAGGGTTTTCTTGCGCAGCATCAGTTCCGGCGCGATGTTCAAGCGCTCGGCTTCGGCCTGGCCAATGGCGCGCAACTGTTTGACCAGCGCGGCCGCATCCACTGGCAATGGCTCCGGCACGGCGGGTGGCCATTGATCGGGCGATACACTGCCAGAGCGTTTGATCAGATCAAGCAGAAACTCACCGTCCTGACGCACGGTACGCGGGTGCATGTCTTCGATTTTCGCCAGCGCGCCAAGGTTGTCCGGCTGAGTCCGCGCCAGCGGCCACAGGGAATGCTCACGAACGATGCGATTGCGCGGCAGATCACGGGCACGGGCTTCGCGTTCACGCCAGGCGCACAGCTCGCGCAACACGGCGAGTTGGGCACGGGACAGCTTCCAGGCCAGTTTGGCTTCGCGGTAGACCTCGTACGGGTCGACCTCGCGGCGCAGGTTGGCCACCAGTTCGGCGCCGTCTTCCAGGACCCAGGCGTACTTGTCGTCAGAAAGCTTCGGGCGAAGCTGTACGAAAACTTCCGCCAGATGCACAGCATCTTCAGCGGCGTAGCTGATTTGCGTGTCGGAAAGCGGACGTTGCAGCCAGTCGGAACGGGTTTCGCCTTTGGGCAAGTCGATGCCAAGCACCTCTTGCACCAATCGCGAGTAGCCCATGGAGAAACCCAGGTTCAGGTAAGCGGCGGCCAGTTGTGTGTCGAACAGCGGCGCCGGCAGGCTGCCGGTCAGGCGCAACAGGACCTCAAGGTCTTCGCTGCACGCGTGGACGACTTTGACCACGGCCGGGTTTTCCAGCAACGCGGCCAAGGGTTGCCAGTTGTCGATGGTCAGCGGGTCTATCAGGTAAGCGCGTACGCCATCGCCGATCTGCAGCAGGCCGGCGATCGGGTAAAAGGTGTCGACCCGCATGAATTCGGTGTCGAGGGCAACGAATGGCAACTGCTGCCACTCGGCGCAAAACTGACCGAGGCTATCGTTGTCGCGAATCCAGTGAATATCGATGGCCACACGGCTCTCCCTTGAAGAATGGCGCGCAGTATATATCGCCGCCGGCGATTTCCGCGCATCCACTGCACAAGAGCTTTAGCGAAAAGACCTACCCAACAGCAAGAAATGTCTGATAAGCGGAGACTAACTGGTCTTACTCAGCACATAGACCCGCATCCAGGTACAGGTCGGCAGGAAATCCTGATGGCTCAGTACGCGGAAACCGGCCTGCCTGAATTCCGCTTCAATCTCGCCCTTGCTGACCGGCGAAGTCACATGAGTGGCCTGCGTCTTTACGGGGCGCAGCTTGAAATATCCGTCGACTCGTACCGCCACAATCACGGTATCGCGACTGACCCGGTGGAACTCCTGAAGCATGGCCAATCGATGCTCGGGGCAGTTGATGTGTTGAAACAGCTGCATGCAAAAAATGCAGTCCACGGCGCTGGGGGACAATCCAAGGGTGAAGGCTGAACTTTGAAAAGTCTTGATTCGCTTGAGCAGACTCTGTGGATGGTGAGTCTGCGCATGGTTGAGCATGTCCTGAGACGGGTCCGACGCGAGGATCACGCGGTTGGCGTGCTCGGCCAGCACCGGCCAGAAGCGCCCGGCGCCGCAAGCAACGTCAAGGATCAACCCCGGTTCGCCGGCCTCCTTGAGTGCATTGCGCACCAGGTTTTCCTTGCGCCAGAACGTTAGACGCCCCGTCAGGTTATGCGGTTGCGGCTGACGACAGACGCGGGCGTGTTCCTGGTCGTAGCGCCGGGCGAACTCAAGCTCGATGGCGGATGTGGGGTGCGCAGACATGTGCAATGACTCTAGGTGGTGAATCCGCCGCGGGCTAGCGGCCGTTGCGTAAAAAGGTTGAAGCTTTCAATCTTTGGCCAACACGCCATCGATGACAGCACCGCGACACCCGGCGAACATATCCAGGTCCTGGTTGTAGACCTTGCTGCTGACTTCCAGCAGCCCCAGCATCGAATGGAACAGGTTGTCCTGGCTCAATGGCTTGTCGCGGGTCAGTTGCAGGCAGTGGGTGTCTACCGAGAACGACTTCTGATAGCTGTCGGAGAACCATGCCAGCATCGCCACGTGCTTCTGTTGTTCTGGCGCCAGCATGTAAGGCGTGCCATGCAGGAACAGGTTGTATTCACCCAGCGACTCGCCGTGGTCGGACAGGTACAGCATCGCGGTGTCCACTTTTTCCTGGTTCTTGCGTAACAGATCGATCAGGGTCGACAGCACATGGTCGGTATACACCAGTGTGTTGTCGTAGCCATTAACGATACTTTCGCGACTGCAATTATTCAGTCCGTTACTTTCACAAACCGGCGTGAACCGTTCGAATTCTTTCGGGTAGCGCTTGAAGTATTCAGGGCCATGGCTACCCATTTGATGCAGGACCAGCACGGTGTCCTTGTCGAGTGAGTCGATAAAGTGCTGCAAACCTTGCAGCAGGATTTCATCGCGGCATTCGCTGTTGGCGCACAGGATCGGGTCTTTCAAGTTGCTCACGTCTTCTAGGGTGACGCGGTCGCACGTGCCTTTGCAGCCCGACTGGTTGTCACGCCAGATCACGTCCAGACCGGCACGCTTGAGCACATCCAGCAGGCCCTCTTCATTCTTCGCCGTGCTCGCGTTGTAGTCCTTGCGGCCCATGTTGGAGAACATGCACGGCACGGACACGGCGGTTTCCGTGCCGCATGAATGCACATCGGTGAACGCTATAAGGCCGGCTTCTTTATCCAGCTTCGGGGTAGTGTCGCGGTCGTACCCCAGGATGCCAAAGTTCTCCGCCCGGGCGCTTTCGCCCACCACCAATACCGTCAGGGATTTACGGCCATGGGCTTGCCAGACCGGGTTTTTCCGGGCGTCCTCGCCGATTTTGACAAACGGCTGACGGGCGGAAACCACTTGTTCACGCAAATAGCCGGCCGAAGCGCCGATGTAGTTGCTCGGCACGACCATCATGCGCAACTCGTGATGATTACGAAACAAGGAGGACAAGCCCTGATAGTTAATCAGTGCAACACCACCAATGACAGCGACCGAGGCAACACTCACCAACACCTTGCTTAATAACTCACGATGCCACCGACGATAACTGATTGGTGTTTTCCACAATAACCACGACGGTAAAACACCCAAAAACAGAATATAGGCCAACAACTTTATCGACAGTAAGTCCCGAACTTCCGTCGCATTGGTTTGCGCAAAGTTACGTAACATGCCGGTGTCAATCAGCGCACCGTATTGACTCATGAAGTAGGCCACACTGGCGCTGATCATGAAAATCAGTATCAGGACCGGCTTCAACACACGTTTGAAGGCCACAAAGGTCAGAAAAATATTGAAAGCCGCCAGAATCATCGCCCCGAATGCTACGCGTATGACGATGCCTTTTCCGTCGGATGCGGTGATCTCAAACAGGTGTTTCCACAGCACAAAGTTGAAGGCTGTTAACAAAAAGGCGCTGGCAATCAGTGTCACCCATTCCGGACGCACGGTTTTAATCTTAAACATGGTGATCGGCTGTTCCTGAAAAGAATTGCCTGCGACAAATGTGAAAATTTCATTGACCGCGACAACACTAATGCTAGGCACCCAACCATCAATTTTTTGTGAAAAAGAAGCCAACGATTAGTTGGCTTATATAAGGTTAAAACTATTTGAGAATGATTCAGGCCTGATTCAGGTACCAGCGCCAATCCTGTTCACCCACCTCGCCCATGAACTGTCGGTATTCAGCGCGCTTCACCGCCAGGTAGACGCCAAGGAAGGGAGCGCCGAATGCTTCACGCGCCCAGGTCGAACCTTCGAGCGCGCGCAACGTGGTCAGCCAATCGGTCGGTAGCAACTCCGTGGCCTGGGCGTATCCATTGCCTTCCACCGGCGCACCCGGGTCGAGTTGTTCGCGAATACCGCGATGGATACCGGCCAGGATTGCTGCAGCGGCCAGGTACGGGTTGGCGTCGGCGCCGCAAATTCGGTGTTCGATGTGCCGGGAGAACGCCGGCCCGCCTGGCACGCGCAAGCTCACCGTGCGGTTATCCACACCCCAGGTCGCCGCCAGGGGGGCGTAGCTGTTGGTCTGGAATCGACGGTAAGAGTTGGCATTCGGGCAGAACAACAGCAACGAATCAAGCAAGGTGCTGAGCATCCCTGCGACGGCTTGCCTGAGCAGCGGCATCCCGTCTGGCGCTTCGCTAGCGAACAGGTTGTTGCCCGCCTTGTCCGCCAGGCTGACGTGCATGTGCATCCCGGTGCCCGCCAGGTCGTCGAAGGGTTTGGCCATGAAGCAGGCCGTCATCCCGTGCTTGTGTGCCACGCCCTTCACCAGCCGTTTGTAGCGCACCGCTTCGTCCATCGCCTGTAGGGCATCGGTGCGGTGTTCGAGGGTGATTTCCACTTGGCCCGGCGCATATTCGGAAATCGCGGTACGTGCCGGAATCCCCTGCAACTTGCAGGCACTGTAGAGATCGGCCAGAAACGGCTCGATCTGTTCCAGTTCACGCAGACCGTAGACTTGCGTCGTGCGCGGCCGTCCACCATCGACATCCCGTGCCGGTTGCGGTCGCCCCTGGCTGTCGCGCTGCTGATCCAGCAGATAAAACTCCAACTCCGCCGCCATGACCGGGTAATACCCGTCGGCCTGCAAGCCCTCGATCACTTTCGCCAACAAGTGCCGAGGGTCGGCGACAGTCGCCGGCATGCCTTCTTTCGGGTGCATGCTGACTTGCACCGCCGCCGTCGGAATCAACCGCCACGGCATGCGCGTCAAACTGCCACTGATTGGGTAGGCGCGGCAGTCAATATCGCCAACGTCCCAGACCAATCCGGAGTTTTCCACGTCATCGCCATTAATGGTCAGGCCCAGAATGGTGCTCGGCAACGGTCGTCCACTGTTGTACACCGCCAGCAGTTCATCGCGATGCAATAACTTGCCCCGGGGCACGCCGTTGTTGTCGAGGATGAACAGCTCGAACATTTCAATATCCGGGTTCTGTTCAAGAAAGGTCAGGGCTTCTTGCGGGGAGGCGAACGATGTCGTGGCACAACTCATGGGAATTCTCTTTTCCGCGTCAGGCAAACGCACAGGCGTCGCCGAAGTGATCCAGCGCCGGGCGCGGGACCTGTCAGAGCAATCAACGGGAAATGCAGGAATCCGGTGGGCGTGCGTGACGACAGTGCCACAGCGCCCAAAAGGCCAACTCGGAGGGAAGTACGACGGGACAATCGCCCATGGATAGAACCGCAGAGAACAGATGAGCAGCAGCGTCACACGGGCGATCAAGTCTTTAAATCGGGATTTGAAGAACTTTGGTTACGGATGGGCTAAACAATCATTTCCATACAGTGCCCAAAGAAAACTCCTACAGGGCATTCTCTTGGCACCATCGTTCCGCTAGGATCTTTCGCACGCGTTTGCGCAGTTTCAGCGCAAGGAGCACAGCGGGGCAGAACGGATGCTGAACAGTAACTTGCTTAGAAAGCTCGACATGCAGGACCTCATGGTGTTTGTCGCCGTGTACGAACAGAGCAGCGTCACCGGCGTGTCGGAAACGCTCTGCGTCAGCCAGTCCACGGTGAGTTACTGCCTGAAAAAGCTGCGGACCGGTTTTGAAGACGAGCTGTTCATCAAAACCCCAGCCGGCATGTGCCCCACTTACAAAGCCCGCACCATGTACACGCCTGTGCTGAACATCCTTGAAAGCATCAACCTGTGCCACGCAAGCGCCCCGGCATTCGACCCACGTAGCATCCCGTCACCTGGATTCAGCCGCTGATGGCGGCCTTGGCGTAGGACTCGCGATCGATATCGAGGATTTCCACGCACAGCTGCACATCGACGCCCGTTGGCCATTCACACAGGTCCTGCACCACTGCCAGCAGGCTTTGCGACAGCTGCTGTTTAATCTGCGGTGAGCGACCGCTCAACACTGCCAGCTTCACATGCACAAACGCCCGTTCATTCAACGCGGTACCGACCTTGAAGGTCTCGACCTTCAGCGCTCGGCCCTTGATGTCGGACTCCGCAGCAAACTGGCCGGAAGCTACCAAGGCATTATTGAGTCGGATCAATGCCACGTCGGCGTGCAACTCGGGCAGATTGGCGGTGTATTCCATGTGCAGGTGTGGCATGTGGCGGCTCCAGATAGAGGGCAGAGAGTTCCTACATATAACACAGCACCGTCTGACTCACTGAGGCAGCGGCAAAGGCGAGCGCTCACTCATGAACACTTCCAGACGCGAACGCAACCAGCGTTCAGCCGGGTCGGTATCGACATGGCTGAGCCAGACCATCGACAGGTCCAGCGTCGGGGTCTTGAACGGGAACGGTTCCTTGAACAGCTGACCGGACGCCGCCATCGCCTCGGCTGTGTAATCCGGCAGGCTGGCGATCAAATCGGTGCCGGCGAGCAAGGCTGGCAACGAGCTGTATTGCGGCACGGACAGGACAACCTGACGCGTACGACCAATCTCCGCCAGCCACTCATCCGCGTAACCACTGACGTTCGCGGTGTGGGACACCAACACATGAGGGCGTGAGCAATATTCATCAAGCGTCAGCGGTGTGTCGGACGCATCGGCGCGCAGGATGCTCGGCATAATGTGCCGCAGCAACTTGCGCTTGGCGTTGGCCGGCAGGCCACGGGTCTGGCTGATGCCCACGGTGATGTCGCCGGCCGCCAGCAAATCGGGAATGCGCCAGTAATCGACATGCTGAACCACAAACACCACCTTCGGCGCTTCCTGGCGCAAGGCGCGCAGCAGCGGTGGGAGCAGGCCGAACTCGACATCATCCGACAGCCCGATACGAAAGGTCATGGTGCTGCTGGCCGGGTCGAAATCGTGGGTCAGGCTTAAGGCCATCGACAGCGAATCCAGCGCCGGCGACAGGTATTGAATCAACTCTTCGGCGCGGGCTGTCGGCTCCATGCGGTGGCCGACGCGGATGAACAGCGGATCGTTGAACATCGTCCGCAGGCGGTTGAGCGCGGAGCTGATGGTCGGTTGTCCGAGAAACAGCTTCTCCGCCACCCGCGTCACGTTGCGCTCAAGCATCAACGTTTCGAACACCACCATCAGGTTGATGTCCGCCTTGCGCAGCTCATTGCGATTCATTCTTGCCCCCGGTCCCGATACTTGAGGCAGTGTAGAAAGGCCCGACGGAGGCGTCTATGTCCAGCGGACGTCTATTGCCAGTCCATCGCCCCGCAGGCGTCTGCTGACATATTTTCAAATGCCTGGAAACAAATGCCTGATGGCCAAAAAAACCAGCTCCGCTAGGCTTGCCCACGATGCGTCACACAGGTTGTCGCAATTACCCATCGCATGGAGCGAGCAGTATGTATTTCGAGATTTACAGGCAATCCAAAGGCACCCCGAGCACCGGCAAAGGACAATGGCGCTGGCGCCTGAGGGCGGGGAATCACGAGACCATCGCCAGCGGCGAGTCATATGTGAACAAGACCGATTGCCTGCACGCCATCGGGTTGATCAAAGGTGTTGAGGGGGAAACACCGGTGAAAGAAATCTAAGCCTGACCGCCAATGCCGAAGCTGTTCAGAGATCAGGAACAGCTTTGGCCCGATCAGGTTAAAAAAAAGCGTCGAGCGGCATTAACGTTTCGCGTGTTTTGCCTTGTTCCAGCTTTTTTTGAAGTTGTTCCGAGTCTGGAGCAAACTGGAAAAGCATGGGGCTTACCCCCTGATTTTTGGCGCATTCAACTTCCTTCTGCGCGACAGCACCACCACCCAGGATATTAAATTCGCCGTGTTTCTCAGCGGCATAAGCCGTGTAGGAATGAGAGCCTTCCTGGTTCAGGACCTCCCAGGTGTTATCAGGGTCAGGAACGAAAATAATATTGTCGCCACATTCCTTGGCCAACGAGTGGGGGCACTGTTCTTTTACCACCTCGGAAACCAGACCAATAAGCTTTACATCCGAGAAATGAGGGTCGTCTTTTGCTACGGCGTAACCCATGCCTATCCCGTCAGTGGTTCCGCCAATGACCAGAGCCACGCCTTCTTTATGATTTTTTATGGCCTCATTGAGCAACTCAGTGATTTTTTGCCTGACCGCTGCTGGATGCTCATAGCCCAAACCAGAAAAACCGGCCAGTACGACGGCATATCGCTCGCCTCTTAAGTTATCAAACGCTTTAGTAATGTCGTCAGATGGGGTCCGTGAAGGCTCGGCTACCGCGAAGAGTTTTACTTCTTTGGGGGAGGTCACTGTGGAAGTTGAACGTGCAGGTTGTGAAACGGAAACTGAACTGAAGGATGCGCAAACGCTGAGCATCTGAATTCCATATGAATGGTTAACCAAGAGCGAAGCATAGAAATGCACAGACCATCCATCTATCAAAAACCGCCAGTTTTTTTAGCACGCCGAGCTCTCACATAGAGGGGGAAGGCATTTCGCGATGTTCCTCAACCCTACCCCTCTGCGACCATAGGATTCAGCCAACCACGCGCGAACCGGCTAACGGATACAACGCCTCATCAAACTGAGCCAAACGCGGAAACTGCAACGGCTGGTCATCACTGATGTGTTCCAGGCGTTGCTGATAGCTCCTCAGAAATTCCTGGCGTGCCTCGTCACTGATATACGGCACATGCCAGGCCACGAACGGTTGCAACACGTCGAAGCCGACATACGCCAGCGTGCCGCGCAGGATCGGCCGCAGCATGTCTTCCAGCGGACCGTGAATCGCGCCATCACCAAACATATGCTCACGCCCGCCCAGGGTGACGGTCACCAGCGCCTTCTTGCCGCTCAATCCACCCTGGTCGTAAAAGCGTTTGCCGCCATAGCAGATCCCGGACACCAGCACCCGATCGATCCAGCCCTTGAGCATGGCCGGTGCCGAAAACCAGAAAATCGGGAAATTGAGGATCAGCAGGTCAGCCCACAGCAATTTTTCGAGTTCCTGCTGGATGTCCGGTGCCAATGATTGGCTCTTCACCCCAAGACGTTGCTCCAGTGCATACACCAGGTACTCCGGATTTTCTCGCGAAGAAAAATCATCGGCGCCAGCCACCGGGTTCCAGTTCATCGCGTACAAGTCGCTGACCTGGACCTCATGCCCTTGGGCTTCGAGGGTGGCGACAGCCTGGTCGCGCAACGCGGCGGTAAAGGATTTCGGCTCCGGGTGAGCATGGACGATCAGTACTTTCATGACAATTCCTTAAACGTTGACCAGCGTTGAATGTGAAGACGATAACGCACGTGCATTCATTGAGCGATCACACCTGAATCGCCTTCACTTCAACGAATTCGTTGAGCCCTTCCTCGCCCCACTCCCGGCCATTGCCCGATTGTTTGTAGCCACCGAACGGCGCCTGGTAATTAAACGCCGCACCATTGAGGAAACACTGCCCGGCGCGCAACTGCCGCCCCAGATGCAAGGCACGTTCTGCGCTACCGGCCCAGACACCGCTGGACAAACCGAACGGCGAATCGTTGGCGATCCGGATCGCCTGCGCCTCATCGGTGTAGGGAATCAGGCACAGAACCGGGCCGAAGATTTCTTCCTGGGCGATGCGCATACGATTGTCGACGTCCGCGAACAGCGTCGGGCTGACGTAGAAACCGCGCTCGAACGCGTCGGCCGTGTCGTCACCGCACACCAGTCGTGCGCCCTCCTGCTGGCCGACCTGGATGTAATCACGCACGGTGCGTCGTTGTGCCGCCGAACACATTGGCCCGAGGAAACTCTGCGGGTCCAGCGGGTCGCCCATGCGCAGGCTCTGGGTTTCGGCGATGGCCAGTTCCACCGCTTCGGCGTACCGACTGGCCGGCAGCAGCATGCGGGTCAACGCGGTACAGGTCTGGCCGGAGTTGATCATCACGTCCTGCACGCCGTAACGCACAGCGGCGGCGAGGTCCGCGTCTTCGGCAATCAACAGCGGCGACTTGCCGCCCAGTTCCAGACATACACGCTTCACCGAAGGCGCAGCGGCTTGCGCCACGCGAACCCCGGCGCCGGTGGAACCGGTGAACGACACCATGTCCACGTCCGGGTGTTTGGCCAGCGCTTCGCCGACCTTCGAGCCCGGCCCGCTGACCAGGTTGAACACCCCCGCCGGCAAGCCGATGGACTCGATCATCTGCGCCAGCAAAAAGGCGTGCAGCGGAGTTTCCTGACTCGGCTTGACCACCACCGTGCAACCGGCAGCCAGCGCCGGGGCAAGTTTGCCGATCAGTTGATGCAGCGGGTAGTTCCACGGATTGATGAAGGCACACACACCCACCGCTTCACGTATCACCAGCGAGTTGCCGACCTCACGGACTTCGTCCATCAGGCTGGCGAGTTCGACGTAGTGCTCCAGCCCGAGGATCGGGCCATCGACCTGCACCGATCGGCACCATTGCACCGGCATGCCCAGTTCAGCGGTGATCGTTACCGCCATTTCATCGCCCCGTGCGCGCAGCTGCTCAGCGAGGGCACGGATGTAGCCGGCTCGTATACTCGACGGCGTACGCGACCATGTACCGAACGCCTTGCGTGCGGCGGCCACCGCATTGTCGACATCCCGTTCATCGCCCAACGGCACCGTGCCTGCGACCTCTTCAGTGGCAGGGTTGATCACCTCGGCGATGCCCTGCCCTGACGGCGTTTGCCAGCGGCCATCGATAAACAGCGTTGTGTGGTTATGCATAGACGTGGGCTTCCATCAGTTCAGTGGCACAACGGGTGATGCGCTGGCAGGCGTCGCGCAACGGCTCCGTGTCCAATACCAACCCAAGGCGAATGTGCCCGGCGGCGCTTGGTCCGAAAGCTTCACCGGCCAGCACCGACACGCCATGGCGGTCGAGCAAGCGGTCGGCAAATGCCTGGGCGCTGAGCCCGGTGTCGCGGATATCGACCATCACGAACATACCGCCATCGGGTTTCAAGGCCCGCACACCTGGGCAATCGGCCAGGCATTCGCAGACCAGATCGCGGCGCTGACGGTAGGCTTCGCGCATCGCCTCCAGCTCCGGCAAATGGTTTTCGAGGGCGACGACCGCAGCGTCCTGCACAAAATCCGGCAGGCCATAGAGCATGCATAGCGCGAGGTTTTCCAGATGCGCAGCGAGGGCCGGTGGCGCGACCGCCCAGCCGATTCGCCAGCCGGTCATGGCGTGGGATTTCGACAGGCTGTTGAGCGTCGCGGTGCGCTCGACCATGCCCGGCAAACTCGCCGGACTGACGTGCTCCCCTTCGAACAGCAACTCGCTGTAGACCTCATCGGAAATCAGCCACAGGTCGTTGGCGATACACAGGTCGGCCAATGCTTGCCAGGTGGCGCGGGACAGACTGGCGCCCGACGGGTTGTGCGGGCTGTTCAGCGCCAATGCCCGAGTGCGCGGTGTGATGCGGGCAGCGACGTCTTCGGGCAGCACGCGGAAACTGTTTTCCGGGCGCACCGGCACCGGAACCACCACCGCGCCACAGGCACCAAACACTGCTTCATAGGTCACGTACATCGGCTCGGCGACGATCACTTCATCGCCGGGGTTGAGCACACATTGGGCAACGCTGTACAACGCGCATTGCGCGCCGGCCAGCACAATGACCTGATCCGCCGAGACCTGCAGGCCACTGCGATGTCCGTAGTGTTTGGCGATGCTTTCACGCAAGGCACGTTTGCCACGCACGTCGGCGTAGTGGGTGTGGCCGGACAACAGGCTGTCGATGGCCGCCTGCACAATCGGCGCCGGGGTGTCGAAATCCGGGTCGCCCACTGACAGCAGCAGAATGTCTTCACCCTGTTCTTGCAGCGCGAGGGCGCGGTAATGAATGTCCCACGCGGCGGCGCCGTCACCGGCAATACGTTGAGTCAGATCGGAAAAGCGCATGGCGATACCTCTGCCAGAAAATGAAAATCAGTGCGCGCACGCGTGCTTGAGTTCGATCAGGGTCACGCCGTTGCGCTTGAAGCCGTGGCGCAGATCGGTTTGCAGTTCGGCCAGACTTTGCGGCTGGTTCACGGTGCAACCGAACGCGCGACCAAGGGCGGCGAAATCCGGGTTGCGTGGCAGTACGCCAATCGGTTCGATGTCGAGCCCGAGCATGTCGTCGCGAATCTGTCCCAGCGCGTCGTTGTTCCACAGCAGCACCACCAGCGGGCTGTCGAGTTCTTCGACGGCAGTGGCCAATTCCTGCGCGGTGTAGAGGAAACCACCGTCGCCAACCAACACCAGACCCGGCCGTTGCGGTGCACCGAACTTGGCGCCGATGCCCGCCGGCAAACCGTAGCCCAAGGTGCCGTAACCAGTCGGGTGCAACCAACTGCGCGGCGCCAGGCTGTGGAAGGCGTAGTTGCCGGTGTAGGCCAGTTGGGTCATGTCGGTGCTGATGAACGCATCCTCCGGCAACTCGGCGGCGATACGGTCGAGAATCCCTTGGTGAATCGACTGCAACGGGCCGTGGCTGGCCTTCACGGCTTCACGCAATGCGGCGACGGCTGCGATCGCCACACTGGCATCGCGCGCGGTGGACGGCAAACGTTCCAGCAACGCCGCGAGGGTTTGCTGCGCATCGCCGTGCAACGCCACCGCACACGGGTAGAAGTCGTTGAACTTGCGCGGGTCGATGTCCACCCGCAGCAGTTCGGCATTCAGCGGCAAGCGCTCGCGCCAGAAATCGGTGTCAGCCATTTCGGTGCCGACCGCCAGCACCACGTCGGCCTCGGCGATCAGGTTCCAGCCAGGTTCCACACACAGGGTCGAGCCGGCATTGAGCGGTGCATCCGGCGGCAACAGGCCTTTGCCGGCGACGCTGGTGAACAGCGGCGCGGCAAGTCGGGTGCTGATGTCTTGCAGTGCTTGCTGCGCATTCAACGCACCACCACCGGCAATGATCATCGGCCGCTGGGCGTTTTGCAGTTTGGCCACGGCCTCCTCCAGCGCCGTGGTCGACGCGGCACCGCGACCGGGACGACGTACCACGTCGTTGCTCCAGTCACGGGTGATTTTTGCGGACAATACGTCCAGCGGCACCGAGATGTGCACCGGCCGCGGGCGCTCGCTGTCGAACACCGCGTAGGCTCGGGCGATCAATTCCGGGAGGTCTTCGGCACTTAATGCGACCGCCGAGAAGGCCGTGATCGGTGCGGTGATCGCGCGTTGGTCCTGGGTTTCGTGCAGGCAACCCCAGCCCTTGCCAAGGCTGGCGGTGTGGTTGACGCTGGAAATCACCAGCATCGGAATCGAATCGGCATAGGCCTGGCCGATACCGGTCGCGGCATTGGTCACGCCGGGGCCGGTGATGATGAAGCACACGCCCGGTTTACCACTGACCCGCGCATAGCCATCGGCCATGAAACTGGCGCCTTGCTCGTGACGGGTCAGCACGTGGCGAATGCCGCTGCCGGGCAGGCCGCGATACAACTCCAGCGTGTGCACGCCGGGAATCCCGAACACGGTGTCGACGCCGTAGTTGGCCAGCAGACGCACCAGGGCCTGGCCGCCGGTCAATGTTGTGGTTTGCATATTCAATTCCTCATTCGTGGCCGAGGCGAATCAACGCATCGACCGCAGTCGTGCCGGCGGCACCGACCAACAATGGGTTCACATCGAGTTCCAGCAACTGCCCGGCGTTTTCGCAGGCGTAATCGGCCACTGCGCGGATCGCCGCGACCAGCGAATCCAGGTCCGCCGCTTCGCGCCCGCGAAACCCTTGCAGCAGCGCGGCACTGCGCAGGCTCAACAAGGCCTTGCGAATGGCGCCATCGGTGGTTGGCAGCAGCAGGCTGCGACTGTCCTTGAGCAACTCCACCAGAATTCCGCCAGCACCGATGACCAGGGCCAGGCCGAAGTCATTTTCGCGCTTGATGCCGACGATCAGTTCCGCCAGCGGTGGTTTAGCCATGGGCTCCAACAGGACTTGATCAAACGGCACCTGCGGCGCGTAGTCGGCAATACTTGCGCGCATTTTTTCCAAAGCTGCGCTCAGGGCGGTGGCGTCCTTGAGATTCAGCGCCACGGCACCGGCTTCGGTTTTGTGCGGCAGTTGCGCGTCGACCGCTTTGAGCACCAGTGGATAACCCAAAGTATTGGCGTCACTCAGTGCTTTGTCCGGCGTACTCAAAACGCCGTTGGGCGTCGGCAGTCCGAAGGCACTCAATGCAGTTTTGGAATCCCACTCGTTGAGCAAGTGACCCTCACCGTCCAGCGCTTGCGGACACAGCGGCACCAGCGCCGATTCACCCAGCGCCAGCAGCGCCTGACGATTGCGCTGATAACCGGCAATGCGGCCCCACGCCGCCAAGCCATCTTCCACGCCTTGCAATGCCGCCACGCCTTGCGCATGCAGACGTTCACGAGCATGGGCTGGCAGTAGTTCCGGAAACGCCGAGGTGACGAAACCAGTCTTGCCGTGACGCACCAGCGCGGCGCAAAACAGTTCCAGCAGCAGGTCGCATTCCTTGCGTTCGCCGGTGGATTCCGACGGGTAGTCGAGCACCAGCATCGCGGCGTCGGCTTCCGTGCGCAGGGCGCTGTCGAGCATGCGGTTCAAGGCTTCGCCGTCGCCCCAGATCGCCGTGGTGAAATCCAGTGGATTGACCAGGTTGGCGTAGGTGGGCAGCACCTGCGCCAGTTCTTCGACTTGGTCTTCATCGAGCTTGGGCAGGCTCAAGTCATTGCGTTCGGCGTAGTCGGCTATCAACCCGGCGTCACCACCGGAACAGGCCAGCGCGATCAGGCTGTTGCCCGTCGGCAACTGGCCGCACGCTGCCGCTTTCAGGGTTTCGACAAAACTCACCGGGCCACTGACGCGGATCACGCCGAGGCGTGCAAACAGGCTGTCGTAGAGCGCATCGGAGCCGGACAGCGAACTGGTGTGACTGAGCGCCAGTTCGGCACCGATCTGCGACACGCCGGTTTTCAGGGCGATGATCGGGATGCCCTTCTCCAGCGCCTTGTGCGCGGCGCGGGCGAAACCCGGCACATTTTTCAGGCCTTCGAGGTGCAAGCCGATAGCGGTGACGCGCGGTTCATCGAGCAATACGTCCATCAATTCGGCGATGCCCAGTTGCGCTTGATTGCCCACCGATGCCATGTAGGCCACCGGCAGCGAGCGGTCGCTCATCGACAGGTTGTAGGCGAAGTTACCGCTCTGGGTCAGCACGGCAACGCCCTTCTCCACCGGTTTGCCGCCGTGGGCGACCGGCCACAGCGCGGAGCTGTGCAGGTAGTCGAGCAAGCCGTAGCAGTTGGGGCCGAGCAAGGCCATGCTGCCGGCCGCATTGAGTAACTGTTGCTGCAAGGCCTGGCCTTCGGCGCCGATTTCAGCAAACCCGGAGGCGTAGCAAATCGCCCCACCGGCGCCCTTGGCCGCGAGCTCGGCGACGCAGGTCAGGGTCAGCTCGCGGTTGGTCGCGATGAACACTGCGTCCGGGCCGCACGGTAGCTCGGCGATGCTGCGCACACACGGCACACCTTCAAGCGTGTCGTGCTGCGGGTTGACCAGCCACATCTCGCCCAGGTAACCACCTTCGGCGCAGCGCTTGAGGGCGCGAGCCATGCTGCGGCCTCCGACAAACGCCAGATGGCGCGGCGCGAGCAGGCGTTTGAGGTTGTCACGAATCGTCTGCGACATAGAAATTCTCCGGGCCAATCAGCGCAACAACGGCCGCAGCAATTCGCGGGAAATGATGTGACGCTGGATCTCCGAGGTGCCTTCCCAGACACGTTCGATCCGCGCGTTACGCCAGATGCGCTCCACCGGGCATTCATCCATCAGGCCCATGCCACCGAAAATCTGTACCGCCTCATCGGCCACTTTGCCGAGCACTTCACTGGCGAACAGTTTGGCCATGCCGGCCTCGCCATCGGTCATGGTGCCCTGATCCATTTTCCAGGCGGTGTGCAGGGTCAGCAGTTCAGCGGCGCGGATCTGCGTGACCATGTCGGCGAGCTTGAACGAGATGCCTTGATAGGTGCCGATCGGCTGGCCGAACTGCTTGCGATCCGCCGCCCATTGCAGCGACACATCCAGCGCACGTTGCGCCTGACCGACGCAGTTGGCGGCGACCATGACGCGCCCGGCGGTGAGCCAGGCATTGGCCACGTCCCAGCCTTTGCCGACTTCACCCAGCACTTTGGAGGCCGGCACGCGGCAATCGTCGAAGAACATTTCGTAGGTGTGATAACCGCGATTGCTTACGCACTTGGGACCACGGCGGATAGTCATGCCCGGTGTGTTGCGGTCGACCAGGAACGAGGTCACGGCGTTGCGCTTGCGGCCGTTGTGTTCGTAGGTATCGGTGACCGCGAAAACGATGGCGAAATCGGCGTGGCCGGCGTGGCTGATGAAGTGTTTGCTGCCATTCAGAATGAAGTTATCACCCTCACGTACGGCGCGGGTCTTGATCGCGTTGGCGTCGGACCCGGCACCCGGCTCGGTCAGCGCGAAGCAGTCGATTTTCTCGCCCTGAATGCACGGCAACAGGTAGTCATTGATCTGATCACCGGTGCAGGCCATGAGGATTTTCGACGGCCGTGCGACGAACACATGCAGCGCCCATGAGACCTTCGACAGCTCACGCTCGATCAGCGCCTGGGACAGGTAGTCGAGACCGCCGCCGCCGACTTCTTCCGGCATGTTGAAGGCATAGAACCCGGCGGCGATGGCCTTGCCGCGAATCTGCGCCGCCAGCTCCGGGGAGACTTCGTCGGCACGGTCGACCGCTTCCTCATGGGGCAGCAGTTCCTTGGCGACAAAACTGCGTACCGCGTCCACCAACATTTCTTGTTCTTGGGTCAGTTGGAAATTCATGGGGCTACCTGTTGTTCGTGTGCTGAATGTGGTGTCGGGGCTTATCGACCGATAAAACTGGCCGGGCGTTTTTCGATGGAGGCGCGCAGGGCTTCGTTGCCGTCTTCGCTGCGACCGCACAACAGACCGGCGGCCAGTTCGGCTTGCAGTTGCTCCGGCAGGCTGCGCTGGGCGCCTTCGCGCATGAGTTTTTTGGTCTGGGTAAACGCGAAAGTCGGACCGTTAGCCAGACGGGTGGCCAATTCAGCGGTGACGTCGAGCAGTTGCTCATCGGCGCAGACTTCGCCGACCAGGCCGGCGGCCAAGGCACGATCGGCGCCCCACAATTCGTCGAGGAACAGCAGGCGCTTGGCTTGCTCGGTGCCGATCAGCCGTGGCAGATGCCAACTGGCACCGGCGTCCGGCGAGTAGGCCATGCTGGTGTAACCGGCCTTGAAGCGCGCCGATTGCCCGGCGATACGCAGGTCGCAGCACAGCGTCAGGTCCATCCCGGCGCCGACGGCGGTACCGTTGATGGCGGCGATGGTGGGTTTGTCCAGGCTGTACAAACGGCACATCAGGGCGTGAGCGGTTTCAGTCCAGCCGTAGGTTTCGAGAGCCCCGCGGGCTTCGGCTTCGGCCCATTCTGCAAGGTCGGCACCGGCGCAGAAGCTGCGGCCGCTGCCGGTCAGCACAACGACTCGAACGGCGGGGTCGGCGTTGAAATTGTCCAGCAAGGCGTGGAGGTTTTTCAGGGTCGGAATGTCCAGCGCATTGCGCTGGGCGGTGCGATTGAGGGTGATCCTGGCAACGCCGGCTTCGACCTGACTGAGCAGAGAAGATTGAGTAGTCATGCGAATCCTCGAATTATTTTGATTGGTCTGAGGTGATGCGACTTGAGGTCATACTAAACGAGTGTTCAGCAAGGCGGCAATTGGTGATGGAATTGGCAGTAACAGCCCAATAATCCTTACAAGTTATTGTTTTAATTGGTTTATTTTCTTGGTTTGGCTTTCGGCGCAGCAGGTCTGTTACAACTTTGAACAACTGACCACAACGCACCTGATGATCGTTCCCACGCTCTGCGTGGGCATGCAGCCCGTGACGCTCCGCGTCACTGGACGCGGAGCGTCCCTCGAGGTATTCCCACGCAGAGCGTGGGAACGATCAAAAGGATTTAAACGGTCGGCAGGCTTGGCGCCAGCACCGCTTCGCGCTTGCGATGAATCAGGAAGTACGCGCCATAGCACAGCGCGATAAACCCAAAACCCCAGTACAACGAAGGCCGTTGTGTTTCATCCAGCGCCAGAAACACAAACAGCGAGCAGCACAACGCAATGCACGTCAGCGGCAGCAGCGGGAACCACGGCGCGCGGTATTTCAGGTCGCTGAGTTTTCCGCCATCGCGCAAGTAGGCCCTGCGGAATTTGTACTGCGCCAGCGCGATGACAATCCAGGTCACAGTGCCCGACATACCGCTCACCGCCATCAGCACCATGAACAGCGTGTCCGCCGCGACAAAACTGGTCATCAGTGACACCAGCGCAAAGCACAAGGTGATGCTCAGTGCCCGCAGCGGCACGCCGCGCTTGCTCAAGGTAGACAGGCTTTTCGGCGCCATGCCGGTTTTCGACATCGCCCACAGAATGCGCGTCGAGGCGTAAAGGCCAGAGTTGCCCACCGACAAAATCGCCGTGAGGATCACGAAGTTCATCAAGTCAGCGGCATAGGGAATGCCGACCATATCGAAGACTTGCACGAACGGACTTTCCATCAACCCCGCTTGCTGCCACGGCACGATTGCCGACAACACCACAATCGCCAGCACATAGAAAATCAACACGCGAAACACCACATTGCGTACCGCGCGCGGGATGCTTTTTTCCGGCTGATCGGTTTCGCCGGCGGCCACGCCCATGATCTCGCAGCCCTGGAAGGCGTAGACCACGGTCATCATCACCGCGAACACCGCCGACAGGCCGTTGGGGAATAGCGAGTCGCCGATCAGGTTGCTCATCATCGGTGCCGGTGCACCGCTAGTCAGCGGGATGGCGCCGAAGATCACCAGCACGCCGACCACGATGAAGCCAAGAATCGCCGCGACCTTGATCCCGGAGAACCAGTATTCCGCTTCACCGAAGGCGCGAGTCGCCAATGCATTCAGGCCGAACAGCACCACCACGAACAGCGCCGACCAATACCAGATCGGCACCGCCGGGAACCAGCGCGTCATCAACATGCCCGCCGCCGTGAACTCCAGGCCCACGGTGGTCGCCCAACTCATCCAGTACACCCAGCCGATCATGAAGCCGGTGGCCGGTCCGATGAATTTGGTCGCGTGGGTCTGGAACGAGCCGGACACCGGCATTTGCACGGACAGTTCACCCAGGCACACCATCACCAGGTACATCAGAAAACCGGCGACCAGGTACGCCAGAATCGCGCCCACCGGCCCGCCCTGATTGATGGTCACGCCAGAGCCCATGAACAGCCCCGTGCCGATCACGCCGCCCAGGGACAACATGAAAATGTGCCGGCTTTTCAGGGCTCGAGTGAGTTGGATGCCTTTGGTTTCGGTAGATTGGCTCATGTCCACACCTCAATAATCAGCAAGGTGCGCGGCATGGCGCGGGGAAAGATCAGCTTTACGGCAGTTCATTATTATTATCTCCAATAAGCTTCGAAGACCGCACGGTGGCGGTTGCCTCGATTATTGGAAGACCCTGTAAGGTCCCGATGACCGTAAAGATCGAAGTTGTAAAAAGTCGTAACAAACTTGTACGTCAGCGGTGCAGCAACTCGGTCAGCGTCTGTTGCGAATGCAGCAGTTGCGCATGAACCTGCGGTGCCAAGGTCCGCAACGCCTGCTCATCACTGGCCATCGCAGCCTCTTCCAAGGCCCGCAGCACATTGGCCAACGCGCGAAAGCCCAATGAGTCGCTGCTGCCGGCCAGCCGATGCGCCAGGTGGGCGACTTCAGTGCAGTCATCGGCCTCGATGGCTTCGGTGAGTGCGTCGCGATGCTGACTGATCGAGTCGCGCAACACCACCAACAAGCCCTGAAGCTTCTGTTCACCCAGCAGGCTGCGATGGGTGTCCAGCAGCGGCCAGTCCATCGCCTCGTCAACAGGCTGCGGCGCAGATACCGGCACTTGCCCGGCCAACGCTTGTCGCAGGTTTTCGAGCTTCAAAGGCTTGGCGAGAATGCCGTCCATCCCGGCCTCCAGATAACGACGCATCAAGGCCGGCTGCACGCTGGCGGTCAGGGCGAAGATCCGGGTGTTGCGGTTCGGGCCTGGGTTATTGCGGATCAGTTTGCACAACTCGACGCCACTGATGCCCGGCAGGTGCACATCGAGCAGGATCAAATCAAAGGTCTGCCCGGCACATTGCACCAGCGCCTGCTCGCCTTCTTCGGCGAGCCAGACCTGATGCCCGTCGCGCTGCAACAAGCCGCTGACCACTTCCCGATTCAGCGCCACATCCTCGACCACCAGCACCTTCAACGCCTGCACGGACTCGCTGCTCAGCACCTCGGCGGTGATACCGGTAGACGCCTGCAACGTCAGTTCGAACCAGAAACAACTGCCGTGCCCGACTTCACTTTCCACACCCATCCGCCCGCCCAATTGCTCGACCAGATGTTTGCTGATCGCCAGCCCGAGCCCGGTCCCGCCAAAGCGCTGCGCCACCTCTTCACTGGCCTGGGTAAAGCGCTCGAAAATCTTGCCCTGCATGGCCGGGGCAATGCCGATACCGTTGTCCGTCACGCTCACGCGCAATCGTTGCCTGGTGTGTTCCGGGACTGGAGCCAGCAGCGTCACCTCGACCTCAACCTTGCCGCCTTCGGTGAACTTGATCGCGTTGGCCAGCAAGTTGCTCAGAACCTGACGCAAGAATTGCTCGGCGCCGTGGTGTTGCTCGTCGACCATCGGATCGATTCGGCAGTGCAGCGTCGTATCGTTACTGAGCGCCCGCGGTTCCAGCAGGGTCAGCACCTCATCGAGCAGGTGCCTGATCGAAAAATCGACCGGTTCCGGATGGCTGACGCCCTCCTCCAATCGGGCGAAATACAGCACCTCGTTGAGAATCGAGAGCAGCCCTTCGCCCGCCTTGTACAACGCATCCAGACGCTTGCCGTCGAGCTCATCCAGACGTGCTCCGCGCAGCAACTCAGCCATGCCGAGAATACCGTTGAGCGGGGTACGCAACTCGTGGCTCATGGTCGCCAGAAAACGTGACTTGGCGAGGTTGGCAGCCTCGGCCTCGTCCTTGGCGCGCATCAGGCTGGCGGTGCGTCGTTCGACCAGCCGGAGCAGTTCATCGCGCTTGTCTTGCAGGGCCAGCCGATCGGTTTCGCGGCGCTCAATGTCACTGAGAATCGCCCGACGCATATCGTCCAGCGCATGGGCCACGGTGTCGATTTCGTCTTGGTGATCGTGGCGGCGCTTGTCCAGGTGCAAAGGCTCGTGCCAGTCACCGGCGGCGATGCGCCGGGCAAACTCGGCCATCACTTGCAGATGGCGGGTAACCAAACGGTAGAACAAACCCGACAACGCCACCGCCAGACCGCACAGAAAGACGCTCATCCACAGCAGACTGGTCAACCCGGTGGCATAC
The DNA here is from genome assembly GCF_031456105.1 of Pseudomonas sp. BE134. Classification (NCBI taxonomy): domain Bacteria; kingdom Pseudomonadati; phylum Pseudomonadota; class Gammaproteobacteria; order Pseudomonadales; family Pseudomonadaceae; genus Pseudomonas; species Pseudomonas sp. BE134. Next base: position 104,587 of record NZ_JAVDUA010000007.1, on the reverse strand, counting down.
AGGCGCTGATGCACCGCGCCCAGATCGGTGCTGACTTCTAACTGGCCCAAGTGCCGCAAAGGCCCGGTCGGCGGTTGATAATCCAGTTCAAAACGCTCGATGCGCAATGGCCCGACCGGTTCGGGATTGCCTTGCAGCAGATCGAAATCAGGGCTGATCAGGTGCACCCGCGCCACATCGGAAAAGTCCACCAGACCACGCAGCTGCACATTCAATTGTTCCTGGTTCAAGTCCCAGAGGCTGCGCTCCAGACTGGCCAGGTAACCGGCGCGAATCAGCTCCATGCGCGAGTCGATGTCGCGCATTTCGCGGCGGTATTCGAAGTACAGCTGCACGCTACTCGCCAGCACGGTGAAACACAGGCTGAACAACAGAATGAACAGCAGCAGACGCCGCAACAGTCCACCGGGCCGGGCGCGAATCATTTGGCGTTCGCCGGCAGGTTGATCATGTCGCGGTAGGTGACTTCGCTTTCATTCAGCAAACGCTCGACCTCCCCGCTATCGACCATGCGTTTGAGTTGCGCATCAATCTCCGGCATGCGCTTGGCCAGCGGCGACTTGCGCGATACGGCCACCCGCAAGTAGTCCACGCTCAAGGCCTTGGGCAACGCGATGATGTGTTGCGCGCCCGACAGGTTTTCGACGTATAGCTGTCCGGTACGCCGTTCCGAAGTGATGAAATCGATGCGCCCGCGCATCAGTTTGCCGAAGTTCTGGCGACTGTCCGAGACCCATTCGATGTTCTGGTGTTGGGCAACCAATCGGTCAAAATCCACGCCGTAACTTTCACCGAACAACAACCCGCCACGGTAATTGGCCAGGTCCTCCAGCCGCTCGAATTTCACCGGGTGCTGACGATTGATGAACAATGCGACTTCCTCACGCAACACCGGCACTGTTGAAAACACCATGCTCTGCTCACGTTGCGCGGTGCTATAGGCCAACACCACATCGACCCGGCCTTCGGCAGCGTCGAGCAGGCAGCGTTTCCAGTTGCCCAGCACGACCACTTCAACCTCGTAGCCCAATTGCCCAAAGAGGTTTTTCACCACACTCGGGGCCAGGCCGCGCACGTGATTGCCGTCGCTCCAGGAGATTGGCGGGTACACCGGGTAGTCGCAGTAACGAACGGTTTGCGCCGCCATCGCGCTGTTCGCGGCCAGCGCCCACAGCAGGCCAAGCACCCGCAACATGGGGCTCAGGCCGCCACGCTGGCGGTAAACAGGTAACCGGCACCGTGAATGGTAATGATCAATTGCGGCTCGGCCGGGTCGTCGTGCAACTTGCGGCGCAAGCGCCCGACCAGCACGTCGATGGAGCGGTCGTTGGGCACCCATTCGCGATTGCGGATCTGGTCCATCAGTTGATCGCGGCTCAAGGTGTGACCGCTGTTGCGCAAAAACACACTGAGTAACTGGTATTCGCCGTGGGTCAGCAGGGTTTCGCCGCCGGTCTGGTCGATCAGCCGTCGGCGGTCCGTATCGAGCGCCCAGGTGGCGAATTGTTTGACCGCCTTGGCGATGGCCGGCGTCGGTTGCGGAGCCTGCGCGTGACGAACCCGGCGTATCAGGTTTTTCGCCCGGGACACCAGCTCGCGCGGGTTGAGCGGTTTGATCACATAGTCATCGGCGCCGCATTCAAGGCCGACGATGCGGTCGATTTCGTCATTGCGCCCGGTGATCAGAATGATCCCGACTTCCGAACGCACCCGCAGCTCCCGGGTCAGGGTCAGGCCGTCCTTGCCCGGCAATCGGATATCGAGCATCACCAGATCGACCGTCTGGCTCGCCAGGAAAGTTTCGGCCAGCTCCGCCGTGGCGGCGCAATGCACTTCATAACCGTCCTGGGACAGGTAGGCGTGCAGCAATTCGCGAATCAGCGGATCGTCATCGACGATCAATACCCGAGGAGTCATCGCATGGTGTCCCGCGTGTGCCCGAAGGCGTATTTCTTATTAGAGTGTTTTGTTACTTTGGCGCCAGAGAGTATCGACAGCTGAACGACCGATCAACAACCCGTCGTCAGGACGCAAAACCGTTGGCGGCCGCCCGCCTGCAAACCGTCGACCCAGGCTTCACAAATCTGGATGCCCTGCTCCGGGGTGAAAGTGCCAGGGTTGAGACCCGACTCCAGCCACAAACCGTCGAGCAAGGCGCTGAGGCTGATGGCGGCCAGATCGGCGTCGAAACGTTCCCAGTTTTCTTCCTGCGCAAGTTCAGTCAGCACCTTGCGCAAGATGCCGCGGTACTCGCCATAGGAGTGTTCGTGCGCGAGGTTGATCGACTCCGCCGTGCGCACCGCCCCCCAGAACGCCAGCCAGGCATCGATCAATTGCGGATCGAGCAATTCGGCGGAAAACGAACCCCGAAAGAATGCCGACAAGCGCTCGCGGGCGTTGGGTGCCGCGTGTTCCATGGCGTCGCGCAGCAAGCTCATGACCCGGCCGGTAATGGCTCGATAGGCCTCCGCCACCAGCTCATCCTTACCGGAATAGTGATGACTGATCAGCCCGACCGAAACGCCGGCCTCGGCAGAAATCTTGCGAATCGAGGCGCCCTGGAAACCGTGGCGCTTGAGGCACACCAGCGTTGCCTCGATCAGATTGGCCTTGCGTAACTCCGGCTCCATGCGGGAAAAACGGGCTTCCTGACTCATGCGCGACACTCTCCGTGGATCAATCATTAGGGACGCGGCTGGACAATCCGCGCGCTGAACGACTGTACAGCAAGAGTGTGGCAAGTCTCCAGTCAGATGCATGCCTCAGGAACCGAGTTGCCGCCATCACGGGCAAGCCACACTCTCACACCTGTTTCTCCTGAGGAGAATCTTCTGCAGGCAAGATGAGGGGCTGCTCCGCTGCCAGCCGCGCATCGTTCTGATGCCCCGCTTGAGACTCAGGACTCGCAGTGACAAACGGGGCGATTAACCTCCGTACCCCCCTTTCAAGCAAATAGAGGAGTCCAAAGGTGATGAAGCCGAAGATCAGCCCGACAACCAGAATACTCAACGGGTGTATTCGCTCTGCGTCAGAGCTGTCCATCATGTAGAGGAAGGCCTGAACAGCAACGGTCACACAAGCCGCCACGGCTGCAATAAGCTTCACAGACAACCAAATCTGTTGCCATCTGTTCATGCATCCTCCGTCATCTGATCATTCGCTGTGTATTGCATGATAGCCAATGACGTGGATACACCTTGTTTCTTTGAATCCGGGAGGATGCCTTCGTTTTTTTCTCAGAGGCAGCGACACCGACCGAATGAACGCGTTTTCAATTGGCCTGTTCGAAGCAAACGTTTCCAGAATCATCACTTATGCTACGCAGTAATACCGCGTGCATACTTAACTCCCGACCTATTGCAACTCGTGCCCGCTTCATGACTTCGCCGGCAGACTGTTTGAGTGCAAACAGCTGATCACGCTGAACTTGCGCCTTTAGTTTTTGCAACTCTTCAGTGGAAATCACATTGACCACCTCTTTGTTTTTACAGAAAAAACAATAACCGAGGATATCCAGGCGCCTACGCAGTGCCTGGCACCGCAAGAAACAAGATCCAAGTTTTTCGTCGGGCACAGCGCTCTTTCTTCAAAACCCGATCAATCGACTCGCAATCAATCACATGAATAACTTTGGAGCTTTTAAAGCGTTCTGTCGTATCTTCGAATGTAATTAGAGGCATCATCGTGAGCGAGCCGCTGAAGCACGGAAAAGTATCGCGATGGGTTGACCCGCGATTAACATTTTATTGCATCGTACCACCATCCAGGCTCACCAAACTGGAGCCGTTTCGGCCTACATCTCATCTGCGTAGTGGGTGGCCCGGCTGATTTTTTTGGAAGACCAGCTGCTTCAGGCACCCTATCGAGGTGTAGTTTACAGCCAGCAGCATTTCAAGGCTGTTCCAGGCATTATTTTTACAATGGTCAATCAGTCGCGCGTCTCCTCACGCGTGGCGCAGAACTACCCACAAACGCCACCCGATATTGGTGAAACTTGTCCGATTTTGTTACACCCCTATTGCCGGAAAGCGTCTAACTCAACAGTTCGACTGAAACGGTGTTAAAACTGTGAAACATGCCTATGCGCACACTTGGCCTTAACAACGGAAATAACGCCTGGCTTCTATCCCCCCCCTCTAAACCTTCACCAAACACTAAACCATTGAATTAAAATAAAAAACCAGCAATAACAGAGTTCTGCTTTCTGCTTCGAGACACTGACCGGCTCCGGCACCCCGTGAGGACTCCATTGTGGCTATTTTTTACTTGAGACGCTCACTGTGGAAAAATTGTTGAGGTGCAAACAAAAATTATGAGTTATGGTAAAAAAAAGCCTGCGATGGCACTGCTTTTGACCATAATCCAAAAGCGATGCTATCGTGGCTCTCGAGACTGCGGTCATTACAAAGTCCAGTCTTGCAGCAGGCAAAGAGTCTAACTCGGCCGTTTCGGTTCGCACGACAATCACAGGACCTATAGCTGCAATCGCAAGAACGCTTTCCCATACTCCCAAGGCGCCATGTACGAAGCGCCCACGAAACAAACGTCAAAAAAACATCAAGATTTTATTGACGCCCATCTGATGACCTTTTCTACCCTGCCAACAACATCATAAAGCCATCTTTGCGTGGCCAAATTATCGTGACGGACGGCGGGCGACGTTTACATGTGAAACGTGCCACTTAACTTTTGATCTACGATCCGGCCGGTTATCCGGCAGCGAAGGCTTCCATGCTTGAGAAATCGATCGATAGCAAGTTTTTGGCACAGACAGGGGTCACGGGGTGCTTCATTGCTCGAGGCAAGAACGCGCCTGCACTGATCGCCGTCCTCGCGAGCCTGGGCATTGTCCTGCTGTCCCCCATTCTGCTGATCACCTCACTGGCAGTCAGATTTGACTCCAAAGGCCCGGCGCTATTTCGGCAAAAGCGCTACGGCTACAACGGTCGGCTGTTCCGCGTGTTCAAGTTCGATCGAAGTATATCGACCAGACCGCCCTCAATGCCGAGCGCCAGACAACGATCTGGCTGGATTTGTACATCGTTTTCATAACAGTTCCGACCATTCTTTCGACGAAGGAAGTTTAATGATGAGCGAACTCGGTGGATTGATCCCATGCATCATCTCTGGTGGCTCAGGCTCGCGTCTTTGGCCCGTTTCACGGCAGAACATGCCCAAGCCCTTCATGCGCATGCGCGACGGCCAAAGCCTGCTGCAAAAGACCTTTGGCCGGGCCAGTCGCTTGCCCGCAGTGACCAGTATCCTGACGGTGACCAACCGTGAGTTGCTGTTCCGTACGCTGGACGATTACCGCAGCGTCAATACCGCGCGGCTGAGCCTCGACCTGCTGCTTGAACCCTTCGGTCGCAACACCGCCGCTGCCATCGCCGTTGCCGCATTGCATGTTCAAGAGCACTTGGGTGAGACCTCCCAGTTATTGGTAATGCCGGCAGACCACTTGATTCTTGACGAAGAAGCTTTTGCTGCAGCGGTAGAGAGTGCTCGGGTGCTGGCCGAGCAAGGTTTTCTCGTCACCTTCGGTATCCAGCCGGACAAGGCCGAAACCGGTTTTGGCTATATTGAGCAGGGCCAGGCGCTGAGGCAGGGATTTCGCGTTGCACGCTTCGTCGAAAAGCCCGACTTGGACACCGCTCAAGACTATGTCGATGGCGGCAGGCACTTGTGGAACGCCGGCATGTTCTGCTTCCGCGTCGATACGCTGCTTCAGGAACTGGCCTTGCATGCACCCGAGGTCCTGGCAGCCGCCAAGGCCAGCCTGGAAAACGGCTCGACGCTGGATAACAAGAGTTGCCGACAACGCGAACTCGCGGCGGACAACTTCGCCCTCGCCCCGGATATCTCGATCGATGTCGCGCTGATGGAGCGATCCGAACGGGTGGCAGTGGTGCCGTGTGATATCGGCTGGAGCGACATCGGCTCCTGGGACGCATTGCGCCAACTTACCCCGAATGACGAATCCGGCAATCAGGTCAATGGCGAGGCAGTCCTGCATGACGTTCACAACTGCTACATTGACTCGCCCAAGCGCGTGCTCGGTGCAGTGGGCATCAAAAACCTGATTATCGTCGACACCCCCGATGCAATCCTGGTGGCGGATGCATCTCGCACCCAAGACGTGCGCTTCATCGTGCAGGAGCTCAAACGCCAGAACCACAGTGCGTTCAGCCTGCATCGCACGGTGACCCGGCCGTGGGGGATGTACACCGTACTTGAGGAAAGCGCGCGCTACAAAATCAAGCGCATCCTGGTCAAGCCCAAAGAGTCGCTGTCCCTGCAAATGCACCACCACCGCAGCGAGCACTGGATTGTCGTCAGCGGCACAGCAATGATCACCAATGGCGATCGAGAGGTCCTGCTCAACAGCAACGAGTCCACGTATATCCCGGCGGGACATCGCCATCGCCTGAGCAACCCTGGAATCATTGATCTGGTGATGATCGAGGTACAAAGCGGCGAGTACCTGGGCGAGGACGATATCGTACGTTTCGATGACATCTATGGGCGCGCCCCTGCGCAGGTGATCCCTTGACCCGACTCGCGCTGATCATTCCGACCCGCAATGCCGTGGAGCACCTTGATCGGTTGTTGCCGGCGCTGAAAGCCCAGACCCTGCAACCGGACACGATGCTGGTCGTCGACAGCAGCTCTACGGATGCCACCGTCAGCCGTTTTCAGGCGTTCGGCGCTCAGGTACACGTGATTGCCGCCAAGGACTTTAACCATGGTGGAACACGTCGTTGGGCCAGCCAGCAGGTCAACGCCGATGCAATGATTCTGATGACCCAGGATGCCATTCCCGCGACGCCGCAAACCTTTGCCAATCTGTACGAAGAGTTGCATCAAGACCCGCGAAACGGGGTCGCCTACGGCCGTCAGTTGCCCCACCCCGGCGCCGGCGTGCTTGAGGCTCAATCACGGCAGTTCAATTACACCCGCCAGAGCCGTAGTAAAAGCCTGGCCGATGCACCTGAACTGGGGATCAAGACGTGTTTCAGTTCGGATTCATTTTCGATCTATCGCCGCAGCGCCCTGGAAGCCGTCGGCGGTTTCCCGATGGATGTGATCGGCAGCGAAGACGCCCATGTCGCTGCGCGCATGATCCTTAATGGCTATCAGGTGCGCTACGCCGCCAGTGCCTGCGTCCAACACTCGCACAACTACAGCCTGCTGCAAGAGTTTCGCCGCTATTTCGATATCGGCGTGTTCTACGGCCGTGAACGCTGGATCAGGGATGCCTTCGGTGCTGCCGGTGGCGAAGGCAAGCGTTATGTACTGGCCGAAATACAGGCCCTGCGTGAAGCCGGCGCGTTGCACCGGGTACCGGAAGTACTGCTGCGCAGCACGCTGAAACTGCTGGGTTATCGCCTTGGTCATTACGAACAGCATCTGCCGACGCCCCTCAAGCGGCGTCTGGGCATGTTTTCCAACTACTGGGTGTGAGCTGTCAATGACGACTACTAACCGACGTTCCCGGCTTTATCTATTGAGCCTCCTGAGCGCCTCAGTCTGGCTTGGTGGCTGCACGACGCCTGCGCATGTCGCGCTTCCCGACAGCGATACGCTCAAGGCTCGCCATCAGATGGCGTTTACCCTGGCCGACCTGCCTCCGGCACAGGTGCTGATCCAGACTGGCGACTCCCTTCGCATCGTGCGCGATGCGCAGGAAGCGGCCAGTGCCGATGAAATGACGATGTTCGTGGTGCGCCCCGACGGGTTTATTTCGATGCCCAACATCGGCCGGATCAAGGCATCGCAGCGCACCCCCGAAGACCTCGGCAAGGACATCACCGATCGCTACAAAAACGTCTTCCGCGAACCTGCGGTGACGGTAAACATCGCCATTGCCCCGAGCAATCGGGTGTTCATTGGTGGCGCCGTGGCCAACCCGTCGTTTTTCAACCTGGCCGGCACCGTGTCCGTCGAACAGGCGCTTCTCAGCTCCGGTGGCGTGCTGCCGTCGGCCGACAGCTCCAATATTGCCTTGCTCAGAACCGGTGCCAACGGCAAGTACACCATGTACTTCGTCGACCTGAGCAGCATGCTCAGCGACCCCAACCATCCGATGGTGACCTTGCAACGCGGCGACATGATCTACGTGCCCCAGTCGAAGATCGGCAGCACGGTTGAAGCGGTGGACATGTACTTCACCAAGCTGTTTCCGGTCAACAAGGGGATTGGTGTCGGTTTCAATTACGACCTCAATCAGCAGGACGTAAAGGTACAAGACACAAACCAAGTCTCTAGTAACCCAGGCGGCGGCTAAGTATCACTCGTTCATATTCCCGGCCAGTACGTTTTCACCGCACCCTAAACGGAGTGATCCTGTGATTGAAATACGCTCGCTACGCGACCTGTTAAGGCTGTTTTTCATTTTTCGCCGCGAGTTCAAGCTGGCGGTCCTTACTACCATTGTGGTTGCCGTGCTGGGCGCGTTCCTGCTGCCGGCCCGCTTCGAGTCCGATGCGCGCTTGCTGGTCAAGCCAGGGCGTGAGAGCACCACCGTGCCGATTGAGGCCGGCAACCGCCAGACCCTGGTCGCGCCAAGCACTCAGCACGACCCCATCGTCGACGAAGAGAAGATGCTCACCGGCCGGCCCGTCGTGCACATCGTCGCTGAGCGTTACCTGCAAATGACCTCCACCCCCGAAGAGGGTTTCTGGGCAAAGCTGAAGTTCTATGCCAAAAAAGGCACCGGCGCCGTCATCGAAAGCGTGCGCAGCCTGCTGCAGATTGTCGGTCTGTCGGAGGAGCAAAGTCCTCTCGACCGTTTGGCCACCCGACTGGAAAAGAACTTCTCCGCCAGCCACGAAGCGGGCTCCTCGGTGATCGAAGTCAGCTTCACTTGGGATGATCCGCTGATCGCACAAAAAGTGGTGGAGATCTGGGTCGACGCCTACCTTGAAGAGCGCGCTCGGGTGCTGGGCCGTAAAAGCCTCTATGCCTTTTATGAAACGGAAGGCAACAAGGTTGCCGGGCAGATTCAGAGTCTCAAGCAACAGCTGCAGGGGCGTCTGAAACAGATCGATTCGATCAGCGTCGACGCACGCCTGAAAAACCTCACCAGCCAGATCGACCGTCTCACGGATGCACGGGTCAACGCACAGAATCAGTTGTCCGGTATCAGCAGCTTCCTCATCAACGCCCGCCTGCAACTCAAGGACCAGCCTGCAGAAGTCGTGACCACCCGCGAGACCAGTCTCAACCCGACCCAGCTCGACCTCAAGCGCCAACTCAATACCCTGCAAGTGGAGCGTGCCCGCCTGCTGCGCACCTACTTGCCGAATGCTCCGGCGGTCAAACAAATAGATCAGAACATCGTCGACCTGCGAGACTTGAGTGCTCAGGAAGAAACCCGTCTGGAGCGATCCAGAAACCTCGCGCCCAACGGCCTGGTGACCAACGTCAAGCAACAGGTGATCGACGCCCAACTGCAGCAACAAAAACTGATCGGGCAAATCGCCGATTACGACAAAACCCTCGAAACCCTGCGCACCGAACGCGGTCGTGTCATGACCGATGAGCCTGAGCTCAACCGCCTCACCCAACAACTGCGTACCGCAGAAAAAAGCTACGCCCTTTATTCGGATAACCTTGAACAAGCGCGTATCGACCACGAACTGGACACCAGCCAGATCAGCAACATTGCACTGATCGAACACGCCACGTTTAACCCGGCGCGGGTATTCCCCAAGAGCTTGCTGATCCTGTTGTTTGCGATTCCCGCCGGCCTGGCGGTGGGCCTGCTGACAATTTATGTCTGCTACTTGCTGGACCAGCGCATCCACGACGGTGCACGCCTGCTGGAGCTTTTCCAGATCCCGCTGTGGAGCAGCGTGCCCGACAGCAACGATGCAACGCCGGCCGCCATGACGGCGAGTATCTATCGACTCTACGGCCTGTTGCCCATGGATCGCATCGAGCGTGAAGGCCTGACGCTGGGCCTGACCTCGGCGCGCGACGGTGAAGGGGTGAGTTTCATCATCTGGCAATTGCGCCTTCTGCTGGAAGAACGCGGCCATCGAGTCAAGGTCAACGGAGCCGGCCCAGCCCTCCCCGGCGAAGTACTGCTGCTTGATGCTTCGTCACTGTCGTCAAACCGGGACGCATTCCTGCTCCTGCGCCGCGCCGACCTGATTGCGCTGGTGATCGAGGCACGCACCAGCACCGTGCCGATGATCCAAAATGCCCTGTCATTGCTCACTACCGCGTTTGGCAAAGTCGATGGGGTGATCCTCAATCGCCGCCGCTTTGAAGTGCCAGCCACAGTGCTCCTGCGTCTCAACCACTGGCGCGGAGCAAACTGATGCGTATCGTGCTGCTGGCCCCACTGCCGCCGGAGCAAACCGGCATTGCCGACTATGCCGCGCATTTCAGCAACGCACTGCGCCGTCTGGGCATCGAGGTGCTGACTCCGCTGGCAGGCTGTTACGACTTGACGCAGCAACTGTCACGCCTGAAGGCGGTCGACTGGCGCGACGTAGACCTGGTGCACGCCGAACTCGGCGGTGGTCGCTTCGGTGAGTTTCAGGCTCTGGATTACCTGCGCCGGGAGCAGCCGCAAATCCCCCTGACGGCCACTGTGCATGATCCTGAGCGGCTGATCTGGCGGCGTGCCCGACTATTCTGGCCGTTGACCCTGCTCGAACGGCTGCCTCATCCAATGCCGCAGGCCGCCTCATTGCTCGCCGACCCGCTGACCCTGCATGAAGAACGGCGCCTGGCCAAAAGCATGAGCCGGCTCGTCACCCTCACTCGCTTGGGTGGGGACCGTCTGCGCCAACGCATGGGACTGCGGGCGGAGCAATCTGCGGTGATCGCCCATGGCAACCTGCCGATTGTCCCTATCGAGCTGCCAGCGCTGGAACCGCTGCGTCTGTTGTATTTCGGTTTCATCTACCGGGGCAAAGGTATCGAAGACCTGATCGAGGCGTTCGCCCAAACACTCGCAGCCCACCCGCAACGCCGAGGCCACGTGCGGCTGACACTGGCCGGTGGCACCGCGCCGGAGATGACCTTCGACCCCGCGGGCAATTACCTGGACGGCTTGCGGCAACGGATTCGCGACTTGCAACTTGACGATGCTGTTGACTGGCAACTGGACCTGCCCTCCAGTGACATTGCCAGCACTATCCAGGCCCATCATGTAATGGTGTTGCCCTACCGCGAATCGAAAAAACTCGGTTGGCTGGGACAGATGCGCGGCACCAGCGGCGCGCTGTCCTGGGCGAATGCCTGCGGTCGCGGCGTCATTACCTCCAACGCCCGAGCCTTCGCCGAAGAAGTCGCTGGCGGCAACGGTGTCACCTACCAGCAAGGCGATGTCGCTTCGCTGAGCAACTGCCTGACACGCTTGGTGCTCGAACCCGAACTGGCGCGACAGTGGGCGATGCAGGCCCGCGAAACAGGGCTACAACGTGAGTGGTCGGCCACTGCGCAGCGGTTTGGCGATCTGTTCAAGTCTGCGTGCGAGGAGCGATCACGATGAATATTCGCAGCTCCTCCTCCCGCCCTCGCCGACTGCTGCGCGCGCTACCCGTCGTTGCCGCGCTGGCCATCGGCAGCACGCTGATGCTCCGCGAGCCGGCCGACGCCGCACCGATCAACCTCGCGCCCACGCATACGCTGGTGTGGAAAGACTACTTGGGCGTGAATGCACACTTTTTATGGTTTACCCCATCGCAGTACAAAAAGCAGATCAGCGCCTACCAGAAACTCGGCCTGGAATGGGTGCGCGTGGATCTGCATTGGGACCGCCTGGAGCCCCGCGAAAACGACTATCAACTGAACACCCTGGACGAGCTGGATAAAACGCTCACGGCGTCGAAGCTCAAGTCAGTGTTCTATATGGTCGGCTCGGCGCCCTTCATTACCACGGCTCCCGTCGGGGCACCGTTTCAGGATCAGTACCCGCCAAAGGACCCGCAGGTCTATGCCCAGCGCATGGCCATGCTAGCCCAACGCTACCCGAACATTGATGCCTGGCAGGTCTGGAACGAGCAGAACCTGCCGAACAACTGGCGCCCGCAGGTCGAAGCCACCGGCTACGGTCAATTGCTGCTTGCAACCCATCAGGCGCTGGACAAAGCCGCCCCCGGCAAGACCCAAGTGATGGGTGGCATGGCCTACTACAGCCAGATGCCACCCCGTGGCGACACATTGATGTTCGAAGCGCTTGGCAAATTGGGCGTGCAAAGCCTCGGTATGGTGGCGGCCTATCACCCCTATTCAGAAACGCCGGAAACCGACGAGCCGGGCAAGAACGAAGTGCTGCTACGCGGCAAGCAACTCAATGACATGCTGCACAACGCCGGGCTGAAGAACGTCTGGGCTACCGAGTGGGGCTGGTCGAGTTATGCCGGGCCCAAGGAGATGCAGGCGCTGATCGGTGTCGACGGTCAAGCGGACTACACCCTGCGTCGCCTCGCACTGATGAGTACCCAGGACTATCAGCGAATCTTTCTCTTCGCGCTTTCCGACCTCGATGATCGAGCTTCGCCCCGTGATCAGCATTACGGTCTGCTCGACCTCGATGGCGAACCAAAACCGGTGTACCGGGCATTGGCACGCTTCTTGGAGATTACTGGACCAAGCCTCAAACCGGGCCAGACCCCGCACCTGGAGGGTGCACCCGATGCACTTTACAGCGTGGCCTGGGCGCGGGAGGACGGGAAGCGTCTGTTGATGTTCTGGAGTGCCAAAGCGGGCACCGTAAAGCTGCCCCAGATTCAACAGGCTGAGCTTTACGACCCACTGAACGGGACCCGGGACACTCTCAACACAGCGGACGGCATTCACCCCCAGGTGAAACCGACCCTGCAGATTCTGGTGTGGTAAATAACCCTGACTGGAGCGCCATAATTGAAGATCCTCTGGATTGTGCCCTACCTGCCCTGGCCTCTGACCAGCGGCGGAAAGACCCGGCAATATCACTTATTGCGCACCTTGAGCGAACGGGGTCACCAGATTACCTTGCTGGTGCAATCGAAGACCGAAGCCGACGCCGCTGTCTGTGCGGCACTCGAACCTTTGGTGGAACGGATGATCGTGATTCCACGACGCCCGCTCAAGCACCCGATGACCTTGTTCGCCGGGTTGCTGGCGCCCTGGCCACTGTTGACCACTGTCAATGGGTTGTCGCGCCCCTTGCGCCAATGCTTCGGTGAACTGTTGCGAGAATCCTGGGATGTGATACAGATCGAGCACAGTTACAGCTTGCAGCCGTACCTTAAACCGCTGATGCACGCGTCACGGGATTTCGTCCTCACCGAGCACAACCTCGAGTCCAGCCTGGGTGGCGCCACTTACGACCGCTTCCCGCGCTGGGCCTCGCCGTTCGTGCATTTCGATCAATGGCGCTGCCGACAGTGGGAACGCAAAGCCTTCAATACCGCCCGACAGGTAGTGGCCGTGACCGAAACCGACGCGCACGCCATGCGCGAGCTGACCTCGACACCGGTTGAAGTCGTGGTCAACGGCGTCGACAGTCGCAGCTATGCAAACGTAGTCGCCGCCCCGAACAGCCAGCGCATCTTGTTCGTTGGCAACTACGAATACGCCCCCAACCTGGACGCCGTCCAATGGATGCTCGACGAGATATTTCCTCTCATCTGGAAAGCCTGTCCTGAGGCACGTCTGGCGGTGGTCGGGTACGCGTTACCGGACACCTGGTCCGAACGCTGGCCCGACGCCCGCATTGAATGGATCGGCTTCGCTCCGGACCTGCCTGCATTGCAAGAGCAATGCGCGCTGTTCATCGCGGCGCTGCGCCACGGTGGCGGGTCCAAGCTCAAAGTGCTTGAGGCGATGGCCGCCGGCTTGCCATTGGTCAGCACCGGACAAGGTGCATCCGGGTTAGCGATCAATCCCGACGAACACTATCTGTTCGGTGAAAACGCTCAGGCCCTGGCCGACGCGGTGGTCCGACTGCTCGGTGAACCGCTTCTCGCCGCACGTCTGTCCGACGCGGCGCGTCGTTATGCGCGCACTCATCATGACTGGTCGGTGGCCGGCGACGAACTGGAACAGATCTACCGGAAATTGCCATCGACAGAGGAGAAACGAGCATGCGTGTAGCCTTGGATTATCGCGCCGCCACGGTGGCTCCCTCTTCGGGCATTGCACGGCAAGTCAAAGCCCTCGAACAAGCGCTTTGTGCGCGTGACGACACGCAATTGGTGCTGTTCAGCGAGGCTCCGCTGGACCACCCGCAACGTCTGACGGCGGCCTGCCCTGACTGGCAGAGCCCGATGGAGGGCTTGCAGCGTCCGCAGGTACGACTGCGATTCGAACGCAGTTTTCTGCCGGCAGCCATCCGCCAACACACGATCGACCTGTATATCGCCACCGCCAATATGGGCTTGCCGATTGGCCAAAAACCGGCCGGTACACGTTATGTGCTGGTTCTGCATGACCTGTTCCAGCTGACTCAGCGCAACTTCCACCGCTCGCGGCTCAAGGCCCTGGCTTATCGGCTGATCGATTCAGCCTCGATTGCCTGGTCGATCTGGATCGCCGACGAAGTCTGGTGCCCGTCACGCTTTTCATGCAACGAAGCCGCCAGGTTGTTTCCTTGGGCCAAACCGAAATTTCGGGTACTGAACAATCTGGTTCCCGAATACCAGGACGCTCCAGGTCAATTGCCGAGCGGATTGCCTGAGCGCTACTGGCTGGCGGTCGGGACCCGTGAACCGCGCAAGAACATGGCATTTTTCGTCGAAAACTGGCACGCCTGTCGCCTGGAGAATCCACAGGTGCCGGAGTTAGTGCTGGTCGGTCACGCCAGTGACCTGCCGCCAGCCCTGAACGAACTGCCGGGGCTGCATTGGGTCAACGGTGTGAGTGATGCCCAACTGCACGCGCTCTACCTCAACGCCGATTGCCTCTGGCAACCCTCTTACGCCGAAGGCTTCGGCTTGCCAGTGATCGAGGCCCTGAGCGCCGGTACTCCCGTGGCGGTAGCCAGAGGTTCGGCACTGGAAGAAGTGGCACCGCCCTCAGCGCGGCGGTTCAACCCAGGGGATTGCGATCAGCTAAGGGCCGCATTGATTGATCAGGCACAGGACGAATCCACCACCGATCCTCAAACACTACGCGACTGGGCCCGGCAATTCGCCGAGCCGGCCTATCGTCAGCGCCTGGATACCTTACTCGCAGCGTTGTACCACTGATGCCGCCAGGAAAAATCATCGGGCTGCTACTGGGCCTGGTCTTTGGTGTACTGCTTTGGGCGCTGCCGCCCATGAAAGTGATCTTCGTGGTGATCGGCCTCGCGGTGACGCTCACGCTGGTGCGCAAACCCCTATGGGGTTTACTGATCTTTGCGGTGTTGGCCACCAGCATTCCTTACACCACCCTGGAGTTGGGTATTCGCACCACGGTCAGTGAAGCGGTGCTGGGGCTGACCTGGCTCGGGGTCTTCTGGCAGTCGTTCATCGGCCAGACCCGCAACCTGCTGCTGTGGCGTCCGACCGAACGGGCCATGGCCTGGTTGATGCTATTCAGCATCATTCCCTTCATCGCGGGGATGATCATCATCCACGCCGACGGCAATGGCCCGGTGAACTGGGTGCGCTGGCTGATGAACCTGTCCCTGCTGTTCATGGTGCCCTTGCTGCTGCGCAGCGATGCCGATCGCGACAAGCTAGTGATTGCTTTGCTGCTGGGCAATTTGGCGATGCTGCTGCTATCGGTCTTCATGTTCATCAAGACCCGTAACGCAATGTCGATGATCCCGATTCTTACCGACCTCAAATATGCGCACCCGGAGGCGGTGCAAGACATCTTTTCTGCCAACTACCAGCGCATGGCCTCGCCCTGGGTCCACCCCAACCTCACCGGCGGCGTGCTGGTGTTGTTCATTCCCATGGCGCTGTTGTATGGCTGGACGCAATCAGGTTTTCGCCGTGCATTGGGCCTGGCAGTGGCGATACTCGGTTGCGCGGGATTGCTGTTGAGTATTTCTCGCGGGGCGATTCTCGCGCTGGCGCTGGTGCTGCTCTGGCTGACCTACAAGCGCGTGCCCTACAGCGGCCGAATCATCGGCATCGGCGCAGCGTTCGCGGTGGCGTTGGTGATGTTCTACCCCCCGCTGCAGGAACGCTTGATGACGATTTTCTCGGCGTCCAATGCCAGTACCGAGATACGTTTCGACGAATACTCGAAATTCCCCGACGCGATGGCCCGCTTTCCCCTGGGCATTGGCTTCAAGCTCGACCCGCCCATCCCGGGCAGCGGTCTGCCGGGCATTTCCAACCTGTGGCTGAACTTCATCTACAAGATCGGCATCCCCGGCATGCTGCTATTTGTCACCGTTACCGTGCTCTGGTGGCGTGAAGTCCGACCGGTGACCGACGTTCGCCAGGTTACCCGCGAAAACGCCCTGTGGCTGGGCTGTATCGCCGGCTTGCTGGCCGCGCTGCTGACGGGACTGTTCGACCATTACTTCAGTTTTACCTTCGTCCTGATCGGTCTGTTCTGGCTGTTGATGGGCCTGAGCTTGCAACAGGTCCGCCTGCGTCCCTCGATCATTCTTCCCTTTACGCCCAAGGAAAGCCCAGTATGAGACATCGCATTTTTCACTCTACTGACCTCCCCGACCGCTTGCCATCACTGGCCGTCGAACTGGGCGCCAGCCACGAAGACCTGAACGCGGCCTTTGCCTCGGGCATGACCCGCGATGTGTTTTTCGTCGAGGGCGATGGCGAGCAGGCGCGCTACAGCATCTGTTCGGTGAACATCGAAGCGAGCATTGAAGATCCTCTGGTACGGCGCCTGTACCAACGCTTGAGCCAGGACATTCCGGGCACGCTGGTGCCGCGTTACGGCAAAAACTGGATCACCCTCAAGGATCGCTGTTTGCGGGCCTGGGAGCACGCCTACAACATTCTGATCAACAAGATCCCCAGTCATCACGTGCGCTTGGCCTGGTTGCGTCTGGGCGGGGCGAAAATCGGCAAGGGGTCGAGCATCTGGCGCAACACCGAAGTGTTGGGTGTCGAAAACCTGGTGATGGGCGTGGACAGCGTGATTGCCTGGCATTGCCAGGTCGATGCCCGTGCCGGCTTGATCATCGGCGACCATGTCGCGATTGCCTCCCATGTGCTGATTATCGCCGGCAGCCATGACCTGACTGCGCCAGAGTTCTGGTCCGTGTCCGGTCCGATCTACATCGATGACTATGCCTGGATCGCCACGCGGGCGCTGATCGCTCACAGCACCCACATCGGACGCGGCGCAGTGGTCACCGCCAATACCTTGGTGGCGAAGAACATTGCCCCTTACAAAATCGTTGGCGGCAGCGGAGCCAAACCCATGGGTGAACGTCCCCAAAACTTGAATTACAAGGTGGGTGGCAAAGGCCTGTTCACCCTGTTTCATTAAATGTTTGGCAGCACCCTGTGGCTTACCCTGGCAACCCTCGCGGGGCTGGTAGCCGGCTTTGCCCGCGAATGGCTGCTGGTCGCCGCCTGGGGTGCGGGCAATCGCAGTGACGCGTTTCTGGTGGCGGTATTTATTCCGGAAGCCTTACGCATGACCCTGGCGGCCGGCCTGTTGGCTGCTGCGGCCCTGCCCCTCTACCAACAACGTAATGAGACATCCCAGCGCAGCTGGCTGGCCAGTCTCACTCCGCGCCTGCTGGGTGTCGGGCTTGGACTCTATGCGCTGCTCGCGCTGGGTGCCCCCCTTTGGGTCCGGCTGATCGGCCCGGGGCTGGACAGTGATGCCCAGGCTGAAGCGGCTGCCAATTTGCGTTGGTTGGCTGCCTGCGTGCCGGGGCTGCTGCTGCATGCGTTGTTCAGCATTCCGCTGCAAGCCCGGCAACGTTTTGTCCTGCCGGGGTTGGGCTCATTGCTGTTCAACCTGCCACCTGTGATTTATTTGTTTTGGCGAGGCTCTGCCAGTCTCAGCGCCGAACTGTCGATGGCGCTCTTTGCCGGTAGCCTGCTGATGTGCGTGCCCCTGCTGCCGCCGATCTGGCAATCCGGATGGCGCCCGTGGCACCTGCGCGGCGAAGCGCACGTCGGACGCGAATTACTCGGGCGCATTGGTCCGCTTCTGCTCAGCAACGTGGCGAGTCAAGGTCTGGCCTTGCTGGAACGTCTGGTCGCCAGCTACCTGGGGGAAGGTGTGGTGACCTGGGTCAACCTGGCGCGCAAGTTGATCAACCTGCCGCTGATTGCCCTGATGAGCCTGAACCAAGTGTTGTTGGGCTTGATGAGCGGCAAACAGGGCGAACAGCGCCTTGTGTTGCTGCGTCGAGGTTTGGACGCGGCGACGTTGCTGAGTCTACCCGCTGCTCTGGGATTGGTCGGAGCCAGCCCGGCGCTGATTCAACTGCTGCTGCCAGCCCAGAGCATTGAGGGTCCGCTACCGGCGTTACTGGGATGGTTTGCCGCGCCGCTGGTATTTGGCGCCTGGAATGCCATGCTCGCGCGCTACGCCTACGCCGCTGGCGACACCCGTATGCCGTTGCACTGCGAGCTGCTCGGCAGCCTGCTCAACGCGATCCTGCTGGCCAGTTTACCGTTGCTGTTCGGCCTGAAGGCCATCCCACTGGCGGCGTTGGGAGGTGTAATCCTGACGAATCTGTTGCTGATGCAACGCCAACAACTGCTCGCACTTCTCGGCTGGCCGATTCGCTGGGGCCTGAGCGTGGTCTTGCTGGGCCTGGCGGCGGTGTTTTTACATCCGCTGCTTAATACGTGGTTGCAGCTTGGGCTCAGCACCGTCGCCGGGTTGTTATTGCTCTGCGCTTTGGGGATTTGGCTCAAACCGTGGAAAGGCTGAAATTGCCCAAATAGGGACTCCAGAAACAAAAAAGCCCCGTAACTTTTCAGTTACGGGGCTTTTTCTATGTAATGGCGGAGAGATAGGGATTCGAACCCTAGGTACCGGTGAAGGTACAACGGATTTCGAATCCGTCCCATTCGGCCACTCTGGCATCTCTCCAACGGCGCGCATCATAACAACACTTTCGCCGGAAGCGAACCCCCTGTGCGAAATTTTTCCGTGCTATCAGATGCTTGCGTCGATTAAAGCGGTACGCCCAGACGATTGGCGACTTCTTCGTAGGCTTCGATGACGTCACCGAGGCCCTGACGGAAGCGGTCCTTGTCCATTTTTTTGCCGGTGGCCTTGTCCCACAGGCGGCAGCCGTCCGGGCTGAATTCGTCGCCCAGGACGATGGAGCCGTCGTGGAATACACCGAATTCGAGTTTGAAGTCGACCAGCAGCAGGCCGGCGTCGTCGAACAGTTTGCTCAGGACTTCGTTGACCTTGAGCGACAGTTCTTTCATGCGAACCAGCTGCTCGGCGGTGCCCCAACCGAAGGCCACGACGTGGGATTCGTTGATGAACGGATCGCCCTTGGCGTCGTCCTTCAGGAACAGTTCGAAGGTGTAAGGGTTGAGCTTCATGCCTTCTTCGACGCCCAGGCGCTTGACCAGGCTACCGGCGGCGTAGTTACGCACAACGCACTCGACCGGGATCATGTCGAGTTTTTTCACCAGGCATTCGTTGTCGCCCAGCAGTTTGTCGAATTGGGTCGGCACGCCGGCGGCTTCGAGTTTCTGCATGATGAAGGCGTTGAACTTGTTGTTCACCATGCCTTTGCGGTCGAGCTGCTCGATGCGCTTGCCGTCGAACGCCGACGTATCGTTGCGAAACAGCAGGATCAAGCGGTTAGCGTCGTCGGTCTTGTAAACCGATTTGGCTTTGCCGCGGTAGAGTTCTTCACGTTTTTCCATGATGGGCTCCGCTTGCTAAGTAGGTGGGCTAGGCGATGTATCGCCAGTCGAGCCCTGAATCTTGATCGGCCAGTTGCAGCCAGTCCGGGTCGCACCCGAGGGTGTCGACAAAACATTGCCGGGCCAGCTGCGGCAGGTTGTTCTTGCTGCTCAGATGGGCCAGGACCAGGTGTTGCAGGCCTTGCCAGCCCAACTCGGACACCAGGAATGCCGCCTGGTGGTTGTTCAAATGCCCCAGTTCACCGCCCACCCGCTGCTTCAGAAAGTAGGGGTAGTGACCGCGAGCCAGCATGTCACGGCAATGGTTGGACTCGATCATCAACGCATCGAGGTCCCGATAGCCGTCCAGCACCTTGTTGCAATACGAGCCCAGGTCGGTCAACAGGCCGAAGCGCCGCTCACCGTCGCTGAAGACGTATTGCGTCGGCTCCTGTGCATCGTGAGCCACGGCAATGACGCCGATGCTCAGAGCGCCGATCTGCAGTTGCTCGCCGTCGGCCAGAAGGCCAGCCGGTTCAATCGGTTTGCGCATCCCGCGCAGGGTCCCGCGACTGAGGTAGACAGGCAGATTGTAGCGCCGAGACAGCAAACCCACGCCATGCACGTGGTCGGCATGTTCGTGGGTCACGAGTATCGCGCTCAACTGCGCCGGGTTTACACCCAGGCGCAGCAAGCGTTTTTCGGTTTCTCGCAGGGAGAAACCACAATCCACCAACACATACGTGTCATCGCTGGCTATCAGCGTGCCGTTCCCTTGGCTACCGCTGCCGAGAACGGCAAAACGCATGTGATCAGCCCAGGTTGTCCTGAATCTCGCTCAACACTTTGCGCGCCACGTCTGCCGGCGCCACGGTGTTGATGTTTTTCTCGACGGTGACCTGAATGTTTTCGCCGACCTTGCTCAGGCGGACCTGATAACGCTCGGCGCGGGCTTCCACTTCTTCCTTGCTCGGAGCGGTACCGAACAGGCTGCTGAAGAAACCAGGTTTGTCGTCTTTACTCTCGGCTTTTTCAGACAAATTGATGTAGTACAGGCCCAGGCTGCGGTTGATGTCTTCAACACGCCATTCGCCCTGTTCCAGCGCACGACCGACGCTCGACCAGGCACGATCCAGGTCGTTGCCGACGATCAGAATCGGGTTGCCGCTACCATCTTCGCTCAGGCTGACACGACCCGGTGTATCAACATCACGCGAAGCCAGCATGGAGACTGAACCGCCCTTCTCCGAAATGCGGCTCATGCTCGCGAGCAGGTCGTTGGTCAGTGCCGCATCCAGGCCGGTGTTGAGCGAACGATTGGTGAACTCCACATCCGCAGTGCTGCCGGCAGGACGCTCGGCGCTGACCACATAGATTTCACTGGTGTTGCGCTGTACGCCCGGCTCGATACGTACCCGAACGCGGGTTTGGCTGTCGGTGCTGACACCGGCGGCGCTCATACGCTTGGCCATTGCGGCGGACAGTTCGTCGGAATGCTGCCAGGTGGTGGTGAATTCGCCGGTTTGCGGGCGCTGTTCATCCAGGCGGAAACCGTTGTCCAGGAAGAACTGCACAGCCACTGGCCAGATTTCGGCCGGTGGGTTCTGCGCCAGGATCGAGCGCGTATCGCCGACTTTCTGCAGGGAGTAAGGGCTGGCATCGGCCGATGCCGCCAGCGGCTGCGGACGAGGAACGATGTATTCGCCCTTGGCGGTGTCATCAGCCACGTTACGCGGGATCGGCAGCAGCGGATCCAGACGTTTGGCGTCTGTGATATTCGGTGGCAATTGCATCGGTGCAGTTTGTTGCGCTTCCAGGTAATCGCTACCACGGTCACGGAAATAACCTTCCGGGCCCCAGACCCATCCACAGCCACTCGTGCTGGAGATAATCAAGGCAAGTGCGGAAAGTCCGGCCATTCGCTTCATGCGTTGTACTTCCTCAATTAAACCAGGACGCCGGACTGGCGCATGGCCTGTCGCAGCGGTTCGTGACAGGCCGCACTGAGCCAGGTGAGCGGCAGACGAATACCGTCCGGCATCAAGCCCATTTCATGCAGTGCCCATTTCACGGGAATAGGGTTGGATTCGATAAACAGGGTTTTATTGAGCGGCATCAGCTTTTCGTGGATCGCGCGGGCGGTCACGGCGTCGCCTTTCAGGGCCGCGTTGCACAGGTCGCTCATGTCGCGCGGCGCGACGTTGGCGGTGACCGATATGTTGCCTTTACCGCCAAGCAGCATCAGCTCGACTGCGGTGGCGTCGTCACCGGATAGCACCACGAAATCTTCGCTCACGCCATCAATGATGGCTTTAGCACGGCTCAGGTCGCCGGTGGCTTCCTTGATGCCAATGATATTTTTCACGGTCGACAGGCGGATCACGGTTTCGGTCAGCATGTCGCACGCTGTACGGCCGGGCACGTTGTAGAGAATTTGCGGGATATCGACAGCTTCTGCGATGGCCTTGAAGTGCTGGTACAGGCCTTCCTGGGTCGGCTTGTTGTAATACGGAGTCACCAGCAGGCAAGCGTCGGCACCGGCGATCTTCGCATTGGTGGTCAGCTCGATGGCTTCGCGTGTCGAGTTCGCGCCAGTCCCGGCGATCACCGGAATGCGCCCTGCAACCTGCTTGACCACGTAACGAATCACTTCGATGTGCTCGTTCACGTCGAGGGTGGCCGATTCACCTGTAGTGCCGACCGCCACGATGGCGTGGGTGCCGTTTTGCAGGTGAAAGTCCACCAGTTTGCTCAGGCTGTCCCAGTCAAGACGACCTTGTGCATCCATGGGTGTGACCAGTGCCACCATACTGCCCGCAATCATGCAACCGCTCCTGCCGGAAAAAGAGAGCCGTAATGGTACTGGCGCCAAGATGCTTGTACAAGCGAAGTACTGCGCTGCCGCCATTCCCCTTGGCGCTGCTTTTCGCTACCCTTCAGACTTTGATCGGTACTGTTAAGCTCGTACGCCAGTTTCCAGCCTCCATTTACGGCATCACAAGCCCCGATCCAGCGTTGCCACCCCTCGCTCCTGCCTCACTGGAGCATGTTGCAACCTTGTGGCCCGGGTTTTCTGAATTCGCATCCGCAGGCTCGTTCCCGGAAAAAAGCCCTTAGACGTATCGACCGCTCATCGCTTTAGGAATGCTGCATGTCCACCCCCACAGTTCGCGAACAATTCCTTGTCATCAGTGCCCTCGGCGCCAACCCCATGGAGCTGACTAACGTCCTGTGCCGCGCCAGCCATGAAAACCGCTGCGCCGTGGTCACTTCCCGCCTGACCCGTCATGGCGAGTGCAGTGCGTTGATCCTCGAGATTTCCGGCAGCTGGGACGCCCTGGCGCGCCTGGAAGGCAGCCTGTCGAGCCTCTCCAAAAAGCATGCGTTCACCGTCAATGTGGTGCGTAGCGCGGCGCTGGAGAATCGTCCTCAGGCGCTGCCTTATGTGGCTTATGTCAGCTCGGCCTATCGCTCGGACATCATCAACGAGCTGTGTCAGTTCTTCATGGACCACAACGTCGAGCTGGAAAACCTGACCTGCGACACGTATCAGGCACCGCAAACCGGCGGCACCATGCTCAACGCCACGTTTACCGTGACGTTGCCGGCCGGCGTGCAAATCAGCTGGCTGCGCGATCAGTTCCTGGATTTCGCAGATGCGCTGAATCTGGATGCCCTGATTGAACCGTGGCGCCCACAAAACCCAATGTAAGAAGGAAGCTTTCATGGCCGTTGCCATCGACCAACCGGTCGCCGACTTCGAAGCACCCGCCACCAATGGACAGACCATCAGCCTCGCGGGCCTTAAAGGCAAGCAGGTAGTGATTTACTTCTACCCGAAGGACAGCACGCCAGGCTGCACGACCGAAGGTCAGGGCTTTCGCGATCAACTTGAGGCTTTTAAAGCAGCGAACACCGAAGTGTTTGGCGTTTCGCGCGACAGCCTCAAGTCCCATGAGAACTTCAAGGCCAAGCAGGCGTTCACCTTCGAGCTGATCAGCGACAAGGAAGAAGCACTGTGCCTGTTGTTTGATGTGATCAAGCTGAAGAAACTGTATGGCAAGGAATACATGGGCGTTGATCGCAGCACATTCCTGATCGACAAGGACGGTGTCCTGCGTCAGGAATGGCGTGGCGTGAAGGTGCCGGGGCATGTGGATGCGGTATTGGCGGCTGCTCAGGCCCTCGACAAAACCTGATTGATTGGGTGCCTGTTCAGACGCCTTCCCGAGCAGGCTCGGTCCCACCTTGGTTTTGTGTTCACCACAAATCACCTGTGGGAGCGAGCCTGCTCGCGAAGAGGCCCTTTGCCTCACCTCATTTTCCAGAATGATGCTTAAAGCAGCGGCGCGACCTCCGGCTCCTTGCGCGGCCACGCATCCAGCACGGCTTTGAACAGCGTCGCCAGCGGAATCGCAAAGAACACCCCCCAAAATCCCCACAACCCGCCAAACAACAGCACCGCGCAAATGATCGCTACCGGGTGCAGGTTGACCGCCTCCGAAAACAGCAACGGCACCAGCACGTTGCCGTCCAGCACCTGAATAATCCCGTAGACCGCCATCAAATAGATGAACTGATCGCTCCAGCCCCACTGGAACAGCGCAATCAGCATGACCGGCACGGTCACCACCACAGTGCCGACGTAAGGCACCACCACCGACACGCCCACCAGCAAAGCCAACAACGCCGCGTAGTTGAGCCCGAGAACAACGAAGCCGATGTAGGTCACACCACCACAGATGAAAATCTCGATGACCTTGCCGCGAATATAGTTGGCGATCTGCCGGTTCATTTCGTGAGCGACGCGAGTGATCAGCGCCCGCTCACGGGGCAGATACCCGCGTACCCACTGGCCGATCATTTCCCGATCTTTCAGAAAGAAGAACACCAGAATCGGCACCAGAACAAGGTAGATCATGATGTTCACCAGCAGCGGCAGACTCGACAGTGAAAACGTCAGCGCCCATTGGCCGAACTTGCCGATCTCGCCGCGCGCCACTTCGATGAACTGCAAAACTTGTTCATCGGACACCATGTGCGGGTAGCGCTCGGGCAACAGCAATAACAACGACTGCCATTTTGCGAGCATGCCGGGTAGTTCGTTGAACAGAGTAAGCAATTGATGCCAGAGCAATGGCACCAAGACAATCAAAAAGACCAGCAGCGCCCCCATGAACAGCGCGAAGACCAGTCCCACCGCCACACCGCCGGGCATGCGCAAGCGCTCGAGGGTGGTCACCAGGCCTTGCATGAGATACGCCAGCACCATCCCGGCCAGTACCGGCGCGAGCATGCCCCCCAAGGTGAGCACGGCGGTGAATGCCAGAAACAGCAGCACCGCCAGCACTACGGCTTCTTCGTCGGAAAAGTAGCGCTGAACCCAGTCGCGTAACACTTTGAACATCAATATTCCTTAGGAACGAACGCAGCAGGTTTCAGGCTTTTTTTAACCAGTAGCGGTAAACACCCGCCTCATCTTCTTCACGAAGCAGCGTATGACCGGACAATCGGGCAAAGGTGCGGAAGTCGCGCTGAGAACCGGCATCCGTGGCGATCACCTTGAGCACCGCGCCACTGGCCAGGCGATTGAGTTCCAGCTTGGCCTTGAGCAACGGCAACGGACAATTCAGGCCGCTGGCGTCCAGTTCGGCATCATGGGCTACAGCGTCGGTCATTACTTCACTCCTGGCACGTCGTTGAGAGGCTTAGAATATCTGGTCGCAAGCCCAGTGTCCGGCTACAGTAAGGACTTTGTCGACTAAGGCTTTGTGCATGACTTTTTTGCGCCCTACCCTGCTGACGCTCGCTTGCCTGCTTGCCTCACCGGGCTTCGCCGACGACCTGCCGTCACTTGGCGACGCCAGTTCTGCCATCGTCTCGCCGCAACAGGAATACCAGCTGGGCCGTGCCTGGCTGGCGCTATTGCGCAGCCAGGTCTCGCAGCTCAACGATCCACAGCTCAAGAATTACGTCGAATCCAGCGTTTACCGATTGCTTGAAACCAGCCAGGTGAATGACCGGCGGCTGGAATTCATCCTGATCAATAGCCCGCAACTCAACGCCTTTGCGGCGCCGGGCGGGATTGTCGGGGTCAACGGCGGTTTGTTCCTCAATGCGCAGACCGAGGGCGAGTACGCGTCGGTTATGGCTCACGAGTTGGCTCACTTGTCGCAACGTCACTTTGCCCGTGGCATTGAAGCCCAGCAGCGCATGCAAGTGCCGATGATGGCCGCCTTGCTGGCCGGGATCGTGATTGCGGCAGCCGGAGGTGGCAATGCCGGGATGGCGGCCATTGCAGGTAGTCAAGCGGCGGCGATCCAGGAGCAACGGCGGTTCTCGCGCCAGAACGAACAGGAAGCCGACCGCATCGGCATTCTCAATATGGAAAAAGCCGGTTACGACCCGCGCTCGATGCCATCCATGTTTGAACGTTTGGCGCGCCAGTACCGTTTCGACGCCAAGCCGCCGGAATTTCTGATGACTCACCCGGTCACCGAGTCTCGAATCGCCGACACCCGCAACCGCGCGGAACAGGCCCCACAGGGTGGCATCGAAGACACCATGCGGTATCAGCTGATTCGTGCCCGAGTCCAGTTGTACTATGAAGAAACCCCCGGCTTGGGCGCCAAGCGCTTCCGTGCCATGCTTGATGAAAACCCGAAAAATGATGTTGCACGCTATGGTTTGGCAATTGCCCAAATCAAGGGCGGCCGGTTGAACGAGGCTCGGGAGAACCTAAAACTGCTGCTGGAAAAATCGCCGAACGAGATCATCTATAACCTGGCGCAGATCGATCTGGACATGACCAACAGTCGCCTGCCGGATGCTCAATCTCGCGTCGACCGGATGCTCGCTCAGTACCCTGGTAACTACCCGCTCAATCAGATACGAATCGATTTGCTGCTGAAACAGGACCGCACTGCCGATGCTGAGAAGGCACTGGAAGGTTTGCTCAAGACGCGTCCTGACGATCCGGACGTGTGGTATCAGGTAGCCGAAACTCGCGGCCTGTCGGGCAACATCATCGGCCTGCATCAGGCTCGGGCAGAGTACTTTGCGTTGGTCGGCGACTATCGCCAAGCCATTCAGCAACTGGATTTCGCCAAGCGCAAGGCCGGCACCAACTTCCCACTATCGTCGCGCATCGATGCGCGTCAACGTGATCTGATGGAACAGGAGCGCATGATCAGGGACATGATGGGCTGACTTTCAGCGGTAAAATGCGAGTAAAAAAAACCGCCTCTTTCGAGGCGGTTTTTTTATTCAGCCAACAACCGGCTTAATCAGCCAGTTTGAAGGTGATGAAGCTGGCACGACCCTGGCGCAGAACCCGCATCGAAACCGAACGGTTCTTCGGCAGCGCCTTGGCAATGTCGGTGAACTCCTTGCTGGAGCCGATGGCCTGATTGTTCAGATGAGTGATGATGTCACCAGGCTGCAAACCGATCAGGGAGGCAGGGCCCTCCTGAACTTCCTTGATCACCACACCACCTTTGAGGTCGTAGGTTTTCTTCTGCTCATCGGTCAGTTCGGTAACGGAAACGCCCAAACGATTACTGCTGATTTCAACGCCCGATTTAGGCATCGCAACCATATCTTTGTCTTCGTCTGGAATCGCGCCAACCGTTAGCTCGACGTTCTTGCGCTTGCCTTCGCGAATCACTTCAAGATTGGCCTTGGAGCCCGCTTTCAGAGCGCCCACCAGGTGTGGCAAATCCGCCGACATGATAATTGGCTGATCGTTCATGCTCAGAATAACATCGCCGACTTGCAAGCCACCCTTGGCAGCCGGACCGTCGTCCTGGATCTGGGCCACCAGTGCACCGGCCGGCTTCTCAAGACCAAAGGACTCAGCCAGGTCCTTGTTCACTTCCTGAATCACCACTCCCAACCAGCCACGGCTGACTTTGCCGCCATCTTTGAGTTGATTGGAAACATCCATGGCGACATCGATAGGGATCGCGAACGACACACCCATGAAGCCCCCGGAGCGGGTATAGATTTGCGAGTTGATTCCGACCACCTCGCCATTCAGGTTGAACAGCGGACCGCCAGAGTTACCCGGGTTGATCGGCACGTCGGTCTGGATGAACGGCACATAGTTTTCGTTCGGCAGACTGCGCCCGATGGCACTGATAATGCCTTGTGTCACGGTATGGTCGAAACCAAACGGCGAACCGATGGCGACAACCCACTGACCGGCTTTCAGGTCCTGGGATTTACCGAGTTTGAGAACCGGCAGGTCCTTGCCTTCGATCTTCAGCAACGCCACGTCGGAGCGTGGATCGGTGCCGACCAGTTTGGCTTTCAGTTCACTGCGATCAGCGAGACGCACGAGGATTTCGTCGGCGTCGGCAATCACATGGTTGTTGGTCAGGATATAACCATCAGGCGAGATGATGAAACCCGAGCCCAGAGACTGAGCTTCTCGCTGGCGATCACCTCGAGGCGAACGCGGCTGTTGAGGCATACCCCTTTCAAAGAACTCGCGCAGCGCTGGCGGCAAGCCTTCAAGATCCGGCATTTGCCCGGAGACTTTGCGATCAGGCAGTTTCTGTGTGGTACTGATGTTCACCACGGCAGGCGAGGCTTGCTCGACGATCTGGGTGAAATCAGGCAATTCGACTGCTTGAGCAGTTACCGCCTGGCCGAGGACCAGCACGGTGGAAAAAATGGCGAGGTAAGACTTTAAGCGTGGAATCGACATACGGCTCCCGTTACGACGAGCATGGTTAAGCGATATGGAGCAAGGGACACCGGGAACAATACGCCGGTATTTTTGTTCCGGAAACAACAAAAGGCCAGAGCCGAGAAACTCTAACCTATAGAAAAATTCAGGATTATTTGCAAATTGAAATGCTCACCAAACATTTCGCCACTTCACTACTTGGTTGCAGTCGCATCAGTGCGCATCGATAACGCAATCCGTTCAGCAGTGCCTATCGGGATCTCACCCACCACAGTCACCATCATTTCGCCTTGAGGTGTGGTCAGTCGCCGGGATACTGCGGCAGTGGGGCCCAACTGAGTGCGAGTGTCCGTCACGGTTGCGCCATTCAATGGCTCAAGGAATACCGAGAAACGCGCCAGACCATCGTCATACATCAAACTGTTGACCTGGGTTTTGGTCTGCGGGTCCTTTCGAGCACTGCTGCTGGTCAACTCGAAACCGGGTGGTAACCAATCCGAATGCCAGACTTGGGCCGTTTTAACGGCGGACGCCTTGTCACTGTCGAGGGTGACAACCTTGCAATCGTCGCCTGCCTGCAAGTCGCTGTCGGAGGGCACCTTGGCGGTGTCCAGTTGCGTAAACTGGAATCGCTCCAGCAATTGCCCTTTGTCATTGAGCAGCAATGACTTGAGAGGCAGGCCGGTCTCTTTATCCAGATGAAGCTCAAATCCGTATCGGTGCTGATCACGTGGCATCAGCGAAACAATCACTGCCGCACGCCCAGCCACCCGCGACTTGCCGATGACGGCAATGTCGTACCAATTCTTTAACTTTTGTGGATCCAGTGCACGAGCAGCAGAGTTGGGTGAATCCCCCAGTCCTGCTATCAGAGTGCCGCTGACGCATTGAGTATGCCCATCAATGCGCACGACTTCCTGCGCCGAGCCATCGAGCTGGAGTAAACGCTCTCGGACTTTGCCATCCTGGACGCGATGCCAGATGTTATGGGTAGAAAAACTACCGTTACGCTCGTAGACGAAAGTACCGCGAAAGCTTTGCTGTTGCTCGGCCTGCCCCATACGGGCCAACCAGTCCTGGGCTTCATCTGCGTGGGCTGGAACAACAAACCAGCCTGCGAGCAGAAGCGAGAATAGAGGTATGGAGCGCATGATCCTCCTTAACGGTTTTCCAGGCTTGCTGCACGAGCATAAGGCAGCGCACTTTCAGTGCCTTTTAATGCAGCTTGTTGAGCATGTTGGCGCAAGTAGCCTGGCAAACGCTGATCATGCCAGCCCGGCTGACCTTGCAATACACCGTTGGCCATAGGGCCAGTGGCATCCGAACTCTCATTGTAGCCTGCTAATACAGCGGGGCCTTTAACTTGCGGAACGGCCAGACCCGGTTGACTGGATTGCTGAGCCAGTTCGACACCAGCGATCTCGTCCTGGTTGTACAAACGAACGCCAGCCAGTACAGCAAGAGTGACCGAAGCGGCAACTGCCAGACGACCCAGGCTGCGCCATGGACCACGGGAGGCTTTTGCCGGTACGGCTTCGTCGGCCAACGCAGCAGACACTGCCGCAGCGATATCCAGGCGTGGAAGCAGCAAGTCTTTGTGCATGACTGCCCGAGCGATTTGATAACGAGCCCAGGTCTCACGGGTTTCAACATCGTCAAGGGCGTTTAATACCCGACGCAATTCCAGTTCGTCCGCTTCGTTATCCATCACTGCGGACAGCGATTCCTGCAGGGCTTCACGACTCATGGCGTTCCTCTCTTGGCTATCGCCGCTGTCTCAGTTTTCCTGCAACAACGGCTGCAGGGCTTTATCGATGGCTTCCCGAGCGCGGAAAATCCGGGAGCGCACGGTACCCACCGGACACTGCATGACGGCTGCAATGTCCTCGTAACTCAGACCATCGAATTCACGTAAAGTTAAAGCCGTACGCAAATCTTCTGGCAGTTGCTGAATGGTTCGATGGACGGTGCCTTCGATCTCATCCCGCAGCAACGCACGTTCTGGCGACTCGAGATCCTTGAGGCCATGATCGCCATCGTAGAACTCTGCATCCTCGGAACTGACATCGCTATCCGGCGGCCGACGGCCGCGTGAAACCAGATAGTTTTTCGCCGTGTTGATGGCGATGCGGTAAAGCCACGTATAAAACGCGCTGTCTCCGCGAAAATTTCCTAGGGCCCGGTAGGCCTTGATAAAGGCTTCCTGCGCCACATCCTGGGCTTCATGGGTGTCGTGCACAAAACGCACGATCAACCCGAGAATTTTGTGCTGGTATTTCAGCACTAGCAGATCGAAAGCTCGCTTGTCGCCACGCTGAACGCGCTCGACCAGCTGCTGATCCTCTTCCTGGGTTAGCATGAACACTCCTCGATAAGCTCGGAGGAGGCTTGCATAACTGAACGACCAGACTTGCAAACATAGACTCGGGCTTTTCGCAAAAGTTCTCCCCTCCAAGCAAGTTTCCTGCGGGCTCTGATTTGGCACGCACGAAAAGCGCAGCGCGGGTTACCCGGCTGCGCGAATAATCTTGTCATCGGATTCGCCAGCAAGGATCAAACCACAGATCCTGCCCTGAAGCCGACACTGTCCCTTGAATCTGGCAACCGTCTATTGATCTTGGGCCTTTGGCAAAAGTTCCATATTTATAAATGGACGGCACCGAGATTGTGCAACCGCGAATAGAAAAATACTGTTAAATCGGCGATACAGTCGTCTTATCGTGGTTACGACCCAAAAACCATCCGACGAAGCGTCGGGTACTTACCGTCACAGTAGTTTCACAATGCCATATGCGCTCGGGTATTGTGCCGCGCGCCCCCTCTATATACTAGTGGGCTGTGTGGCAGACTTGACTCGCCGTTCCAGCAGTCATGCGCCAACCCCGACCCGGGTCGCTTTGAGCGGAATCCTGAAATGAGCCAACAGTTTCAACATGATGTTCTGGTGATTGGCAGCGGTGCTGCCGGTTTGAGTCTTGCGCTGACCTTGCCCGATCATTTGCGCATTGCGGTACTGAGCAAAGGCGACCTCGCCAACGGCTCGACATTCTGGGCCCAAGGCGGCGTCGCTGCCGTTCTGGATGATGCTGACACCATTGAGTCTCACGTCGATGACACCCTCAATGCTGGCGGCGGCCTGTGTCATGAAGACGCTGTTCGTTTTACCGTCGAACACAGCAAAGAGGCGATCCAGTGGCTGATCGACCAAGGCGTGCCGTTTACCCGCGATGAACAATCGGGCACCGAAGACGGCGGGTTCGAGTTTCACCTGACCCGCGAAGGCGGCCACAGCCATCGGCGCATCATTCATGCCGCCGATGCCACGGGCGCCGCGATATTCAGAACATTGCTGGCCCAGGCCAAACAAAGGCCTAACATCGAATTGCTGGAACAGCGCGTCGCGATTGACCTGATCACGGAAAAACGCCTGGGACTGGAAGGCGACCGCTGCCTTGGCGCCTATGTTCTAAATCGCGAAACCGGTGAGGTCGACACCTACGGCGCTCGCTTTGTCATCCTCGCCTCCGGTGGCGCGGCCAAAGTCTATCTCTATACCAGCAACCCCGACGGCGCCTGCGGTGATGGCATCGCCATGGCTTGGCGTTCTGGCTGCCGGGTGGCAAACCTGGAGTTCAACCAGTTCCACCCCACTTGCCTATACCACCCGCAGGCAAAAAGTTTCCTGGTCACCGAAGCCCTGCGCGGCGAAGGTGCGCACTTGAAGCTGCCTAACGGTGAACGTTTCATGCCGCGCTTCGACCAGCGTGCAGAACTGGCACCACGGGACATCGTTGCCCGGGCCATCGACCATGAGATGAAGCGCCTGGGTATCGACTGCGTCTATCTGGACATCAGCCACAAATCCGAAGCGTTCATCAAGACGCACTTTCCAACGGTGTACGAACGCTGCCTCGAATTTTCCATCGACATCACCAAGCAACCGATCCCGGTGGTTCCGGCGGCGCACTACACCTGCGGCGGCGTGATGGTCGATCAGCACGGCCGCACCGACGTCCCGGGGCTGTATGCCATTGGCGAAACCAGTTTCACCGGCCTGCACGGCGCCAACCGCATGGCCAGCAACTCGCTGCTGGAGTGTTTCGTTTACGCTCGTTCGGCGGCGGCGGACATTCTTCAACAATTGCCGCACGTGTCGATTCCAGACGCCCTGCCGATTTGGGATGCTAGCCAGGTCACCGATTCCGATGAAGACGTGATCATTGCGCACAACTGGGACGAACTGCGGCGATTCATGTGGGACTACGTCGGTATCGTGCGAACCAACAAACGCTTGCAGCGGGCCCAGCACCGCGTGCGACTGTTACTGGACGAAATTGATGAGTTCTACAGCAACTATAAAGTCAGCCGCGATTTGATCGAGTTGCGCAACCTGGCACAGGTAGCCGAACTGATGATCCAGTCAGCCATGGAGCGTAAAGAAAGCCGGGGTCTGCATTACACCCTCGACTACCCCAATATGCTCCCGGTTGCCCTGGACACTATTCTGGTGCCGCCCACCTACGCCGGCTGAACGCAAGTCGAACCCGCAGGCGTCGGTGCACATCCGCCGCCTGCGAATCGCGGGTTACACAGATCGATCTGACCTGTCGTTCGCCCCGAAGACGAAACCTTAGCACCACGATCAATGGCAGTGCGAGACTGTCCGGTCGCAGCTGCACCGCCTGCCATCCCCGCGCCTGACTCCATAACTGCCAACCATCGGCGTCACGTCGCAGGCCGCGAAAAGCCTGCGGGTGTGTCAGTAAAATCTGACGCGGCAATGCCCAAACGCCATGCGCCAGACAGCACAAAGCGCCGAGCAGACTGGCCCAGACCGGTATAGACAGAAGAAACAACGAACCCAGCGCGAACAGCTGGGCCAGAAGATACGCCGCCAGCAATTGCCGTGAGGCATGCCAGCGGCATTCGAACGTATTACTTGGGCTGGACACGATCCAGGATCATGCGAACCATGCGCTGAAGCTCCGGATCTTCGGATTCGGCGCGCTCCATGAACCAGCCGAACATGTCCTGATCTTCGCACTCAAGCAGCTTGCGGTAGCAATCGCGGTCGACATCATTGAGGTGCGGGTAGACCTCTTTCACAAACGGCACCAGCAAGACGTCCAGCTCAAGCATGCCGCGACGGCTGTGCCAGTAGAGGCGATTCAGTTCAACATCTTCGACCATGGAGCGCTCCTCAAATAGGCGGCAAGTATACAGCCCCCGGCAGCATCTAACAGTCGGCTTTGGTCGGGCACTACCGACCTTTTGTAAACTACCCATTTCATGGTCGCCCCCTTATGATGTCCTCCAGACTTTTTACCCTGCGAAGACCCATGGCCGATTCTGCTTTTTTCTGCACCCTGTCTCACGAAGGCGTTCTCGCGGTCCGCGGCGCGGATGCCGGCAAATTCCTGCAAGGCCAACTGACCTGCAACCTCAATTACCTGAGCGATACCCAGGCCAGCCTTGGCGCCCGCTGCACGCAAAAAGGCCGGATGCAGTCCAGTTTCCGCATTTTGCTGGAAGGCGATGGCGTTCTGATGGCGATGGCCACCGAACTGCTGGAACCACAGTTGGCCGATCTGAAAAAGTACGCCGTGTTCTCCAAATCGAAACTGACTGACGAAAGCGCCGCCTGGGTTCGCTTTGGCCTCGATCATGGCGACGCCGCGCTGAGCAGCCTCGGTCTTGAGTTGCCGACAGACACCGACAGTGTCGTGCGTCATGACGGTGTGATCGCTATTCGCGTCTCGCCGGATCGTGCTGAACTGTGGGTCGCCGCTGATCAGGCCGACGCCATCAAGGGCAAACTTTCCGCTTTGTTGGCCGAAGGCCCTCTGAACCAATGGTTACTGGGCCAGATCCGCGCAGGGATCGGTCAGGTCATGCCAGAGACACGCGAACTGTTCATCCCACAGATGCTCAATCTGCAAGCCGTCGGTGGTGTGAGTTTCAAGAAAGGTTGCTACACCGGCCAGGAAATCGTCGCGCGCATGCAGTATCTGGGCAAACTCAAGCGCCGCTTGTATCGTCTGACCCTGGACGCCAGCGCACTGCCCGCTCCCGGCACGCCACTGCTTTCCCCGTCCCATGGCAGTTCCATCGGCGAAGTGGTCCTGGCGGCCAACGCGGAGCAACACGTTGAACTCCTGGCCGTGTTGCAAGCCGAAGCCGCTGAGGGTGGTGACATTCATCTCGGCACCCTGGAAGGACCTGCCCTGAAATTGCTCGATCTGCCTTACTCACTGGACCGCGATCGCGAGATCCAGTGTTAACAGCAGCATTTGTTGCAACACCCTAGAGAATCTAAATGAGCGATCTGGCGGAAAAGGTCCAACAGGATTTGGTTGAGGCCATCGATAACGATGACCTGGTTCTGCCAACATTACCGGAAGTGGCCATGCAGATTCGCAAGGCCGCTGAAGACCCGGAAATCAGCGTCAGCACCCTGAGCAAGGTCATCGGCCGCGATACGGCGTTATCGGCGCGCCTGATCAAAGTGGTCAATAGCCCGCTGCTGCGCGCGACTCAAGAAGTGAACGACCTGCACACGGCGATCACACGGTTGGGCGTCAACTACAGCAGCAATCTGGCGATCGGCCTGGTGATGGAACAGATTTTCCACGCCCGCTCCGAGGTGGTGCAGCAGAAGATGCACGATGTCTGGCGCAAAAGCCTGGAGATCGCCGGGATCAGCTATGCCTTGTGCCGCCATTACACACAACTCAAAGCCGACCAGGCAGCCCTCGGTGGTCTGGTGCATCAGATCGGCGTGTTGCCAATTCTGACCTACGCCGAAGATCACTATCAGTTGCTTTCTGACCCGGTCAGCCTCAACCATGTGATCGACCGCATTCATCCGTTGATCGGCGACAAACTGCTCAGGGTTTGGGAGTTCCCCGATAAACTCGTGAAGGTGCCAGGCCAGTACCTGGACTTCAATCGTCAGTCTGACCAGGTTGATTATGTCGATCTGGTGCAAGTGGCCAGTCTGTATTGCCATAAGGACAGCGACCATCCGCTGGCTCGAATTGATGTGTTCAACGTGCCGGCGTTCAAGAAGCTGGGGATCGATCCGCAGAACGAGACGATGTGCCGGGACCTGGAAGAATCGCGGTCGATGTTTTACTAGCCAGAGCGCAGCGCCCCCTTCGCGAGCAAGCCCGCTCCCACATTCGACCGCATTTCTCCAAGAGGAACTCGGTTAAATGTGGGAGCGAGCCTGCTCGCGATGGGGCCAGTCCAAACAACACAAAAACTACCCGGCAATAAAACTCACCCGAACCTTCAACCCCGCCGTCTCCCCATCGTGCAGGCTGATCTGCGCCAGATGCGCGCGGCAGATCTCGCCGACAATCGCCAGGCCCAGCCCCGACCCGGCCACCTGCTGGTTACGCCGGTAAAAGCGCTCGAAAACCTTGTCCCGCTCATCAACCGGAATCCCCGGCCCATCATCCTCAACTTCCAGGACCGCTGGTGCCGTAACCCGCAGAATCACATTGCCTCCCGACGGCGTATGAGCCAGTGCGTTATCCACCAGATTACTCAGCAGTTCGTTCAACAGTGTCGGTTCACCGCGCAGCCACACCGGCTCGTCCGCTTCCAGTGCCAGGGCTACGCCGCGTGCGTGAGCCAGCGGCGCCATGGCCATGCCCAATTCCCGCGCCAACTGACTCAAGTCCAGCAACTGCGCACCGCCCTCGGCAATGGCCCGGGCACCGTTTTCGACACGTGCCAAAGACAGCAATTGATTGGCCAGATGCGTCAATCTATCCGTGCCCTGGGCAGC
The DNA here is from genome assembly GCF_031456105.1 of Pseudomonas sp. BE134. Classification (NCBI taxonomy): domain Bacteria; kingdom Pseudomonadati; phylum Pseudomonadota; class Gammaproteobacteria; order Pseudomonadales; family Pseudomonadaceae; genus Pseudomonas; species Pseudomonas sp. BE134. Next base: position 68,355 of record NZ_JAVDUA010000007.1, on the reverse strand, counting down.
GGTTTCCAGGGTACTGCGCCAGGTTTCGGGCTCACTTGCCCGCAGGCCAAGCTCAAGCCGCGCCTTGAGCGCCGCCAACGGCGTACGCAATTCATGGGCGGCATCGGCGATGAATTGAGCCTGACGCTCGAACTGCTCGCGCAGCCGCTCGGTAAAGTGATTGAGCGCCCGTACCAACGGCCACAACTCGTGTTGCACTTCCACCAACGGCAACGGCCGCAGATCATCCGACTGGCGCTCTTCCACCGCCGTGCGCAAGCGTTCCAGCGGTCGCAGCGCCGCACTCACCGCAAACCACACCAGCAGCAGCGCGCCAATCGCCAGCATTCCCAGGCGCAACAAGGTGTCCGCCGCCAGGCTGCGCGCCATGCTGACTCGCGCCTCATCGGTTTCCGCGACACGAATTTCCGCCATGCCATTCATGTTCGGCTCGCTGACCGGCTTGAGCAGGCTGACCACCCGCACGTTCTGCCCGCGATAGGTGGCGTTGTAAAACCGTGCCAGCGCCGGGTAGTCATCGGTGCGCGGCGTTCCTGGCGGTGGCGCGGGGAGATTTTCGTAACCGGAAATCAGATTCTGGTGGATGTCATTGACCAGGTAAAAAATCCGACCCGCACTGTCGTAGGCAAACGTATCCAGCGCCACGTAAGGCACGTCGGCGCTGAGCGTGCCGTCGCGCTGGGAGACACCCGCCGCGATGGTTCGCGCCGACGCCAGCAAGGTACGGTCATAGGCGGTGTCGGCCGCTTCGCGACCATTCCAGTACGCGCTCAACCCGCTGGCCAGCATTAACACCACCAGCAACAGCGCGAGGTTCCACAGCAACCGCCAGCGCAGGCTGCTGGGCTTATGCATCGCGACTTTCCAGCAAGTAGCCAAGACCGCGGAAGGTCACGATCGCGACCGACTGGCCGTCGAGCTTTTTGCGCAAGCGGTGCACGTAGATTTCGATCGCGTCCGGGCTGGCTTCTTCGTCCAGACCGAACACTTGGGAGGCCAGTTGTTCTTTGCTCATCACTCGCCCGGGCCGGGCGATCAATGCCTCAAGAACCGCCTGTTCGCGCGAGGTCAGGGTGAGCAATTCTTCGCCGAGGGTGAAGCGCCGGGTGTCCAGGTCATAGGCCAGCACGCCGCAACGCTGCTGACGCTCGCCGCCCAGCACACTGCGGCGCAACAAGGCTTTGACCCGTGCTTCAAGTTCGGTCAGCTCAAAAGGTTTGGCGAGGTAATCGTCAGCGCCAAGGTTCAGGCCATGGACTCGATCCTTGACGTCGCTGCGAGCGGTCAACATCAGCACCGGCAGGTTTTTCCCCCGGGAGCGCAAACGCGCGAGCACTTCAAACCCGTCCATGCGCGGCAAGCCGACATCGAGAATGGCCATGGCGTATTCCTCGCTGCTCAACGCCAGGTCTGCGGCCACGCCATCGTGCAGCACGTCCACCGTCAGACCGGTGCTCTTGAGCGCCTGGGCGACACTTTCGGCCAGCTGCAAGTGGTCTTCGACGAGCAGAACACGCATGGATCTTTACCTCATTCAGGGGATGGTCGACGCCATTCTTTGGCGCGAAGTTTACAGCCGCATCCGCTGCTGTGAAGCCTGTAAACCGTGAATGCCTGCTGAAAGGTTAGTGAAAGGTTGGCCCGTTAGAGTCGGCCCACGGAGGTTTCGAATGCCGACCTTCCAATAGTGCTTAGAAATGTAGCTCCCGAAAAACGCCATGACGCGTTTTCGTCAATAAGAACAATAAATGAGGTACTGCACCATGCTGTCCACACAGCTTCAGGCTTACCCGCCCCACCCTTCCTTCAGAACCCCATCGCTTACGCTTGCCAGCGCCGTTGACGGCTGCACGATGCGAAACCGCCGCACCTGACACATCCCCAAAAACAAAAACTCCCCTGGAGACAATAATGAATCGATCCCTGCGCCGTTTCGCCCTCGCCGCCAGCTGCATGCTGTTCGCCGGCCAATTGATGGCCGAGCCCAAACGTCCGGAATGCATCGCCCCGGCCTCCCCGGGCGGTGGTTTCGACCTCACCTGCAAACTGGCGCAGAGCGCGCTGGTCAACGAAAAGCTGCTGACCAAACCGATGCGCGTGACCTACATGCCCGGCGGTGTCGGCGCGGTGGCGTACAACGCGGTGGTCGCTCAGCGCCCCGCCGACGCCGGTACGCTGGTGGCCTGGTCCAGCGGTTCGTTGCTGAACCTGGCCCAAGGCAAGTTCGGACGGTTCGATGAAAACAACGTGCGCTGGCTGGCCGCTGTCGGCACCAGCTATGGCGCCATCGCGGTGAAAAGCGATTCGCCTTACAAGACCCTCGACGATCTGGTCAAGGCACTGAAAGAAGACCCGAGCAAAGTGGTGATCGGTTCCGGCGGCACCGTCGGCAGCCAGGACTGGATGCAAACCGCACTGATTGCCAACGCAGCCGGGATCAACCCGCGCGACCTGCGTTACGTCGCCCTCGAAGGCGGCGGTGAAATCGCCACCGCCCTGCTCGGTGGCCACATTCAGGTCGGCAGCACCGACATCTCCGACTCCATGCCGCACATCCAGAGCGGCGACATGCGCTTGCTGGCGGTGTTCTCCGAGAAGCGTCTGGACGAGCCGGAAATGAAAGACATCCCGACCGCCAAAGAGCAAGGCTACGACATTGTCTGGCCGGTGGTTCGCGGCTTCTACCTCGGGCCAAAGGTCAGCGACGAAGACTACGCCTGGTGGAAAGACGCCTTCGACAAACTGCTGGCGTCGGAAGACTTCGCCAAGCTGCGCGACCAACGTGAGCTGTTCCCGTTCGCCCTGACCGGCCCGGAGCTGGACACCTACGTGAAGAAGCAGGTAGCGGACTACAAAGTGCTGGCCAAAGAGTTCGGCCTGATCCAGTGATCGTCTCTGTCTAGCGGCTGCGGCCTCGTTCTTCGAGGCCGTGGCACAGGAGTTTCCCCATGCTCTTACAACGCATTTTTGCTTCGGTGCTGTTGCTGGCCTGTCTCAGCCTGGTGCTGATGGCCTGGCCTTACCAGGCACCTTTTTCCTACGAGCCGATCGGGCCACGGGCTTTCCCCCTGTTGATGCTGGGCCTGATGGGCCTGGGGCTGGTGTACATGGTGTATCGCCCTTCGCCGATCAAACACACCGATGAAGATCCGCCGATGGATCGCGAAACCCTGACCAAGATTGGCTTGTGCGTGGTGTTGCTGCTGATCTTCGCCGGCATGTTCGAACCGCTGGGCTTCATCCTCAGCAGCGTGCTGATCGGCATTCCGATGGCGCGCCTGTACGGCGGACGCTGGTTACCGAGCGTGGTGATCATCAGCCTGATGAGTGTCGGACTTTACCTGCTGTTCGACAAAGTCATGGACGTGCCACTGCCTCTGGGCCTGCTTGACGTTCTGGAGAACTGATATGGATACGCTTGGTTATTTGAGTCACGGCTTCGGCGTCGCCCTCACCCCTTACAACCTGGTCACTGCGCTGTGCGGTACGCTGATCGGCACCGTCGTCGGTCTGCTGCCGGGACTGGGGCCGATCAACGGCGTGGCGTTGCTGATCCCGATTGCCTTCGCCCTCGGCCTGCCACCGGAGTCGGCGCTGATTTTGCTGGCGGCGGTTTACTTGGGTTGCGAATACGGCGGTCGCATCAGCTCGATTTTGTTGAACATCCCCGGCGAAGCCTCCACGGTGATGACCACCCTCGACGGTTACCCAATGGCCCGTCAGGGCTTGGCCGGCGTGGCGTTGTCGTTATCGGCCTGGAGTTCATTCATCGGCGCGTTCATCGCGACCTGCGGGATGGTGATCTTCGCGCCGATCCTGGCGAAGTGGGCGATTGCCTTCGGTCCGGCGGAATATTTTGTGCTGATGGTCTTTGCGATTGTCTGTCTCGGCGGCATGGCCGGTGATCGACCGTTGAAGACCTTTATCGCCGCGTTGATCGGGCTGTTCCTCTCCACCGTCGGCATCGACGCCAACAGTGGCGTGTACCGTTTCACCGGGGACAACATTCACCTCACCGACGGGATTCAGTTTGTGGTGTTGGTGCTGGGCCTGTTTTCCATCAGTGAAATCCTCTTGCTGCTGGAAAAAACCCACCGGGGTCAGGAAGCATTCAAAGCGACCGGCCGCATGATGTTCAACTTCAAGGAAGCTGCTTCGGTGTTCTGGGTGAACATGCGCTGCGGTGTGCTCGGTTTCATCATGGGCGTTCTGCCCGGTGCCGGTGCGACGCTGGCCAGCGCCGTGGCCTACATGACCGAGAAACGCATCGCCGGCCCGAGCGGCAAATTCGGCCAGGGCGACAAACGTGGCCTCGCCGCCCCGGAAACCGCGATCGGCGCCGAAGCCTGCGGCGCATTGGTACCAATGCTCACCCTCGGGGTTCCAGGTTCGGGTACCACGGCGGTGATGATCGGCGCGCTGTCGCTGTACAACATCACGCCTGGCCCACTGCTGTTTCAACAGCAGCCGGACATCGTCTGGGGCCTGATCGCATCGTTGTTCATTGCCAACATCATGCTCGTGATCCTCAACATCCCGATGATCCGCATCTTCACCCGCATCCTCGCCGTGCCGAACTGGGCCTTGGTGCCGATGATCGCGATCATTACCGCAATTGGTGTGTTCGCGGTGCACGCCACCACCTTCGACCTGTTCCTGATGATCGGTATCGGTATCTTCGGCTACATTTTGCGCAAGCTGGACTTCCCGTTATCGCCCGTGTTGCTGGGCTTCATCCTTGGAGGCTTGATGGAACAAAACCTGCGTCGCGCACTGTCGATCTCCAACGGTTCGCTGGACATTCTCTGGTCGAGCGGGATCACCCTCGGAGTCTGGGGGCTGATCGGGGTGATGCTACTGGTGCCGATCCTGCGGATCTGGCGCAAACGTTCGGTCGCCCGGCGCGTTGTTGCCGATGTCTGATCGAATACCGTTCAAAGCCTGGTGGGGTACGCCGCTGCTCGGCGCGCTGGGCGGCTACCTCGCCAGCCTGGTCGGCTGGCCACTGCCGTGGATGGTCGGGTCGTTGCTGGCGATCATCCTCGTGCGCTGCCTGACCCCTTGGCAATTGGCGGAAATCCCTGGCGGTCGCAAGTGCGGCCAGTGGATTGTGGGTATCGGCATCGGCCTGCACTTCACCCCGGTGGTGATGGAGCAGGTGCTGGGGCATTTCGGCCTGATTTTCTTCGGTGCGTTGGTCACCAGCCTGTCGGCGGTGGTAGGGGTCTGGTTGATGCGGCGTACTGGCGAGGATCGCGCCACTGCATTTTTTTCCAGCATGCCCGGTGGCTCCGGGGAGATGGTCAACCTCGGTGCTCGCAACGGTGCGGTGCTCAGTCGTGTGGCGGCGGGGCAAAGTCTGCGGGTGTTGGTGGTGGTGTTGTGCGTACCGGCAGCCTTCAAGTATTTGCTGGGTGACGGCGCACCGGTTTTGCATGCCACAACCGTCGATTGGCGTTGGCTGGCCCTGTTATTCCCGGCAGGCGGCTTGGCGGCGTGGCTCTGGGAACGTCTGCATCAACCGAATCCGTGGCTGTTTGGACCATTGCTGGTGAGTGCGGCGGTGAGCATCGGTTGGGACTTGCACATCGGTTTGCCCAATGGCGGTAGCCAGATCGGCCAATGGTTGATCGGCAGCGGCCTGGGTTGTCACTTCAACCGCCAGTTTTTCCGGCGTGCGCCTTCGTTCATGGGCCGGACCTTGATCGGTACGGTGTTGACCATGTTGATCGCCACGCTGGCGGCATTGGGGTTGAGTGCGCTGACGCATCTGGATCTGCGCTCACTGACCCTGGGCATGATGCCCGGCGGGATTGCGGAGATGAGCCTGACGGCGCAGATGCTGCAACTATCGGTGCCGCTGGTGACGGCGATGCAGGTGATGCGGTTGCTGTTTGTGCTGTTTCTGGCGGAGCCGTTGTTCAAGTATTGGAACCGGGTGCCGGAGTCTTCCTGAACTGATCGTTCCCACGCTCCGCGTGGGAATGCCTCAATGGACGCTCCGCGTCCGCTTTGGGACGCGGAGCGTCCCGGGCTGCATTCCCACGCAGAGCGTGGGAACGATCATTACGCGATCGGCGGCAATCGCCACTCAATCGGCGTCTCGCCGTTCTGTTCAAGAAACTTGTTGGTCCGGCTGAAGTGCCCGCATCCCAGAAAACCGCGATACGCGGACAACGGCGACGGATGCACTGACGTCAGCACCAGATGCTTGGTCGCGTCGATCAGTTTCTGTTTGCTCTGGGCATGCGCGCCCCACAGCATAAACACCAGATGCGGCTGCTGCTGGCTGACGACCTCGATGATCCGGTCCGTGAAAAACTGCCAGCCCTTATCCTTGTGCGCATTGGCGTTGGCGCGCTCGACCGTCATGGTGGTGTTGAGCATCAGCACACCCTGGTCGGCCCAGCTCTGCAAATAGCCATGGTTGGGAATATCGATGTTCAGGTCGCGTTTCAACTCTTTATAGATGTTCACCAGCGACGGCGGCGCCGGCACACCCGGTTGCACCGAGAAGCACAAACCATGGGCCTGGCCCGGGCCGTGGTAGGGATCCTGACCGAGGATGACGACCTTGACCTTGTCCAGCGGCGTGGAGTTGAGTGCATTGAAAATCATCGGGCCCGGTGGATAGATCTCTTTGCCTGCCGCACGCTCCTCTTGCAGGAATTCACGCAACTCTGCCATGTAAGGCTGGTCGAATTCGGCACGCAGTGCCTCCTTCCAGCTCGGTTCGAGTTTGATACGGTCGTCAGCAGTCATGGTTACATCCGGCAAAAACAATGGGGCGAACCCTAGGAAAGCCCATCACGCTTGTCAATTGATCTGTCGCACATCCGGCACTTTCCTGTACAGCGATCATACTGAACGCTCAAATTCCCGATCGAGGTCACGATGAATCTGCACTTCGAAGAACTCACCGGCACCGACGGCGCTCGCATCGGCATCGCCAGCCTCGATGCCGAAAAATCCCTTAACGCCCTGTCCCTGCCAATGATCAACGCCCTGCGCGATCAAATGGACGCCTGGGCCAAGGACCCGCAAATAGTCTGCGTGCTACTGCGCGGCAACGGTGCCAAGGCGTTTTGTGCCGGCGGTGAAGTGCGCAGCCTGGTGGAAGCCTGTCGCGCTCATCCTGGAGAGGTGCCGCCCTTGGCCGCGCACTTCTTTGCGGCGGAATATCGCCTGGACTTCAAACTGCACACCTACCCGAAACCGTTGATCTGCTGGGGTCATGGTTATGTGCTCGGCGGCGGGATGGGGTTGTTGCAAGGCGCGAGTATCCGGATTGTCACGCCGAGCACTCGGCTGGCGATGCCGGAGATCAGCATTGGCCTGTACCCGGACGTTGGCGCCAGTTGGTTTCTATCGCGACTGCCCGGAAAACTCGGACTATTTTTGGGCCTGACCGGTGCCCATATGAACGGGCGCGACGCAATCGACCTGGACCTGGCCGACCGCTTCCTGCTCGACGAACAACAGGAGGAGCTGATCGAAGGGTTGCTGCAATTGAACTGGCAGGAACAAACGCCGATGCAGCTCAACAGTTTGCTCAAGGCCTTGCAGCAGGAGGCGGTCGCGCAAATGCCCGAAGCCCAGTGGCTGCCACGACGCCAGCAAATCGATGAACTGCTGGATGTCAGTGATGTGAGTTGCGCCTGGAAGGCCATCAGCCTGCAACGCGATAGCACCGACATGCTACTCAGCCGTGCCGCAAAAACCATGAGTGAAGGCTCGCCGCTGACCGCGCATCTGGTCTGGGAGCAAATCGCCCGGGCCCGGCATTTGTCACTGGCTCAGGTTTTTCAGATGGAATACACACTGAGCCTCAACTGCTGCCGGCATCCGGAATTCAGCGAGGGTGTGCGGGCGCGGTTGATCGACAAAGACCAGATACCGCATTGGCACTGGCCGGATATCAACAACGTGCCCGATGCGGTGGTGGATGCGCACTTCCAGAAGGCCTGGGAAGGTCGGCATCCATTGGCGGATTTATCGGATTACTGAACGAAAATGTGGGAGCGAGCCTGCTCGCTCCCACAGGTATTGCGCTTGCCCCAAATTAACGGTGGCCGCCTCGGCTGCTGTAATTGCCTTGACCGTTTTGGTTGCCCTGACTGTTGTAGTTGCCGCGCCCGCTGTGTTTGTAATTGCGTCCACCACCCCGGGCGTCATTGTTCCAGCCACTTCGATTATGACCGTCCCACCCATGATTCTGAAGACCCCGATAATCGCCCCGCGACGGGTAATAACGCGGTGCCGGTTGATAGACCCTTGGCTGATAGTAATAGCGCGGTGTTGGCTGGTAATACCGCGCTGGCGGAGAGTAATACCGGGGCGGCGGCGAGTAATAACCCCCGCCACCTGAATAGTAGGATCCGCCACCGGCGTAATAGGTTGGCGCTGGCGAGGTATAAACCTCGGAACGGTAGTAGCCGGTTCCTCCATCGGAATAGGGCACGCACGCACCAAGAGACAATCCCGATAGAGCAATCAGAAGAATTTGGCAGAGCTGTTTTCGACAGAGCATGGCGGCCTCCTGGACCGCGAGTGAGCTACACCAGCGACGCTGGCGAGCGACAGTCAATTATTCGGTGACTGTCGAAAGATCAGACATCGATTTCGAAATCTGGTGCGCCCCTGAAACACGTTGAAATATCTGCCCGATGAAAGGTTTTTCATCTTCACTCGCTGAATCAGTAGTGCGATAGCATCGCATGCTACGCGGCAAACACACCGGATCAGCGGCCAAACCGTCCCATTGCGGTGCAGCCGCGCACCATCACAAGGCAACCGTTCTCCCCCTCTCTACGCGGTTATCGCGTCATCCCCCACGCTAGAGCCCTCAAGCCGACTTGGCACGTCTCTCGCTTTAGTAAAAGCGTGCAGGAGTTCATTACAGGTTCGCGGCACCACAATTTGCAATGGCTGACTAGGGTTCCGGCTCGCTTGTGCGAGTGGCTGGTCCGAGAGTTGGCGACCTCCAGTTGAGGTTACACGGCGGGACAAAAGCCCGGGAGACAAGCCACCGTTCGCGGTGCCGCGTTGACTCCTGCCCGCCCCTGATCAACTGGAGAACCACCCATGTCCCAGCTACGTCTACCCACCCTGCTCGCCGCTGCATTCGCAGCCTTCGTAAGCTTCTCGACCCAGGCTGCCCAGAAAGATCACTTCAGTGTCTGCTGGACCATCTATGCCGGCTGGATGCCTTGGGAATATGCCGGTAGCCAAGGCATCGTCGACAAATGGGCGAAGAAGTACGGCATCAAGATTGATGTGGTGCAACTCAATGACTACGTCGAATCGATCAATCAATACACCGCTGGCCAGTTCGACGGTTGCACCATGACCAACATGGACGCGTTGACCATTCCGGCGGCTGGCGGCGTTGACAGCACGGCACTGATCGTCAGCGACTTCTCCAACGGTAACGACGGCATCGTCCTCAAGGGCGATGGCAAGAAAGTCACCGACCTCAAAGGCATGGACGTCAACCTGGTGGAGCTGTCGGTTTCCCATTACCTGCTGGCCCGTGCGCTGGACTCGGTCGACCTCAGCGAAAAAGACCTGAAAGTGGTCAACACCTCCGACGCCGACATCTCGGCCGCCTTCAACACCGAACAGGTCAACGCGGTCACCACCTGGAACCCGATGCTCTCGGACATCAAAGCCAAGCCCGCCGTCACCGAAGTCTTCAACTCCAGCCAGATCCCCGGCGAAATCATGGACATGATGGTGGTCAACAGCGCCACCCTCAAAGACAACCCGGCCCTGGGTAAAGCGCTGACCGGTGCCTGGTTCGAAGTGGTCGACTTGATGAACGCCAAAAACGCCGCCAGCAAAGCCGCGCTCGAACATATGGCCAAGGCCTCGGGCACTGACTTGGCGGGCTTCCAGGCACAACTCGACACCACCAAATTGTTCGCCACGCCCAAAGAGGCGCTGGACTTCGCCACCAGCAAGCAACTGCCGGCGACCATGCGCAAAGTGGCCGAGTTTTCGTTCCAGCACGGCTTGCTCGGTGAAGGCGCCAAAGACACCAGTGCCGTCGGCATGGCGTTCGCCAATGGCGTGACCAGCGGCGACACGTCCAACCTCAAGCTGCGCTTCGACCCGACCTTCGTGCAGATGGCTGCCGACGCCAAGCTGTAACCAGGAGGAGCCGGCCATGCGCCTGATCAATCGCCACCCGGATCGCCCCAGTCGCCTGTTGTTGGTGATCCTGCCGTTCGCCCTGGTGCTGTTCGCCTACTTCATGGGCTCGGCCGAGCGACTGGCGGACAACCCCAACGACAAGCTGCTGCCGAGCGCCGTGCAGATGACCGACGCGGTGAAACGCCTGGCGTTCGTGGCCGACACCCGCACCGGTGAATACCTGCTCTGGCAGGACAGTGCGTCGAGCCTGCGCCGTCTGGCCATCGGCCTCAGTATCAGCGCACTGGCCGGGCTGTGCCTGGGCATGGCGGCGGGTACCCTGCCGCTGTTTGGTGCGCCGCTTTCCCCGCTGCTGACGGTGTTGTCGATGGTGCCGCCGCTGGCAATCCTGCCGATTCTGTTCATCGTGTTCGGCCTGGGGGAATTGTCGAAAGTGATGCTGATCGTGATCGGCATCACCCCCGCCCTGGCCCGTGATCTGGAACAACGCGCCCGGGAAATTCCGGTCGAGTTGTTGATCAAGGCCCAGACCCTAGGCGCCTCGACCTGGACCCTGATGCTGCGCGTGGTACTGCCGCAACTGCTGCCGCGTTTGCTGATTTCGCTGCGGCTGATGCTCGGTTCGGCGTGGTTGTTCCTGATCGCCGCTGAAGCCATCGCCTCGACCGACGGCCTCGGCTACCGGATCTTCCTGGTGCGCCGTTACCTGGCGATGGACGTGATCCTGCCGTACGTGGTGTGGATCACCCTCCTCGCCTGGCTGATGGACTGGGGCCTCAAGCGCCTGACCCAACGTGCTTTCCCTTGGTATGAAGGAGCACGCGCATGAGCTTCATCAACGTAAAGAACGTGTGGCAGCAATATGGCGATCAGGTGGTGCTCGAAGGGCTGAACCTCAACATCAACGAGGGTGAGTTCTGCACCCTCGTCGGCGCCTCAGGCTGCGGAAAGTCAACCTTCCTGCGCTTGTTGCTCGGTCAGGAACGCGCCAGTCGCGGCGAGATTCTGCTCGATGGCCAGGCGCTGGCCAGCGAACCGGATTCCAGCCGTGGCGTGGTGTTTCAGCGCTACTCGGTGTTCCCGCATTTAACGGTGCTGGACAACGTCGCCCTCGGTCTCGAACTGCCGCGCTCGCCACTGCTCGGACGTCTGTTCGGCAGCGCCAAGCGTGATGCGCGGGAACAGGCCTCGGTGTTGCTGCACAAAGTTGGCCTGGGCCACTCGCTGGACAAGTACCCGGCGCAACTTTCCGGCGGCATGCAGCAACGGCTGGCCATCGCTCAGGCACTGATCATGAAACCCCGGGTGTTGCTGCTCGACGAACCATTCGGCGCGCTCGATCCGGGTATCCGCAAAGACATGCACGCCTTGCTGCTGGAGCTGTGGCGCGAGACGCAACTGACGGTATTCATGGTCACCCACGACCTGTCCGAAGGTTTCAGCCTCGGCACGCGCCTGCTGGTGTTCGACAAGGTCCGCGTCGACCCGCACGCCCCCGGCGCCTATGGCGCACGCATCACCTACGACATCCCTTTGAACAGCGACCGCCGCACCACCCGTGCCGCCGTCGACGCCCTGCCGGTGCCACTGGCAGGCACGCTTCGTATCGCTTAGAGGAATATGGAAATGACTGATTCGACCCAGCTATTCACGCCCTTCGCCGAAGAATTGCTACCCGGTGGCGGCCATCGTTCGTTCGTGTTGAAACGCGGCCAATTGCTGCGCCTGACCGACCTGCGCGGCGGTGCCAACGTCAGCCTGACGTTGCTCAACGCCAATGAAAAAACCGAACGCCTGAACCTGCCTGACAGCCTTAAATGCCAACACACCGCCAAACTCACCAGCGGCCATTGCCTGTACTCGGACATGGGTCGCGTACTGGCTGCGATCACTGCCGACACCTGCGGCTGGAGCGACAGCCTCGGCGGTGTTTTGTGTGCTGAAGAGGTCGCGGAAAAATACGGCGCGGGGCGCTATCAGGAACTGCGCAACGGCTTCTTCCGCAACGGTACCGACAACCTGTTGGTGGAACTGGGCAAGTGGGGGTTGGGCCTGTCGGACTTGCTGATGACCCTCAACCTGTTCAGCCGGGTGGACGTCGATGAAGCAGGACGCTTCCACTTCGTCGAAGGCAATTCCAGGGCTGCCGATTACATCGAGTTGTACGCGCCGATGGACACGCTGGTGGTGCTCACAGCGCTTCAACACCCGATGGACCCATCGCCCGAATACGCACCCAAGCCTCTGAAGCTCAGCTGGATGAACGCCGACGCCAGCGTCGCCGAACACTGCCGCACTTCGCGCCCGGAAAACGAGCGCGGCTTCATCAACACCGACCGTCTGTTCGCCTGAGGATCGCTGCCATGTCACTCGCTATCGCCACCGCTCATCAACAGCCGGACACCGCGATCTACCGCGCCACCATCCCCGCCGGCGAACCCTGGCTGATGGAGGTCAAGGCCGGTCAGACCTTGCGTATTCTCGACCTGGAAGGCAATCAAGCCGTCGACACCCTTTTCTACAGTGTCGCCAATCCAAAGGAACGCTACGACGTGCAGCGCACCTTGCGCCGGCAAAACAGCGTCTACCTGAGCACCGGCAGCGTGCTGTATTCCAACCTCGGCAAACCGATGCTGACCATCGTCGCCGACACTTGCGGGCGCCACGACACCCTCGGCGGCGCCTGCGCGCAAGAGAGCAACACCGTGCGCTACGCCCTGGAAAAACGCTACATGCACAGCTGCCGCGACAACTACTTGCGTGCCTGCGTTCACGACGGGCGACTGGGCAAAGGCGATATCGGGCCGAACATCAACTTCTTCATGAACGTGCCGGTCACGGCGGACGGCGGGCTGACCTTTGAAGACGGCATTTCGGCACAGGGCAAATACGTCGACCTGCGGGCCGAGATGGACGTGATTGTGCTGATCTCCAATTGCCCGCAATTGAACAACCCTTGTAACGCCTACAACCCGACACCGGCGGAGTTATTGGTATGGAACTGAAAATCGCGCGGTTGCGTAAATGGTTGTTCGCCCTGTGTCAGGCCCGCTCCGGGCAGTGCCTGAAAAAGTAAAACCACCCCCAATTCCCTGTGGGAGCGAGCCTGCTCGCGAAGGCGTCAGCACATTCACCATTGATGTCGCCTGACACACCGCTTTCGCGAGCAGGCTCGCTCCCACAAGGGGACGGTGGTGTTTTGAAGTGAAGTGTTTTTTTCACCCGGGACGACCCGGGTGCATCTCGAAAAACTGCGGGACGGCCCGCATCCCAAGTCGAGGCTGATGCGCTATCGCCTCCGGGGGTTATGCCATGTTCGAAAAAGTCCTGATTGCCAACCGTGGCGCCATTGCCTGCCGCATCCTGCGCGCCCTGCGCGACTTGCAGGTCAAAGGCGTCGCCGTGTACTCCGAAGCCGATGCCGCCAGCCTGCACATCCTGCAAGCCGATGAAGCCCACAGCCTCGGTGAAGGCGCAGCCGCCGGCACCTATCTGGCGGTCGACAAGATCCTCGCCATCGCCAAAGCCACTGGCGCCACAGCGATTCATCCCGGCTACGGTTTCCTCTCGGAAAACGCCGCATTCGCCGAAGCCTGCGAAGCCGCCAACATTGCTTTCATCGGCCCGACCCCCGAGCAGCTGCGCGTATTTGGCCTGAAACACACCGCCCGCGCCTTGGCCAAGCAACACGGCGTACCGATGCTCGAAGGCACCGAGCTGCTCGACAGCCTCGACGCCGCCCTGATCGCCGGCGAACAGGTCGGCTACCCGGTGATGCTCAAAAGCACCGCAGGTGGTGGCGGCATCGGTATGCGCGTATGCCGCAGCGCAGCGGAGTTGAGTGAGTCCTTTGAAGCAGTCAAACGCCTCGGCCAGAACAACTTCAGCGATGCGGGCGTGTTCATCGAGAAGTACATCCAGCGCGCGCGGCACCTGGAAGTTCAGGTGTTCGGCGATGGTCGCGGCGAGGTGATTGCCCTCGGCGTGCGCGACTGCTCGGTACAACGGCGCAACCAGAAAGTCCTCGAAGAAACCCCGGCACCGAATCTGCCCGACGGCATGGCTGAAGCGCTGTGTGCGGCGGCGATCAAACTGGCCAAAGCGGTGAATTACCGCAGTGCCGGCACCGTGGAATTTGTCTTCGACAGTGAAGATCAACGCTTCTACTTCCTTGAAGTGAACACCCGCTTGCAGGTGGAACACGGCGTTACCGAACAAGTGTGGGACCTCGATCTGGTGCGCTGGATGGTGGAACTGGCGGCCGGTGACTTGCCGCCACTGCGTGAGTTGAGCCAGGGGTTGAAAGCCGAAGGGCACGCGATTCAGGCACGCCTGTATGCCGAAGATCCGGGGCGCGATTTCCAGCCAAGCCCTGGCTTGCTCACCGCCGTAAATTTCCCTGCCGCCAACGGCATCCAACTGCGCATCGACACCTGGGTCGAGGCCGGTTGCGAGATCCCGCCGTACTTCGACCCGATGATCGCCAAGGTCATCAGTTGGGCACCGACCCGTGAAGAAGCACGCGCCGATCTGCATCAGGCATTGGCCGACAGTCAGCTCTATGGCGTGGAAACCAACCGCGATTACTTGCGGCAAATTCTGCTCGATGCGCCATTCGCCAGCGGCCAGCCGTGGACCCGTTGCCTTGAAGGTCTGGTCTATCAGGCCAACACTTTCGAAGTGCTCGGCGCCGGGACGCAGACCAGCGTTCAGGACTATCCGGGGCGTCTCGGTTATTGGGCCGTAGGCGTGCCGCCGTCGGGGCCGATGGACAGTCGCGCGTTGCGTCTGGGCAATCTTTTGCTCGGCAACGAAGAAGGTGCCGCCGCGCTGGAAATCACCATGAGCGGGCCATTGCTGCGCTTCAATTGTGATGCGGTAGTGGCGGTCACCGGCGCGGCAATTCCACTGACGCTGAACGGTGAAAGCGTCGCGATGAACACGGCGCTGTTGGTGCCGGCGGGAGCCACGTTGAGCCTTGGGACGATTGCCGGTGCAGGCGCGCGCAGCTATCTGTGCGTGCGCGGTGGTTTGCAGGTTCCGGATTATCTGGGAAGCAAAAGCACCTTCACCCTCGGTCAGTTTGGCGGGCATGGCGGTCGTGCCCTGCGCGCGGGTGATGTGTTGCATGTTCCTGCTTTGATCGACCGCAGCGTCGGTGCCGAACTGACTGAAGTCCAAGTCACCGAGTTGCCTGCTGTGCGGCAAATCCGCGTGATTTACGGCCCCCATGGCGCACCGGAATACTTCACCGAAAACTACATCGGCACGTTCTTCGCGACCCAATGGGAAGTGCATTTCAACTCCAGTCGAACCGGCGTGCGACTGATCGGGCCGAAACCGGAATGGGTGCGTGCCGACGGCGGTGAAGCGGGACTGCATCCGTCGAACATTCATGACAATCCGTACGCCATTGGTGCAGTGGATTTTACCGGGGACATGCCGGTGATCCTTGGCCCGGACGGCCCGAGTCTGGGCGGGTTTGTGTGCCCGGTGACGGTGATTGAAGCGGACCTTTGGCAGCTGGGACAACTCAAGGCTGGGGACAAAGTGCAGTTCATCCCCGTCGATATCCAGACCGCCCGCACCCTCGCCTTGAAATGGAACACCCCCTGTGGGAGCTGGCTTGTCGGGTCGCCGCATCGCAGCGATGGGGACCGACCAGACACCGCATCAACTTCATCGCGGGCAAGCCCGCTCCTACAGGGGGTTGTGTCGCCTGTTGTATTGGATTTGGGTCAGGGGGATACGCGGCTGGTCGCGAGGCTGTCCGGTGATACACATCTGCTGCTGGAAATCGGCGCGCCGGAACTCGACCTGGTCCTGCGCTTCCGCGCCCACGCCCTCATGCAAGCGCTGGAAAGCAAACACTTGCACGGCGTGATCGACCTCACCCCCGGCATCCGCTCGCTGCAAGTGCACTACCAACCCGAGCAACTGCCGCTGGCCGACCTGCTCGGCATCATCGCCGGTGAATGGGACGCGGTGTGCGCTGCCAAAGACCTGCAAGTGCCCTCGCGCATCGTGCATTTGCCGCTGTCCTGGGATGACCCGGCCTGCCAGCTCGCCATCGAAAAATACATGACCACCGTGCGCAAGGATGCACCGTGGTGCCCCAGCAATCTGGAGTTCATCCGCCGCATCAACGACCTGCCCAACCTCGACGAAGTGCAGCGCACGGTGTTCGACGCCAGTTACCTGGTCATGGGCCTGGGCGACGTTTACCTCGGGGCACCGGTCGCCACCCCGCTCGACCCGCGTCATCGCCTGGTGACCACCAAGTACAACCCGGCTCGTACCTGGACCGCCGAAAACTCGGTGGGCATCGGTGGCGCCTACATGTGCGTGTACGGCATGGAAGGTCCCGGCGGTTATCAGTTTGTCGGGCGCACCTTGCAGATGTGGAACCGCTACCGCGAAGTTGCCGCGTTCGATGGCAAACCGTGGCTGCTGCGCTTCTTCGACCAGATCCGCTTCTACCCGGTGAGCGCCGATGAACTGCTGCGCATCCGCAAGGACTTTCCGCTCGGGCGTTTCGAGCTGAACATTGAACACAGCCAGTTGAACCTCGCGGATTACCAGACGTTCCTGGCGCAAGAAGCCAAGGCCATCGCCGCGTTTCGCGATCAGCAACAAGGCGCGTTCAACGCCGAGCGCGAGCGCTGGATCGCCAGCGGCCAGGCGCATTTCGACAGTGAAGAACCGGCCCCGCAAGCGACCGAAGATGCAGCGCTGGCCAGTGGTGAAATGAGCGTCGACAGCCACATCGCCGGCAACCTCTGGCAGGTCCAGGTGAAAACCGGCAGCCGCGTGGCCACCGGTGATGTGCTGGTGATTCTGGAGTCGATGAAGATGGAAATTCCGCTGCTGGCACCCGTGGCCGGCGTGGTGCGCGAGATTCGTGTGCAACCGGGTTCGGCGGTGCGCGCCGGACAACGCGTTGTGGTGCTGGAAGTCGACTGAACCCATTTCGAAAAGGATTAACCCCATGACCCTCAATCTGCAACTCGACGCCCTGCGCAGCGCTTACCGCGACGGCAGCATCACACCTCGAAAACTGCTGTCGAGCCTGCGCGACAAAGCCGCCGCGCTGAACCCGGACTATCACCTGTTCATCCACTTGCTCAGTGCCGAAGAACTGGAACCGTACCTCGCCGCCCTCGACGACCGCGACATCGACAGCCTGCCGCTGTACGGCGTGCCGTTTGCGATCAAGGACAACATCGACCTGGCGGGCATACCGACCACAGCGGCGTGCCCGGACTTTGCCTATGTGCCAGAGCGTTCGGCGACTATCGTCGAGCAATTGCTGGCGCTGGGGGCGATTCCGTTGGGCAAGACCAACCTCGATCAATTCGCCACCGGCCTCAACGGCAGCCGCTCGCCGTATGGCGCGTGCCCGAACAGCGTGTTGCCGGAGTATCCGTCGGGCGGTTCCAGCGCCGGATCTTCGCTGGCGGTCGCATTGGGTGTGGCGAGTTTTTCGCTGGGCACGGACACGGCAGGATCGGGGCGTGTGCCCGCAGGTTTGAACAATCTGGTGGGACTCAAAGCCACCAAAGGTTTGATCTCCACAGCGGGTGTGGTGCCGGCCTGTCGCACGCTCGATTGTGTGACGACCTTCACGGCGACGGCTCGCGAGGCCAGCCAATTGCTGGCGCTCACTGCACACCTCGACCCGCGCGACGAATACAGCCGCAGCAACCCGCAGTGGAACGACGGCTCGGCATTCGGCACGCCGCGCCCTTTGCGCTTCGGCGTGCCGCGCGCGCAGGACCTGGAGTTCTTCGGTTGCCCCGAAGGCCCGCTACTGTTCGGGGATGCCATCGACCAGCTCAAGGCGTTGGGCGGTGAAGCCGTCGAACTGGACATGTCGCCGTTTCTCGAAGCGGCCCGTTTGCTCTACGAAGGGCCTTGGGTGGCCGAGCGCTATAGCGTGGCCGGGGAATTGATGGAGCAAAAACCTGAAGCGGTGCTGCCGGTGATTCAAGCGGTGCTGGCCAAAGCGCCGGCGGTGACTGGCGTGCAAACCTTCCGCGCCCAGTACCGCCTGCAAGCCCTGAAGGCGCTGTGCGACAAGGCGCTGGAAGGGCTCGATTACGTGGTCACGCCGACCATCGGCCGCCCGGTGACATTGGCGCAGCTGGACGCCGAACCGGTGCTGCGCAATTCGGAACTGGGTTACTACACCAACTTCATGAACCTGCTCGATTACGCCGCCGTCGCCGTGCCCAGCGCTTTCATGGGCAATGGTCTGCCATGGGGCGTGACGCTGTTTGGCCGGGCGTTTACCGATCAGTATTTGTTGAGCGTGGCGGATGCTTTCCAGCGCCAGCAAGGTTTGACTACACCGGCACCAACGGCAGATGCGCGCAACGATCGGGCACGGTTGGTGGTGTGTGGCGCGCATCTGGATGGATTGGCGCTGAACTGGCAATTGAAGCGGCGTGGGGCTCAGTTGGTCGAGTCGACATTCAGTTCGCCGGACTATCAACTGTACGCCTTGGCCGGTGGCCCACCGTTTCGTCCGGGGATGGTTCGGGTCAAGGATGGCGGTGTGGCGATTGCGGTGGAAGTTTGGGAAGTGCCGAGCAGTGAATTGGGCTCGTTCCTGACCGGAATTCCGGCGCCTCTCGGGTTGGGCAAGGTGCAACTGGCGGATGGACGCTGGGAGAGCGGGTTCATCTGCGAGGCGTATGGGTTGGAGGGGGCTGTGGATATCAGCCATCTCGGTGGATGGCGTGCATACCTGCAATCCCTGGCCTGAACACCACCCCCTGTGGGAGTGAGCCTGCTCGCGATGGCGTCAGCACATTCACCTATGATGTCGACTGATACTCCGCCATCGCGAGCAGGCTCGCTCCCACAAGGTTCAGCGCAATTGCAGCAGTTATTTCCCGACAGTCCCATTAGAATGCTTGGCATCGTCTCACTCGCATCATGAGTAACCTTTTATGAACCGGCCTGAACTCTGCCCAGCCTGCGGCGCGTCCAATGACTGCACCCTGGCCGTCCCGCAAACCGCTGATCGCGCCTGCTGGTGCTACAGCGTCAGCATCGACCCGGCCGTGATCGCAGCGCTGCCGCCCGAACTGCGTGACAAATCCTGCCTGTGCCCACGCTGTGCGCAGGTCGAAGCGCAGCTGTAAGCACGCGCCCGGCCGATCACGTAAGATACGCGGCCCTTTTCCCTCCGATCCCTTGCCATGCGCGTTGACCGTTTCCTCAGCAACCTGCCGCGCTTCAACCGTAAGCAGGTACGCCTGTTGCTGGTCGAAAAGCGCGTGCGGATCGACGGAAAAATCGTCAGCGACCCGCACGCCGAAGTGCTCGAGTTCAGCCGCGTCGAAGTCAACGACGAGGTCCTGCAAGTCGGCAAGCCCGCACGCTACTTCATGCTGCACAAGCCACCCGGCTGCGTCAGCGCCACCCGCGACCCGGAGCACCCGACGGTTCTCGACCTGATCCATGAGCCGGACAAGGACGAGTTGCACATCGCCGGTCGCCTCGACTTCAACACGACCGGACTGATGCTGATCACCAACGACGGCAGCTGGTCGCGACGCCTGACCCAACCGCAAACCAAACTGCCCAAGGTCTACTACGTCGAGACCGAACAAGACATCGGGCCGGAGTACGCGCTGAAATTCACCGAAGGACTGTATTTCGCTTTCGAAGACCTCACCACTCAGCCCGCCGAGCTCGTGCTGCTGGGGCCGAAGTCGGCGCGTCTGAGCATCGTCGAAGGCAGGTATCACCAGGTCAAGCGCATGTTTGGCCACTTCGACAACAAGGTCCTGCGCCTGCACCGCGAGCGCATGGGCCCGCTGGTGCTCGATAACGCGCTAAAACCGGGCGAGTACCGTGCATTGCGCACCGAAGAGATTCATTTGATCTAAGCAGGCGACCGCTCAGCAGAAGTTGTCGAACAATTTACCAATGGGTCTTGCACGAAGGCGTCTACCCTGCTTGAATCAGGTCGTCAGCCGAAATGTGACTGATGAGTCACCACATACCTCTAAGAAACTTTTTGCCGGTTAGAGAACCCTCAGGTTCCGCTTCAAACCGACAGACTGCCCGCCAATAATAATACCCGTCGACCTGCTACCGGATCGACATGGGCTCCAAAATTTCAGGCGTATGCCTACCTGTCACAAAGCTCGTGCAATCTCAGTTGCGCGCATACCCGCTTGCCAGGAGTCATATGACATGAGGCCAGAAATCGCTGTGCTGGATATACAGGGTCAGTATCGGGTCTACACGGAGTTCTATCGCGCAGACGCCGCAGAGAAGACCATTATCTTGGTCAACGGCTCGATGGCCACGACTGCGTCGTTTGCACAAACCGTGAAAAACCTCCATCCGCAGTTCAACGTGGTCTGCTACGACCAGCCCTACGCGGGCAGGTCCAAAGCCCACAACCTGCATGAGAAATTGCTGACCAAGGAAGTCGAAGGGCAGATCCTCCTGGAGCTGATCGACCACTTCGGCGCCGAACACGTGCTGTCGTTTTCCTGGGGCGGCGCCGCGACCCTGGTCGCCCTCGCCCATCAGCCACGACGGATCGAAAAAGCCGTGATCAGTTCGTTCTCCCCGGAGATCAACGCACACATGCTCGATTACCTCGAGCGCGGCGTCGATTACCTCGGCAGCCGGGATGGCGACCGGGTCGGCAACCTGGTGAACAGCACCATCGGCAAACACTTGCCGACCCTGTTCAAGCGCTTCAACTACCGGCACGTCAGCAGCCTGGCCGATCATGAATACGGGCAGATGCACTTCCACATCAGCGACCTGCTGCACAGTGATCGCCAGTGCTTCCTCAAAGCCTCGGAGAAAATCAACGTACCGGTGCTGTTCATGAATGGCGAATGGGACGAATACACCGCCGCCGATGGCGCGCGATTGTTCGCCAACCACGTTCAGAACGCCACCTTCACGACACTGGAAGCCACCGGCCACTTTCTCGACATGGAACACAAAGCCGCCTGCCGAGACAGCCGCAATGCACTGCTGGGGTTCCTGACACCATCACAGCATGAGAGCCGAACGCGTTACCACTACGTCAAGGATCACCATGCACTGGCAATCTGAAACAGCGTCCTCGCGAGCAAGCCCCGTCCTACAGTGTTGAATGCATTCCTGTAGGCGCGTGGCTTGCCCGCGAAAGACCGCCTCGCGGTCTTGGCCTGTTTCACCTGCGCTAAAGTCGTCTCGTGCAAAGAAAAACTTCATTTCCGCGCGCACATCTGGTACAAAGTCAGCCGCTCTGAGCGGGTGTCGTATAATGGCATTACTCCAGCTTCCCAAGCTGATAACGAGGGTTCGATTCCCTTCACCCGCTCCAATCGAATTTTGGTCTCACGTTGAGATGGTTTTGACGGGGGACATACAGATAAAAAAAACCGGTCCTGAGTGGCCGGTTTTTTTATGCCTGAAAATTGAACAACGTGGCGTTTCGGTAGGGATGCAAAACCCTGCAATACAGAAAACGCCTCATTTGAGGTTATCAACAACCCCTCTCTTCCCGCCCTCCTAGACTGATTTCTTCGCACCTGATCAGCGCCGCCAGAGAAGGCTCAGTGGTTATAGTGTTGATCGTAAAAATTCAGTAGGTATAGTAACCACCTAAGCACACCACAGGGAGGTGATGTGAATAGTCGATTTTTGATAAGCCAACTCGTTGCGGATGGCTGGTACCTGGTTCGAATCAGGGGGAGTCATCATCACTTCAAGCATCCGACCAAACCAGGGCTGGTGACAGTTCCTCATCCGAAAAAGGATCTGCTCAAAAAAACGGCGATCAGTATTTTGCAACAGGCGCTGCTCTGACGATCTCCACGCGCGGCGTCCCAGGAGGACAATGAACATGCTTTATCCGATTGCGATTTCAATAGGCGATAACGACCACGCTTGGGGCGTGGATGTACCGGATATTCCTGGCTGCTTCTCTGCCGGTGAAGATTTGGACGATGCGATGGCGATGGCTCGCGAAGCCATTGAGGGCCATTTCGAAATTCTGGCCGAAGACGGTTCGCCGATTCCGCCCGCGAACAAAGTCACTCTTCATGCGGCCAATCCGCAGTACGCAGGCTGCACCTGGGCTCTGGTGGATATTGATGTAACCAAGTATCTGGGCAAAGCCCAGAAACTCAATATCACACTGCCCGGCTACCTGCTCAACCGCATCGATGAGTACGTACTGCATCATCCCGAAGAGAAAAGCCGTTCAGGTTTTCTTGCCTCGGCAGCACTTAAGGTATTGCAGCAAAGCTGATGACCTTATTTCAGTGATCTATCAACCGGCCCGAGTGGCCGGTTTTTTGTCAACGACAGCTCGGCTTCATTAGATTCGTTGGCACCCACGCCCAATGTGATCAGATCAACGCGGAGACCGTGTAATGAACATTAAACCCATTCGCAGCCAGGAAGACTTGGCCGCTGCATTTGCTCGAGTGGAGCAACTGTGGGGGGCAGACATTGGTTCACCTGAAGGCGATGAGCTGGAAATTCTGGCGCTGCTCATCGAGAAATACGAAGACGAGCATTACCCAATGCCGCCCTCCGATCCGATTGAGGCCATCAAATTCCGCATGGATCAGCAAGGCCTGACCCCTCGCGATCTGGAACCTTTCATCAGTGACTAATGCCAATCAGTTACCGCAATCCTTGTGGGAGCGAGCCTGCTCGCGATGACGTTGGCACAGCCAACACTTGCGTTGCCTGACAATCCGCCATCGCGAGCAGGCTCGCTCCCACAGGTTTTGCACCTTAAAAAATCGGCATTCGTACTTGGCGACCGTTTTTTTGTGGGTGGGATTTGTGAATTGCCAATCAACGCCTGCCTAATCAGGTGCCGATCACCCATTCACTGGTGGCACAAAAGTGACCAACTTTCGAAAAGGCAACGTCCTACACGACACTGGGAATTGTCCGTACACTTGCGCATTGCTGTGTCTTTGTCACGAGGCCTATAGTCCGATCCGCGCCCAAATGGCGTATCGGGTTTGGCGACTCGATGACAACGATTCAGAAACCTCCGAGTTTTTCCGGAGCATTTTCTGACTGCACTTTGCTGCGCTTTTTTTGGTGGCTGTGCGTGGGAGACCTTCGGGTCTGCCGGTTTTACCGTTGTCCGGTTCGCCAACCTGCGTACAGCTACCACCCTATTGTTTGGCGACGATTGAGTGGTAGGTCTTCCACCTACTAACGGTACTCACGCATGAAAGAATATATGGCTTTAACCAGCAACGCCGACGATCTCCCTTCCCTGTTCGTCAACACCACCCAACCGCTGCACTCCCTGCTCAGCACCGCCAGTTACAGAATTCGGGCCGTGACGCAGATCCTCGAAAACCTCGCAATGCGAGGTGACATCACGACTGACTCGGTCATCCTCAGCGACTTCGCATTGCTCTGCTGCGTGCCCTTGCGCGACGGTTGCGATGTGCTGGATGTCATCGCTCGACGCATGGATGCGGAACCATCCTGACGTGATAGCGGGCGCCTTTCGGGGCGCCCTTTGCATTTCATGGCCGACCATTGCGCCTTACCGAGTCGCGACAATAAACAACCGCGGAAACGGTAACAGCACCGAACCATCACTCAACGCCGGATAAGCCTGCTCAATCGCAGCTTGGTACTGCTTGAGGTATTGCGTCTTTTCCATCTCATCCAGCGGTGCAAGAAACGGCCGCAATCCGCTGCCCTTGAACCACTCGACCACGCCCGATGCACCGCCCGCCAACGGGTGATGGTAAGTGGTGCGCCATACATCTACTCGCGCACAGTGAGGTCGCAGCATCGAGTAGTAATCGCTGACTCTCGCCATCTCTGTGCGTTGCCCGGCGGCGTCCGCCAGTTTGCTGGCCCACGGCCCCTCGGCGGCCACTTCTCGCATCAGGCGGTGGGACGGTTCGTTGAGGTTGTCGGGCATTTGAATGGCCAGGCTTCCACCCTTGGTCAGTCTGCCGGCCAGTGAAGGCAGTAACGTCGCGTGATCGGGCAACCACTGCAACACTGCGTTGGCGAATATCACGTCGAATGGGCCGCTGTCGTTCCAGGTGCCGATATCAACGGTGTCGAACTGCACGGTTGGCAAGCGCTTGCGAGCGGCCTCGATCATGTCGGTCGAACTGTCGACGCCACGTACCGTAGCGCTGGTGAAGCGCTCGACCAGTAACTCGGTCGAGTTACCGGGGCCACAACCGATGTCGATGGCCGAATGCGCGTCCACGGGCGGGATGGCGGCGAGCAGATCCCGCGCCGGACGGGTGCGTTCATCTTCAAAAGCGACGTATTGTTTGGCGGACCAACTCATTGCGTTCTCCTGTCGGTGCGTTGTTGTGGGCCAGAGGCAGACAACCGGTTCGATACGATACCTCCACCAGCGTGCGCGGCTCTATCCCGACCATTGAAGAACACAAAACGTCGACCGCTCGTCGATCCAGCCACAAAGCAGTTTTGACAGTCAAGATTTCGCATCTATAGTCCAATCGCGGCCCGTCGGAAGGAACCCGAACCTGCTGTATGCATGCAAGGAGCAAGGCCAGCTCATCTTTGTGATAGGTGGATTCCGTCCGTAGTGTTTGCGCAACGACCGCAAGGCAAGCAATCGTTGTTGTGCCTGGAAAGATGCCAGGCGTTCACTATGAAAAAGGAGATTCACTATGTCACGAGTTACGGATGTACTGGTTTCAATCGACACCGAAACCATTCTGAAAAAGTACCCCAATATCAGCAAAAACCCCGCTGCGCCGACAATGATCGACGTCAATTACATGTATATGGTCACCAACCAGAACAACGTGGTCAGTGGCCAGGCCGGTGGCGAATTGAACTTGAAAGCTCAAGTGGGCGATTTGATTCGCTGGCGGGAAACCAGCCTGTCACTTAGTTTTGAAACCGCCGTTATTTTCTACAAGTTCACTGGCAATGTCGGCAACGAGTTGATCTCCACCCCCACACCGCGCAAGGCAACAGCTTGCGTTGCCGTCCCCAACCCCAGCAATCCTTCGGTGCCGAGCTGTCAAAAAGTCGATAACCATTACTGGTCTTCGGAGACTCTTTCGTGCGGCAGTGTGACCTACCACTTCCACTTCCTGATCGTGGACCGCGAGTGCAAGATCGTCGGCTGCTGTTCGTGGGACCCGTTCATCACCATCAGAAACTGACGAGCGTCTGGCCCCTTGGCAACAAGGGGCTTGCCGAATGCGTTGCCGCCTCGACAGGAACGGGATGTCTTGCATGAACAGAAGCGGCTGCCGTCATGTGCCAACATCATGAAAGGAATCCATGATGACTTCCAAACCGATCAAATCCCCTTCATCCAGCGTCGCGACCACGAGCAATGTATTGCTGATCGTCGATGCCGAATCATTGCTTTCGCGCTATCCGCAACCCAGCCTCAAACCGCAACTTCCGACGGTGATCGAGGATGGCTTTATCTTTGCCATCAGCGGCCAAAAAAATGCCAATAATGACAGCAATATGACGTTGAGCGAGGATAACGGGACAACGTTCCATATCCGTGGAAGAACCGTCAGTTTGCTCGCAGAACACAGTGTGGTGTTTTACGAGATGTCCGTGGGCGATGCCGGCGTACTGTCAGCGCCCAAGTTGGTGGTCCATGGCAACCTGACGATAGCTGCGCCAGACCCTGCAAATCCAACCGAGCCGGGTAACCATGTGATTGCCGATCATTATTGGGAATGCAAGCGACTGTCCTCCGGGGTAGCGGCGTGCGAGCTGAATTTCATGCTGATCAACAAAAGCTGCGAGGCGTTGGGTTACTTCAGTTGGACCCTTGAAGTGAAGCTAATTGACTAGACGCAATTTGTAGCAGCTGGCGAAGCCTGCGTCCGGCTGCGCAGCAGTCGTAAACCCTAAGCTATCGGTCTCACTGAAACACCGAGCCGCATGATTTCACGACTGCTACGCAGCCGGACGCAGGCTTCGCCAGCTGCTACAAAACTCGAGTCGCAAGCGAATCCGGAAATGTCAGTAGAATTTTCAACAGGCCGTCGCTGTCTGAAATTCAGGCGCATCCCTATAAGGAACACGGCAATGAAATTCGCAAAAATCTCGCAGAAACTCGCCCTGTGGGCCGGCAGTCCCAAGACGTTTATGGCGGCGCTACTTCTGATTGCCCTGTGGGGCTTGAGCGGGCCGATTTTCGGTTTCAACGACACCTGGCAATTGGTCATAAACACGTCCACCACGATCATCACCTTTCTGATGGTGTTCCTGATCCAGAACACGCAGAACCGCGATACCGACATTCTGCATTTGAAAATCGACGAGTTGCTGCGGGTGAACAAGGAGGCAAAGAACGCGATGCTGGGGCTGGAGATACTGGACCTCAAGCAATTGGAGGCGCTGCGCAAATACTATCGCGCCATGGGTGAAAACGAGGTACATGACCTGGCGGGGCTGGCGTCGTCGAGCCGACACAAACAAAATTTGAATGAGTGCTGAGCCAAAAAAACGGCGCGTGATGTAAGTCACGCGCCGTTTGTAGTAAATGCCACTAGCGACCGGCCTGCAACGCCCTGGCCATTTGCAGATGATTTTGCAGTTTGGGCAGGGTCTCTTCAGCGAAGGCTTTGATTTCCGGCACGTCGGTGGTCTGCGCTTCTTGCTGAAGTTGTTCGATGGCTGCCTGGGTGGTTTTCACCTGACTGGCGGCGTAGGCCTGATCAAAGGTTGCACCGTCCAACACTTGCGGCATCAACGCTTTGGCCTTGTCGACCACTTCTTCGCGCGGGGCCACTGGCAAATCCAGTTGTTTGGCGATTTTCGCCAGATGCTGGTTCGCAGTGGTGCGGTCGTTGATGACAACGATCGTGTAGTCCTTGACCTCTTTGGATTCGGTTTTCTGGTGCGCCAGTCGACTCGCTTCAATGTCGGCCATGCCTTGGGCCGACGCATCGTCGATGAATTCTGCGGGGGACTGGGCAAAAGCGCTGCTGGCACACAGGCTCAGTAACGTGACAAAACCTGCATGACGTATTCGGGTGGCCATCCTGTTCATGGTCGCGCCCTCCTTGTAAAAAAATTCAAGCGGGAGCTTGCGCCCCCGCCTCTCAATCAAAAACCACGTTCAATCACTACTTGGATTTCTGACCACCTTTGCGGCCCATTTCGGGTTTCGAAGAGTCTTTATCTACAGTCGTGGTGGTAGTTTTCCCACCTTTACGACCGGCTTCAGACGCCTTCGTTCGATCGTTGGCGAAGTTTCCCGAGTTCGAGTTTCTTGAATTAGGCATGATTCTCTACCTCTTGGTTAGGACCCAGGCGAGCAACAGCCCGCATAAAATCAGAATCGAGGAGCCTAAAAAGGTTTAGAAAAGCTGAAAAAGCCGCGACGAACGGCGGCACCGCTTCAGACTTCGAGGCGCAGATGATGCTGGCGTTTGGCGGTGTACATGGCCTCGTCGGCATGCCTGAGCAGCTGCTGTTCTTCGGTGCCGTGCTCGGGGAAATGAGCGACGCCTATGCTGATCTGGATGTTCAGGTTATGCCCGTCCAGACGCAGCGGCTGCGCCAGGACCTGAAGGATTTTTTCCGACACCCTGTCGGCGTCTTCCGAAGCGTGGATGCTGTGCAACAACACCACAAACTCGTCGCCGCCGATGCGTGCCACGGTGTCGGTTTCGCGTACGCAACCCTTGAGCCGATTGGCCACCGCTTGCAAGAGCATGTCGCCCACCGTATGGCCGTGGGTGTCGTTGACGTCCTTGAAGCGATCAAGGTCGACGTACAGCAACGCCATGCGCCCGCCCTCTGCGCGAGCCTGCGCCAATGAAGCCTTGAGACGATCACGCAGCAGCCCGCGATTGGGCAGTTGAGTCAGCTGATCGTACTGCGCCATTTGCTGCAGCCGGGCATGCAATTGCTTGCGCTCGATGGCGGTCGCGACCTGCGCGCAGACGTATTGCAACAGTTCCTTGTCCTGCTCGGTGTAGCGCTCGCCCCCCGGTACGCTTTTGACGATGAGCGCGCCGATGGTGCCGTTTTTCGAGTTCAGTGGCACAACCAGCCAGCAGGGCGAATTCGGGTCTTCGATCGACATCTCGAAGCCCGCGTACGAATTGTCCTGCTCCGGGGACAGTAAAATCGGCTGACCGCTGCGTATCACTTCCGCACACAGGCGTTCGGTCATAATGCCAGGCTGCTCGGGTTGCAGTTCATCGTCGTCGACGTGATAAGGGAAATTCAATTGCCCGTAGTGTTCGTCATACAGCGCCACAGAGAAATTCAGCGCGGGCAGCCATTCACCAATGATCAGGTGAATGCGTTTGAACAGCGTCAGCAAGTCTTCTGCTGCGTGAGCTGCCTCAGAGATCGCATACAACGCGGCTTGCCGGGACTCGGCCTGCTTGCGTTCGGTGATGTCCCGGGCCACCGCGATACGTAATTGATCGACTTCCGACCAGCGCGCCGACCAGAGGATATGCACCACTTGGCCGTCCTTGCGCAGGTAACGGTTTTCAAAGTTGAGTTTGGGCTCGCCGCCCATGATTTCCCGCGCGGCATCGAGCGTGCGCTGGCGATCGGCAGGATGCACCAGATCGATCATCGACTGGCCGATCATCTCGTCGGGGGTGTAACCGAAAATGCGCTCGAAAGCCGCACTGACAAATGCGAAGCGACCTTGCTTGTCGACCGCACAAACGGCGTCGAGCAACAGATCGAGGTAGCTTGCCAGCGGTGCGGAGTTACTGTTTGCCATGGAGCCCTGCTCTGGATTCAAGCCTTGTTCGTGACCAGCCCGGGCAACGCGTGCGCCAGGGCATTAATGGCAAAACCGATAAACATGACCCCGCACAACCGGGTGATCGCCAGTTCATGACGCTGATACAAGGTCCGAACCTGCCGTGCACCAACTATACCGATGAGGATAGCGTAAGCGATCAAACCACCGACGAAACTCAGGACAATCAACCACGGCAACATCGACCAGTGCAGCAGCTCCGCACGGCTGGACAACAGCGCCGTAAACGTCGCCACCGCCACCGGGTACGCCTTGGGATTGGTCAGACCGAACAATATGCCGTGCCAGAACGGCTGGCGAGCCGGCCCTTGAGGCGCCTCGGCACTGCTGCGTTTCGCCCGTACAGCGCGCAAACCGAGCCAGAACAAATAGAGGCCACTGAGCACACCCAAGACATCGAACGCCGTGCTGCCGATTTCCCGCGCGCCGACAATCGCGATCAACGCGGTGCTGCACCAGACCACATCCCCGAGCAGGTGCCCACACAAGAACCCCGCTCCAGCCCGTCGACCACGCGCCGCGCCAATGCCGAACACCGCCAACACACCCGGCCCCGGCGTGATGCCATAGATGAAACCCGAGGCGAGAACAGCCATTAGCAGCGATGGGGTCATGGGAAGTCCAGATGAACCAATGAGCGAATGGACACCAGTCTATCCCAGCGCGCACGCCCCAATCATCAACCGCGCGCTATTCCCTCGCCAATCCGCCCATTCAACCCGTTCAACGCCTGATCCCCACGGTATAAACCGGAGACATCCTTTACGTTCTAAACCGGAGACATCGTTTACAGGTATGAAATACGGTCAGCGTGCCCTCTTCGTGGACGGCGACGAACAACTGGAGGGTGAGCAGGTCGAGACGGCGGCTCTGGCTTTTTGCAGCATGGAGGGCTCGCTGACTTCTGTGCGGCTGAATGGGCAGGACAACCGGGTTTTGCCTCACACCCACACAGCCATCGTCCTACACATAAAAATCTTGTAACACTCGACCGAAGCGGAAACGGCCGATTCAGCGTCAACGTCGCACTCTGTAAAGTCTGGCAACACACACGGATGGCTTCACCACTCAAGGACAGACACTTCAAATGGACCAGACCACGCACGCGGCAAATACCTTCACCAACTATCGAAAACTGATCTCGCTGGCCGATCACGACTGGGAAGTCGCAGAAGCCGGCAAGGTCGCGGGACTGAATGTCGACATCAGAAGCAGCAACCGCATGGTTGACCAGCACGGACGCGCCTTTCATCACTTCTGCACCACATCTTATCTGGGCCTGGATCACCATACCGACCTGCTCGACGGCGCCATGACCACCTTGTGGGAAACCGGCACCCTGCGCGTGGCCAACTCAAAAAACCGCTGCAAACTGGCGATCCTCGAACAGTACGAATCCGAGCTGTCAGCGTTGTTCGGTGCCACCTGCCTGAGCACCTTGTCGTGCAGCGCGGCAAGTGCCGGCATCCTGCCGCTGCTGGCCAGCGGCGTGTTCACCGAAAACCGGCCGCCGGTGATGGTGTTTGACCGGTTGGCGCACTACTCGATGAATCACCTGAAAGCCGCCTGCGCTGATGAAACCAGAGTCGTGACCAGTCCGCACAACGACATGGACTTTCTGGAAACGCAATGCCAGCAAAACACCAGGGTCGCGTATGTTGCCGACGATGCGTACAGCATGGGCGGGGTCGCCGACATGGACAGCCTTTTGTACCTGAAGGACCGTTATGGGTTGTTTCTCTATCTCGACGACTCCCACGCGCTGTCCACCGTCGGCACATTCGGTGCCGGCCTGGTGCGCCCCAGGTTTCAGGCCCTGGAAGATGACGGCCTGGTCGTTGCCTCACTGGCCAAGTCATTTGGCGCCAGCGGCGGGCTGGTGATGCAGGGCAATGAACGGCAGAAAAAGCTGGTTCAACGCTACGGCGGTCCCAGCAACTGGTCACAAAGCCTGAACAGCGCGGCCATCGGTGCGGGCAGAGCCTCCATCCAGTTGCATCAAACGCCGGCATTTGCCGCGTTACAGGAAAAACTTCAGGTTAATATCCGGCTCTTTGACAGCCTGATCCGAACCGCACAGCACGGCAGCAACATGGCGATTCGCTTGATCCACTGCGGTGAAGCGGCACGGGCCAACCGCATCGCCATCGAATTGGCCAACCTCGGTTTCTTCACCTCGGCGGTGTTTTTTCCGGTAGTTGCCCAAGGCAAGGCGGCTGTGAGAATCACCTTGCGGGCCGACATGGAACCGATGCTGATCCGCCACTTTTGTGAGCTCGTCACCGAGCTTTTATGCACGCCTGCCGAAGTCGCCGGCGATTGAACACCAGGGAAGATGTCATGAAGAGCCGCAGCACCCTCCTTGTCACTTGCAGCACGGTTTTTCTCGCTCAATTGGGCATGAGCATTTACCTGCCGGCGCTACCGGAGATGGCTCGGTACCTGTCCGCCGAGGCCTCGCAGGTGTCCTGGGGGCTGGCAGTGTACTTGATCGGCATGGCGATGCCGATGTTGTTCTGGGGCAGCCTCGGTCAGCGCATCGGTCGCAAACCGGTATTGCTCGCGGCGTTGGGCATTTATGGGCTGGGCAACCTCGTACTGCCGCTGAGCCAGACACTTGAATCGTTCCTGATGATTCGACTGATTCAAGGCATCGGTGCCAGCGGAATTTCGGTGATGGCCCGGGTGCTGATCCGCGATAGCTTTCGCGGCGATCTGCTGGCGAAGGCGTTGTCGTGGATTTCGATTTCATTCGTGGTGGCGCTGGGAATCGGCCAGTACCTGGGGTCGGTTATTCAGGTAGCGCTGGGCTGGCCAGCGATCTTCTATCTGCTGGGGGGCGCGAGCCTGTTGATGGCGACGGTTGTGGCGCGGGTCCCGTTTGCTGTGCTGGCCGAGGACAACGTGCAGTCGTCTGCGTGGCCAAGTTACGGGCGCATTCTGCGCGATCGTGCCTTCCTGCTACCGGCCCTCACCGGCGGCCTCGGTTATGGGGTGATCGTCGCCTTCAACACCGCCGCGCCGCTGATTCTGCAAGGTCCGTTCAATTGGTCGGCGGTGGAATACGGACTGCTGGGCTGGCCGATCAGCGCGGCGTATTTTCTGGGAGCGTTGGCGGTCAATGGCTTGGTACTGCGCACCGGTCAGCGCCGATTGATGGCGGCCGGCGTCGGGCTGGTGCTGGCGGGCAGCGCGGTGATGTTGTTGGGCAATATTGCCGGCACCAGCCTTGCGCTGCTGTTCTGGTTGCCCTATTGCGTGGCGGTGTTCGGGCAATCGCTGACCTACCCGACCAGCTTGTCGCTGGCTAACGACGGTTCACCGGTCGGTGGTGCTTATGCGATGGCCCTGAGCGGCTTTATTCATCAACTGATGGCTGCGGTCATTGGCGGTATCGCCAGCCTGATTGCCAGTCAGCAGGCGTGGCCACTCTCGCTGCTGTGCACGTTGCTGGCGGTGGGCGCGATGCTCTGCGTGATGCTCGCGCCGGGGCGCCAAAACACATGTTGATCTGACTCGTTGCCCGACCGTGATAAAGTCGCCGCCCATTAGCCCCTTGCTTCGAGACGACCACCGCAATGACCGATTTCCAGGATGTTGATGCCCAACTTGAAGACTGGAACGCCTTGCGCGCCACCGCCTCGTTCAGCGGTTTGCTGGTGGGCAACGGCGCCAGCCGCGCCGTGTGGGACGATTTTGGTTACGACTCGCTGTTCGAGAATGCGCGCACCGTCGAAGAGAAACCCCTGAGCCAATCCGAGCTGAGCGTGTTCGAGGCGATGCAGACACGCAGTTTCGAGCAAGTACTGAGCGCGCTGAAAACCACCAGCCGGGTCAACAAGGCGCTGGCGGTCAGCTCCGCCGCACCGCGCAATCGCTATTACGCAGTCAAGGAAGCGCTGATCAACACCGTGCATGCCGTGCATATTCCGTGGCGGCTGGTGGTGCCTTCAACCCTGGCGACCATCAGCCGGGAACTGGGCTCCTATCAGACGGTATTTACCACAAACTATGACTTGCTCAATTACTGGTCGATCCAGCATCAACCAGACGCGATCACCGACCTGTTCCAGGGCACCGAGCCGGGTTTTGACCTGAGCACCACGACGACCGATAAAACCCGTTTGTTGTACCTGCACGGTGGATTGCATCTGGTGCGCAATCAGGACGGCACAGCGCGCAAACTGATGTCGACCGAGGGCACGTTGCTCGGCAGTTTCGCGATCAACAATACGATCAAGACGCTGGATGACGTGCCGCTGTTTGTGAACGAAGGGCCGGCGCAGGACAAGCTCAAGACCATTCGCAGCTCGGATTATCTGTCGTTTTGTTATGACCAGTTGTTGGGGCATGGCGACGGGTTGTGCGTCTTTGGTCATGCGTTAGGTGAGCAAGACAGCCATATCGTTCATGCACTGCGCCAGGCAAAACCGACGGTGGTGGCAATCTCGATTTACCCGCGCAGCAAAGCGTTTATCCAGCATCAGAAGCGGCATTACGCGAAGGTGTTCGAGGGGACGGGATCAGAGCTGCGGTTTTTTGATTCGAAGACGCATGCGTTGGGGAGTCCGAAGCTGACGGTTCCAGTCGAGGTTTAGTGGCGACGCGGCTGACGCCATCGTCGGATCGCCGCCCGGAGCCGGCTCGCTCCCACCTTTAATCGCGTTCCTCCAGTACAAATGCAGTCGAAAGTGGGAGCGGTGGTGTAGTTCAGAGCACCGGCAAGGTCTTGTCCTTGATCACGGTGGTCGGCCCGTTGGCCTTCACACTGGCGATGCCTTTTTCCCGTGCGGCCTCGGAGGAATAGGCTTCACTGCTGCCGATGATTTCGTGGTTGGCGGCCTTGAGGTTGAAGTAAGGATGGCCATCCTTGGTGGTCTTTTTTTCGTAGCGTTCATCCAGCGGGCTGTTTTTTTGCACCGAGGCAATGCCGTTGTCGGCTGCGCTGCGGGTGGTGTAATGCTCGCTGGCCAGAATGGTTTCGGCATTGGCCGCTTTTAATACAAACCGAAACTGGCCGCTGCTGGTTTTGCTCAACTCGTACCATCCAGACATGCTCTTTCTCCTTGGCAATTAAGATGTTTCGCGCTTCAGAGTAAAGACCAGCCCGGGACATCTGTCGCCTGTACCTACCTCATCGCGGGGCCGCTCCCGCAGGAGTTAGGGTGCTGGGTAGTTTTGGGCGAATACCTGAAGCTGTGGATAGAACAACCGAAAATCCTCGCTTAACGGTTCATACAACACCCGCAATTCCTGCATCGCCCCCGCCAGTTCCTCAGGCCGGGTCAATCGCCGTGAAATCCCCCGCAGTACCTGCTCCAGCACCTCGAACTCCCGATAAGAACCCAACCAGTCATTCGCCACCATGTGCGGCGCGATCTTCGCCAGGCGCTCGGGCAATTGCGGTTCGGCCGTCAGTACCCGGTACACATCAGAGGTGAACAGTTCCAGTGGCCGGTCGGCGTATAGCGTCCAGTTCCGTGCCAGGCAGTGGTCGAAAAACACGTCGAGCACGATCCCGGCGTATCGCCGGCGAGTGCTGGAAAACCGTGACAACGAAACGTCCACCAACGGGTGGCGGTCGGTAAACACGTCGATGCTGCGGTGCAGCTGGATGGCCGCCTCAATTTCCGGATCGTATTGCCCTTGCAGCCGTCCTTTGACGAAATCGCCATACAGACTGCCGAGCAATTGACCGGGACGCGGGCCACCGAGGTGAAGATGTGCGAGATAGTTCATCCGCGCAGCTTAGCACTGCACCTTTGTTTCCATACACCCACGTATCGTTATAACCCGATATACCGATTTATACGCTCATCAGAGCAAAATTATATTGGTATATCGCGAAATACCGATTTAAAGTTCGCCTCATCGCGATATAGCGTTTTACTCATCACGAGCTCCCAGCCATGAACCTCGACTTCGACGAAATAATAAAAGCCCTGGCACACCCGGTACGGCGAGAAATCCTGCACTGGCTCAAAAACCCGGACGTCGAATTCCCTGACCAGTCCCACAGCAACGAGCACGGCGTTTGCGCCGGACAGATCGATCAACGTTGCGGCTTGTCGCAGTCCACGGTGTCCGCGCACCTGGCGACCCTGCAACGCGCCGGCCTGATCAGCAGCCGCAAAGTCGGCCAGTGGCATTTTTTCAAACGTAATGAGGAAACCATCCAGGAATTCCTCAAGACCTTCAGTAAAGAGCTCTGACCCTTAACGTCAGTCAGCCGACAAGGAATCAAACAATGCCCCTCTCGCTCCTCATTCTGGCCTTGAGTGCCTTCGCCATCGGCACCACCGAGTTCGTCATCATGGGCCTGCTGCCCGATGTGGCGGCGGACCTCGGTGTGTCGATCCCCGGCGCTGGCTGGCTGGTGACCGGTTACGCCCTGGGCGTGGCCATCGGGGCGCCATTCATGGCACTGGCCACCGCCCGGCTGCCGCGCAAGGCGGCACTGGTTGCGTTGATGGGTATTTTCATCATCGGCAACCTGCTCTGCGCCCTGGCCAGTGACTACAACGTGTTGATGTTTGCGCGGGTCGTCACGGCTCTCTGCCACGGTGCCTTCTTCGGTATCGGTTCGGTGGTGGCGGCAGGTCTGGTGCCGGCCAACAAACGCGCTTCGGCCGTGGCCTTGATGTTCACCGGCCTGACCCTGGCCAACGTGCTCGGCGTTCCCTTGGGCACCGCGCTCGGTCAGCAAGCCGGCTGGCGTTCGACCTTCTGGGCCGTGACCGTGATCGGTGTGATTGCCTTGATCGGCCTGATCCGCTTCCTGCCGGCCAAGCGCGATGAAGAAAAACTCGACATGCGCGCCGAACTGGCAGCGCTCAAGGGCGCCGGGATCTGGTTGTCCCTGAGCATGACTGCGCTGTTCGCCGCCTCGGTCTTCACCCTGTTCACCTACGTCGCGCCGCTGCTCGGCGAAGTCACCGGAGTCTCGCCGCGCGGCGTGACCTGGACATTGATGCTCATCGGCCTGGGCCTGACCGTCGGCAATATCATCGGCGGCAAACTGGCAGACAAAGGCATGGCCGCGACACTGATCGGCGTGTTCATCAGCATGGCGGTGGTGTCCACCGTACTGACATGGACCAGCGTCGCGCTGATCCCGACCGAAATCACCCTGTTCCTCTGGGCGACCGCGTGTTTTGCCGCCGTCCCAGCCCTGCAAGTGAACGTAGTGACCTTCGGCAAAGCGGCCCCGAACCTGGTGTCGACCCTGAACATCGGCGCTTTCAACATCGGCAACGCACTCGGTGCCTGGGTCGGCGGCAGCGTCATCGCCCACGGCTACGGCCTGACCAGCGTGCCCCTCGCGGCCGCCGCACTGGCGGTGCTCGCCCTGCTGGTGACCCTGATTACTTTCCGCCAGAGCGGCAATCCCGAACTGGCTCCAGCGACTCACTAAACCACCTAGACCTCACGAGGGTGCATTCATGACGACTATTTTCGATCCGATCAAACTGGGCGACATCGAGTTGGCCAACCGCATCATCATGGCGCCGCTGACCCGCTGCCGCGCCGACGAAGGTCGCGTGCCGAACGCGCTGATGGCCGAGTACTACGTCCAGCGCGCTTCCGCTGGCCTGATCCTCAGCGAAGCCACGTCGGTCACGCCGATGGGC
This sequence comes from Pseudomonas sp. BE134, assembly GCF_031456105.1. Lineage (NCBI taxonomy): Bacteria > Pseudomonadati > Pseudomonadota > Gammaproteobacteria > Pseudomonadales > Pseudomonadaceae > Pseudomonas > Pseudomonas sp. BE134. Next base: position 31,794 of record NZ_JAVDUA010000007.1, on the reverse strand, counting down.
GTCGGCTACCCGGACACCCCGGGCATCTGGTCCAACGACCAGGTACGCGGCTGGGCTAACGTGACCAAAGCCATCCACGGCGCGGGCGGCAAGATCTTCCTGCAACTGTGGCACGTCGGCCGGGTTTCTCACACCTCATACCTGAACGGCGAAGCGCCGGTCGCACCGAGCGCCATCCAGCCAAAAGGCCACGTCAGCCTGGTTCGCCCATTGGCGGATTACCCAACCCCGCGTGCCCTGGAAACCGCTGAAATCGCCGACATCGTCGACGCTTACCGCACAGGCGCCGAGAACGCCAAAGCCGCAGGTTTTGACGGTGTGGAAATCCATGGTGCCAACGGATACCTGCTCGACCAGTTCCTGCAAAGCAGCACCAACCAGCGCACCGACCAATACGGCGGTTCCCTGGAAAACCGTGCGCGCCTGCTGCTGGAAGTGACCGACGCGGCCATCGAAGTCTGGGGCGCCGGTCGCGTCGGTGTGCACCTGGCACCGCGCGCTGACTCTCATGACATGGGCGACGACAACCTCGCCGAAACCTTCACCTACGTTGCTCGCGAATTGGGCAAACGTGGCATCGCGTTCATCTGCTCGCGCGAAAAAGAAGCCGGCGACAGCCTTGGCCCGCAATTAAAAGAAGCCTTCGGTGGCCCGTACATCGCCAACGAACGCTTCACCAAGGACAGCGCCAACGCCTGGCTGGCCAGCGGCAAGGCCGATGCAGTGGCCTTCGGCGTGCCGTTCATTGCCAACCCGGACCTGCCTGCACGTTTGAAGGCCGACGCGCCGTTGAACGACGCGCGTCCAGAACTGTTCTACGGCAAAGGCCCGGTGGGTTACATCGACTACCCGGTGATGTAAGCGTCAAATACTGAAATGCAAAAAAGCCCCGACTCCTCAGAGCCGGGGCTTTTTCCGTTTTCAGATGGTGAGCTCACACTCATTCACACCCACGACACAAATTTCGTACAAATTACGTAGCTCGCTACCTGTCATCCTGGCGAGTGTGCGTATATAAAAGCAGCCCATGGAATCCGGCGTCCGCTTTGACAGTTACCACACGTGAAGCCAATTTCGCTTTTTTTTCATTTGCGCAGGCTTGGGCTCAAGCGCAGCATGTCCAGCCCCGTCTCCACCCAACGCTCGGCGTCGGCGTGCAATTGAAAGCTGTCGGGCGCCAGCAGCCACTGGTACAGGATGCCGTCGATATAGGCATGCAGGCTGATGGCAGCGCGTGCCGTGTCGAGGTCTTTGGGCATTTGCCCCCGATTCACGGCATTACTCAAGGCCAGGGCAATTCGAACATTGCAATCCAGGCTGACCGTTCGGCGCTGCTGACGCAGGTCGCACATTTCATCGGTGAATTCGCACTTATGAAACAAAATCTCATTGATACGTCGGGTCTTTGGATCCAGCGCAACTTGATGAAACAAATGAATCAGCAGTTTGCGCATGCAACCGAGCGGATCGAGTTCATCCTCGCTTTCACTGGCCCTGGCCATTTCATCCAGTGGCTCATGCAAGGTATCCAGCATGGCCTGCACCAAATCGGCCTTGTTGCTGAAATGCCAATAGATAGCACCGCGAGTCACACCGGCCAACGTAGCGATGTCCGCCAAAGTCGTACGCGCCACGCCCCTTTCATAAAAGGCTTTTTCTGCCGCTTCGAGTATCTGGCTGCGGGTTTCTTGAGCTTCCTCTTTGGTACGACGGACCATGGCAGTAAAACCTCAATCAGGATGCCTCAGCGATGTCTGAACATCAGCTGAATAAAAATGGAGCGAGCGCTCTTGGGTGCCGTCCCCGTCTTGCAATTCAAACCTTTGAACGGCTTTTGTAGAGAAGTGGATACGCAGCCGAGGTGTTTACAAACAACCATGAACGTAAGTATATTCCTTAGCAAGCTACTTATCCACTCAGCACCCCATTTTTAACCTTCCACCTTTCTCGTGCGCATGATGCGCGCCGGACCCGAGGATTTTCATGCAATTCAAGTCAGCTGTTACCGCTCTGGTCACTGCCGTCGCCTTGGCATCGCTGCTCAGCGGATGCAAAAAGGAAGAAGCCGCACCAGCCGCACCGCCTCCTCAGGTCGGCGTTGTCACTCTGAAAACCCAAGCCTTCACCCTGACATCCGACCTGCCGGGCCGTACCAGCGCCTACCGCATCGCCGAAGTTCGCCCCCAAGTGAACGGCATCATTCTCAAGCGCATGTTCAAGGAAGGCGGCGACGTCAAAATTGGCCAGCAGCTGTATCAGATTGATTCGTCGGTTTATGACGCCACGTTGAAAAGTGCAGAAGCCAACCTGCAACAGACCAAGTCGATCTCCGACCGCTACAAACAACTGGTCGCCGAACAAGCGGTAAGCCGTCAGGAATACGACACGGCCGTAGCCAACCGGATGCAATCGGAAGCCGCGCTGCAAACGGCTCAGATCAACGTGCGCTACACCAAGGTTTACGCACCGCTGACCGGTCGTATCGGTCGCTCCAACGTGACAGAAGGCGCGCTGGTGACCAGCGGCCAGGTTGATCCGATGGCGGTGATCCAGCAAATCGACCCGATCTATGTCGACGTGACCCAATCCTCTGTGGAGTTGCTGCAACTGCGCCGCGAACTGGAAAGCGGTCGTCTGCAAAAGGCCGGCGACAACTCGGCGGCGGTCAAGCTGACCCTCGAAGACGGCAGCCAGTACAAGCTGGACGGCAAGCTTGAGTTCTCCGAGATCTCGGTTGACCAGACCACCGGTTCCGTCACCCTGCGTGCCGTGTTCCCGAACCCTGAACACACCCTTCTGCCGGGCATGTTCGTTCACGCTCAATTGCAGGCCGGTGTGAACTCGGCAGCGATTCTGGCGCCGCAACAAGGCGTGACCCGCGACCTTAAAGGCACGCCGACTGCACTGGTCGTCGGTCCTGACAACAAGGTCGAACTGCGCCATCTCAAGGCCAACCGCACCGTCGGTAGCCAATGGTTGATCGAGGACGGCCTGAAGGCAGGCGATCGCCTGATCACCGAAGGGCTGCAATTCGTCAAGCCTGGTATCGAAGTCAAAGCCACTGAAGCGACTAACGTTGGCGCAAAGAACCCGGCCCCCGCACAGGCAGCTGACAAAGCTTCCAGCGGCAAAGGGGAATAACCCATGTCGAAATTTTTTATCGACCGTCCGATTTTCGCCTGGGTAATAGCCCTGGTGATCATGCTGGTCGGGGCACTATCGATCCTCAAGCTGCCGATCAACCAATACCCGAGCATTGCGCCTCCGGCAATCGCCATCTCCGTGGCCTACCCGGGTGCTTCGGCACAAACGGTACAAGACACCGTGGTGCAGGTGATCGAGCAGCAGCTCAACGGTATCGACCACTTGCGTTATGTGTCCTCGGAAAGTAACTCCGACGGCACCATGACCATCACCGCGACCTTCGAGCAAGGCACCAACTCCGATACCGCGCAGGTTCAGGTCCAGAACAAACTGAACCTGGCCACCCCGTTGCTGCCGCAAGAAGTGCAGCAGCAAGGTATCCGCGTCACCAAGGCAGTGAAGAACTTCCTGTTGGTGATCGGCGTGGTCTCGCGTGACGGCAGCATGACCAAGGACGACCTGTCCAACTACATCGTATCGAACATGCAGGACCCGATCTCGCGGACCGCCGGTGTCGGTGACTTCCAGGTGTTCGGCTCCCAGTACGCCATGCGTATCTGGCTCGACCCGGCCAAGTTGAACAACTACAACCTGACCCCGATCGATGTCAAAACCGCCATCGCCGCACAGAACGTCCAGGTGTCGTCCGGCCAGCTTGGCGGCTTGCCTGCCCTGCCCGACACACAACTGAACGCCACGATCATCGGCAAGACCCGCCTGCAGACTGCCGAGCAGTTCGACAAGATCCTGCTCAAGGTCAACAAGGATGGCTCGCAGGTTCGCTTGAAAGATGTCGCTGACGTCGGTCTGGGTGGTGAAAACTACAGCATCAACGCCCAGTTCAACGGCGCCCCGGCTTCCGGTCTGGCGGTGAAACTGGCCACTGGCGCCAACGCTCTGGATACCGCCACAGCCCTGCGCAAGACCATCGACAGCCTCAAGCCTTTCTTCCCGGAAGGGATGGAAGTGGTGTTCCCGTATGACACCACCCCCGTGGTGACCGAGTCGATCAAAGGCGTGGTTCACACCCTGGTCGAAGCGGTCGCACTGGTGTTCCTGGTGATGTTCCTGTTCCTGCAAAACTTCCGCGCCACCATCATCACCACGATGACCGTGCCGGTGGTATTGCTGGGTACGTTCGGCATCCTCGCCGCGGCCGGTTTCAGTATCAACACCCTGACCATGTTCGGTATGGTCCTGGCCATCGGCTTGCTGGTGGACGACGCCATCGTTGTGGTGGAAAACGTCGAACGGGTGATGAGCGAAGAAGGCCTCTCGCCCAAGGAAGCCACCAAGAAATCCATGGGCCAGATCCAGGGTGCATTGGTGGGTATCGCCCTGGTGCTGTCGGCGGTTCTGCTGCCAATGGCGTTCTTCAGTGGCTCCACCGGCGTGATCTACAAGCAGTTCTCGATCACCATCGTCTCGGCCATGGCCTTGTCGGTTCTGGTTGCGCTGATCTTCACCCCGGCGCTCTGCGCCACCATGCTCAAGCCCATTCCCAAGGGTGAGCACGGCGTACCCAAGCGCGGCTTCTTTGGCTGGTTCAACCGCAACTTCGACCGGGGCGTCAGAAGCTACGAGCGCGGCGTGGGCAGCATGCTCGCGCGCAAGGCACCGTACCTGTTGGCCTACCTCCTCATCATTGTCGGCATGATCTGGCTGTTCACCCGTATCCCGACGGCGTTCCTGCCGGAAGAAGACCAGGGCGTACTGTTCGCCCAGGTGCAGACGCCGGCCGGCTCAACCTCCCAGCGCACCCAAGTGGTCGTGGACGAGATGCGTGAATTCCTGTTGCGTCCGAGCAAGGATGGCGGTGAAGGCGATGCGGTGAACTCGGTGTTTACCGTGACCGGTTTCAACTTCGCCGGTCGTGGCCAGAGCTCGGGTATGGCGTTCATCATGCTTCGACCATGGGACGAACGTAACGCCGACAACAACGTGTTCAAAGTGGCGGCCCGTGCCCAGCAGCACTTCTTCACCTTCCGTGATGCCATGGTATTTGCCTTCGCGCCTCCGGCGGTACTGGAACTGGGTAACGCCACCGGTTTCGACGTGTTCCTTCAGGACCGTGCCGGTATCGGTCACGAAAAACTGATGCAAGCACGCAACCAGTTCCTCGGCATGGCCGCGCAAAGCAAGATTCTGTCTCAGGTCCGTCCGAACGGCCTGAACGACGAACCGCAATACCAACTGGAAATCGATGACGAGAAGGCCAGTGCCCTGGGCATTACCATCGCCGACATCAACAACACCCTGTCGATCGCGCTGGGCAGTAGCTACGTCAACGACTTCATCGACCGTGGTCGAGTGAAGAAGGTTTACGTACAAGGCCAGCCTGGCTCGCGCATGAGCCCTGAAGACTTGAAGAAATGGTATGTGCGCAACAGCGCCGGCACCATGGTTCCGTTCACGGCGTTTGCCAAGGGTGAATGGATTTACGGATCGCCGAAGCTGGCCCGTTACAACGGCGTCGAAGCGATGGAAATCCTCGGCTCCCCGGCGCCGGGTTATTCCACCGGTGAAGCCATGGCCGAAGTCGAAGCCCTTGCCGCGAAACTGCCGGCGGGTGTGGGTATTTCCTGGACCGGCCTGTCATACGAGGAACGGTTGTCCGGTTCGCAAGCGCCAGCGCTGTACGCATTGTCGCTGCTGATGGTGTTCCTGTGTCTGGCGGCACTGTATGAAAGTTGGTCGATCCCGATTGCGGTGATGCTGGTGGTGCCTTTGGGGATCATCGGTGCACTGATGGCGACCAGCCTGCGCGGGCTGTCCAATGACGTGTATTTCCAGGTGGGCCTGTTGACGACCATCGGCCTCGCGGCGAAAAACGCCATTCTGATTGTCGAATTTGCAAAGGAACTGCATGAGCAAGGGCGCAGCCTGCGCGATGCAGCGATTGAAGCCAGCCGGATGCGTTTGCGACCGATCATCATGACCTCGCTCGCGTTCGTCCTGGGTGTGGTGCCACTGGCCATTTCCACCGGTGCAGGTTCGGGTAGCCAGCATGCCATCGGCACCGGAGTGATTGGCGGTATGATCACCGCCACCGTTCTGGCGATCTTCTGGGTCCCACTGTTCTTCGTCACTGTGTCGTCCATCGGTCAGCGCAAAATTGCCGACCCGGATGACGCCACTGAAACTCCTAAAGAGGCTGGCCAATGAGCAAGTCGCTACTTTCCCTAGCCGTCGCCGCGTTTGTGCTTGGTGGTTGCTCGCTGATACCCGACTATCAGCAGCCTGAGGCACCGGTGGCCGGCCAATACCCGCAGGGCCCGGCGTACTCGCCGGCCCAGGCACCGAGCCAGGCTGCGGCGGAGCAAGGCTGGAAGCAGTTTTTCCATGACCCGGCACTGCAACAGCTGATTCAGGTCGCGCTGGAAAACAACCGTGACTTGCGTGTCGCCGCGCTGAACATCGATGCCTTTGCAGCTCAATACCGCATCCAGCGTGCCGATCTGTTCCCGGCCATATCGGCCAATGGCAGCGGCAACCGCCAGCGCGTTCCGCAAAACTCTTCGCAGACCGGCGAGTCGGGTATCGTCAGTTCCTACTCGGCCACGGTCGGCATCAGTGCCTATGAACTCGACCTGTTTGGTCGGGTTCGCAGCCTCAGCGAAGAAGCGCTGCAAAAATACTTCGCCACGGAAGAAGGTCGACGCAGCACGCAGATCAGCCTGGTGGCCAACGTGGCCAACGCCTACCTGACCTGGCAAGCCGACAAGGAACTGCTGAAAGTCACCCAGGACACCCTCGGTGCGTTCGAGGAAAGCTACAAGCTCACCGCGCGCAGTGCCGAGGTCGGTGTGGCGTCGGCGCTGGACCTCGCCCAGTCGCGCACCTCGGTGGAAAACGCCCGGGCGCAATTGGCGAAGTACACCCGTCAGGTCGCTCAGGATGAAAACAGCCTGGTGCTGCTGCTCGGCACCGGCATCCCGGCCAACCTGCAAGCCGCCAAGCCGCTGTCTGACGATTTGCTCAGCGACGTACCAGCCGGCCTGCCATCGGACTTGCTGCAGCGTCGTCCGGACATTCTTCAGGCCGAATACAACCTCAAGGCCGCCAACGCCAACATCGGCGCGGCACGGGCGGCGTTCTTTCCGAGCATCAGCCTGACGGCCAACGCCGGCACCCTGAGCCCGGACTTGTCCGGTCTGTTCAAGGGCGGTTCGGGCACCTGGTTGTTCCAGCCGCAGATCAACTTGCCGATCTTCAACGCCGGCAGCCTGCGCGCCAGCCTGGATTATTCGAAAATCCAGAAAGACATCGGCGTGGCGAACTACGAGAAGTCCATTCAAACGGCCTTCCAGGAAGTCGCCGACGGCCTGGCCGCTCGCCAGACTTACACCGATCAGTTGAAGGCTCAGCGTGACTTCGTCACCGCCAACCAGGACTACTACCGTCTGGCCCAGCGTCGTTACCTTATCGGTGTCGACAGCAACCTGACCTTCCTCGATGCCCAGCGTCAGCTGTTCAACGCCCAACAAGTACTGATCACCGACCGTCTTGCGCAACTGGTCAGCGCGGTCAACCTGTACAAGGCCTTGGGTGGCGGCTGGAATCAGCAGACCGCCAAGGTCGAACCGCTGAAAGAAGAAGCGCCGAAGATGAAGTTGTTCTGATAGTGCTTTAAAACAAGAAGCCCACCTTTTGGTGGGCTTTTTGTTGGTTGCGGGAAAAGGTGTGGTGTGATCGCTGGCCTCTTCGCGGGCAAGCCCGCTCCCACAGGGGATCCTCAGGCAACACTATTTATGACTAAAGAATATCAAAATGTGGGAGCGGGCTTGCCCGCGAAGAGGCCGATTAGTAAACCACAAAGACTAGATCAATCTTATGTTCGATAATCGCCCAGATCCCGCTTTCGCTGATTGAACTATCTAGTACATTCCCCCCACCATTCGTCGCACAAGACCAACAACATCAGGTTCACCCTATGCCCCCGCGCCCTGTCCTGTCCGGTTGATTGCGCTGCGTTTAACCAATCCGTTCTTTTGACTGCAACCCGACGTTGCGGCATCGCCCTGCTTCATCCCCAACAATTAGAGAGACCCGAGCCCATGACGCCTTCCACCGCGCAGTATTTCTTCCCCGCCCTGATTGCCATCGCTGTGGCCTCTGCCGCCCTGCCCGCCCAAGCCGAGGAATCAGGTTTTGTCGACGGCGCCAAGGCCACGCTCAACCTGCGCAACTTCTACATCAACCGCAACTTCACCAACCCGACCAATGCGCAAAGCAAGGCCGAGGAATGGACGCAGAGTTTTATTCTCGATGCCAAGTCCGGGTTCACCCAGGGCCCGGTCGGTTTTGGCGTCGATGCGCTGGGCCTGTTGTCGATCAAACTCGATGGCGGTAAAGGCACGCGCGGCACCCAGCTGCTGCCAGTTGGCAGCGACGGCAGCCCGGTCGATGACTTTGGTCGTCTGGCGGTGGCCGGCAAGATGAAAGTGAGCAAAACCGAAGTGAAGGTCGGCGAATGGATGCCGGTACTGCCGATCCTGCGTTCAGACGATGGCCGCTCGCTGCCACAAACCTTCCAGGGTGGCCAGCTGACGTCTACCGAGATCAGCGGCCTGACGATCTACGGCGGCCAGTTCCGCCAGAACAGTCCGCGCAACGATGCGAGCATGGATGACATGTTCATGAACGGCAAATCCGCGGCCTTCACGTCGGACCGTTTCAACTTCGGCGGCGGCGAATACACGTTCAACGACAAACGCACCCAGGTCGGTGCCTGGTACGCAGAGCTCAGCGACCTCTACCAGCAACAGTATTACAACCTCAACCACAGCCAGCCGATTGGCGACTGGGTCCTCGGCGCCAACCTGGGCTATTTCATCGGCAAAGAAAACGGCAGCGCCCTGGCCGGCGACCTCGACAACAAAACCGGGTTCGCCATGCTCTCGGCCAAGCACGGTGGCCACGCCTTCTACGTCGGCCTGCAAAAACTCACCGGTGACGATCTCTGGATGCGCGTCAACGGCACCAGTGGCGGCACCCTGGCCAACGACAGCTATAACTCCAGCTACGACAACGCCCAGGAAAAATCCTGGCAGGTGCGCCACGACTACAACTTCGTCGCCCTCGGCGTTCCCGGTCTGACGCTGATGAACCGCTACATCAGCGGTGACAACATCCACACCGGCACCATCACCGACGGCAAGGAATGGGGTCGCGAGTCGGAACTGGGCTACACCGTACAAAGCGGGCCGTTGAAAAGCCTCAACGTCAAATGGCGCAACTCGACCATGCGCCGCGACTACAGTAACAACGAGTTCGACGAAAACCGGGTGATCATCAACTATCCGATCAGTTTGTTATAAACCTCGGCGCCGGCACTCACGCTCAGGGAGTGCCGGCGCTAACCGCTGGTCACTTCGTACTGGCGGTATGTACAACCGCAGATACAGTCAGGCTGTGCGTTTAAATTCTCCAGCCTGATGTAGGAGCCCCTTTTTCTTCCGTTATCTCCGGATGCTGTACGTGAAGCTGCCATGACCAAGGAGGTCAGGTATGAGCAAGCGAATAGTTATCGTCGGTGGCGGTGTAGGTGGAACCATGCTGGCCAATCAACTGGTCAGCAAGTTGTATCCAGAAATCCTGCGCGGCGAAGTCTCGATTGCACTACTGTCCAATTCCCCCGATCACTTCTACAAACCTGCGTTCATGTATGTCGCGTTCAACCTGTTCTTTGAAGAAGAACTCAAGCGCCCGGAACGTTCTTTGTTGCGCCCGGAAATCAGCTTTCGCGTCGAAGAAGTCACTCGCTTCGATTTTCCCGGCCAATGTCTGATAACCCGCTGCGGCAAGCGTTATGACTATGACTTTCTGGTCATTGCCACTGGTTGCGTGCCCGCACCGGAGCGTATCGAAGGCTTGAAAGAAGCCGGCGACCACTTCTACCAATATCAACCCGCCCGACAATTGGCTGAACGCCTGAGCACGATCAAGAAGGGTCGGATTTTCATCACGGTGTCCTTTCCGCAAACTCCCAACGTGCCGCATCAATGCGGCATCGCCCCGGTTGAAACAACGCTGATGCTCGACGATTTCCTGCGGCGTCGGGGTGTGCGCGACCATGTGGAAATCATCTACACCTACCCGACCACCGCACAGCTGCTGCGCAACTGCCTGTTTCTACAACGGCCTACCGGTGAAATATTGCCCGGCATTTTCGAACAGAAGAATATTCACTTCCAACGCGGTTTCACCCTCGACCGGGTCGATCCGGATCAGAATATCGCCTACTCGACAGAAGGCGATGCGCAACCGTTCGACATCCTGATGGCAACGCCGCCGATTTGCGCCGTGGAGGCCGTGCGCGAGTGCGGCGTCTCGCAAGCGCCGAACGATGAAGGCTGGTTGCCGACCAACCACGAAACGTTACGGGTCTATGGCCTGGAAAACGTCTATGTGATTGGCGACACCGTCGACCTGCCGGTGAGCAAGGCCGGGGGCGCCTGCCATAACCAGGCACCCGTGATCGCCAATAACATTGCCTCCGAGATTCGCCATGGCGCGCCCAACAGTGTGTATGACGGACGGGTTCAGGCCGTGGCGCAGATGGGCCTCAATGCCGGTATGCCGCTGGTGTACGACTACGCCCATGACGTGCTGCCGACACCGCCGACCAAACTCGGCGGTTTGCTCAGGAACGGCTTCAATCGTGGCCTGTATTGGGCGGTTGCCCGTGGAATACTTTGACCCTGCACAGGGAGGAGTGAACAGTGAATAAACTGACGGATGAAACGCTGGGGGCCAGTGCTAGCAGTACGCCGGGGTGGAATGCCCTGATGGCAAAACTTCAGCCGCTGATTGACGGTGGGCGGCTGGACAACATTGTCGATGCCTTGTCGCTGGTCTCGGACATGATTGACCTGCTGGACCCTGCGATGGTGGAAAAACTGGCGCAGCTGTTCGAAAACGCTACGGCGTCCACCTGGATGATAGGCAATGCCGTGCGTCTGGCCAAAGCCGAGGTCGCCGCCGCCCCGGCACCACCGGGAGCCTATGCCTTGATCAAATTGCTGAACGACCCGGACACACGCAAAGGCGTGGCTATTGTCTTGAAAACGCTGAGCGTCATCGGAAGACAACTGTAACCGCCGGCAGACTAAGTTAGAACTAATTGGATACCACTCTATTATTAAAAAAACCTAAAACCTGTTAGTTCTAACAGTAGACCCCCCCCTACCAAACTTCTAAAGTTCCTTGAGGAAAGATATCTACCGACGTCAACCACGACCGACTTTTTACAGACCTGCATCAACCGCGTATCGCCATTTAACGCCGTGCTGGACAGCGCGTTTAAACCTCTTCGAAAGGACGCAACCCATGTTTGAACAAGAGCTCAGGCCGTATCAGGATCGATTGGCTCAACACCCGATTTATGGCGCTATTCGTTCGGTCGAACACGTCAGAATATTCATGAGTCACCATGTCTTTGCAGTATGGGACTTCATGAGCCTGGCCAAACGCCTGCAGCGTGACTTTACCTGTGTAGAGCTGCCTTGGATGCCGGTGCTGAATGAAGACAGCGCTCGCCTCATCAATGAAATCATAACCGGTGAAGAATCGGATATTGGCCATGATGGCCACCCGGTCAGTCATTTCCGACTGTACCTCGATGCCATGACTGAAGTCAGTGCACCCACTGAAAAAATCGACACCTTTATCCGTCAATTTGCCTACTCTTACTCTCTCGGAAAGTCACTGGACCAATCCCGCGCTCCGGCGTACGTAAAGACATTTGTCAAACATACGATTAAGACAGCGCGCAACAGCTCAACTGCCGAAGTGGCCAGCAGCTTTCTTTTTGGCCGTGAAGACCCAATCCCCCAAATGTTCCAAACTCTAATGGAGCGCTGGGGGCTAACGGCTCATCAAGCGCCGAAGTTGACTTATTACCTTAATCGACACATCGAAGTAGACAGCGGCGACCATGGCCCTGGCGCACAAAAAATACTGTCTCGTTTAATCATCACGCCGCAGGTGCGGGAAAAAGCACTGCAAGCGGCCATTGACGCGATCGAACACCGAATCAAGTTATGGAACGGTATCTATCGAGAAATAAAAAAATCGGATGCATATGCCTAGTCATTCACTGCCACTCAAGGATAGAGAGGACCACCTGATGCCCACACAACGAGAGCTTAAGGTTTCAGTAAGCACTACCGACTGGGACGGCAAGGCCTACCAGCAATTCTCCCGACTTCGACAACGACCGGTGAATGAACTGCTTGATCGTGTCGACATCAAAAATCCCAAACACATCTACGATCTGGGTTGCGGCACAGGCATTGCGACGCAGGCTCTCGCCAAGCGCTGGCCCCGAGCGAACTTGATGGGCATCGACAGTTCGGAGCAAATGCTTCAAGAGTCCAGAAGTCTGCCGATCAGGGCCCGATGGAAACAGTGCGACCTGCAAAACTGGCAACCCGAACAGCCCGCTGACTTGCTGTTTGCCGCTGCCGTGCTGCATTTCATCGACGATCATCCACAGCTGTTGCCTCGATTGCTCAAGCATTTGAACCCGGGTGGTTGTCTGGCGGCGCACATGCCCGATTGGCGCGATGCGATGTGGTATCGGCTAATGCTCGACACCCTCGACAGTGGTGGCCACGACGGGCAACCGCTGGGCACCCCGCAGCTACGTGAAAGCATGGCGCGGCGGCCATTGTTGTCGCTTGAGGACTACTACCGTCTGCTGGCGCCGCGCTGTGCAACGCTGGATATCTGGGAAACCGAGCAGCTACAGGTCGTCGACGGCAAGTCGCCGATTTATGACTGGGTCAAGGTGTCGGCGTTACGAGAGGTAATGCAGGGATTGAAGGATGACGAACAGGCGCGGTTCATCTATCACTTCATGAGGCGGGTGCATGCGCATTACCCGCAGGAGGGGGATGGGCATACGTTGTTTCCGTTCAAGCGGGTTTTCATTGTGGCCACTGTGTAAGCCATGACATCGGAATCGCGGGCAAGTCGAATCGTCGCACCGCCGCTCCCACAATTGAAACGCATTCCCCTGTGGGAGCGTGGCTTGCCCGCGATGGCGTCAGTACAGGCAACAAAAAAACCGAATGTTACTCCCGCGACTCAACCCCCAACTCATCCCAAACCGACTCCGCCAAGTGGAACGTCGCATTCGCCGCCGGGATGCCGCAGTAGATCGCGCTCTGCATGATCACTTCCTTGATCTCGCCACGGGTCACGCCATTGTTGGCGGCGGCGCGCAGGTGCAGTTTGAGTTCGCCCTCGCGGTTCATGCCGATCAGCATGGAAATGGTGATCAGGCTGCGGGTGTGGCGCGGCAGGCCCGGGCGGGTCCAGATGTCGCCCCAGGCGTGGCGGGTGATCATCTCCTGAAATTCCGAGTTGAACTCGGTCAGGGTCGTCAGGCTGCGGTCGACGTGAGCGTCGCCGAGCACTGCGCGACGGACTTTCATGCCTTCGTCGTAACGTTGTTTCTCGTCCACAACAATCCCCTTAATGAGCGTTCAAAAACGCCAACACTCGCTCGCTGAACGCAGCGTCGGCCTGGACGTTGGACAAATGCGCAGCATAGAACTCTGCGTATTCGGCGCCCTGCACATGTTCTTGAATGAAGTGTCCGCCGGATGGCGGCGTGACCGCGTCTTCGGTACCAGCAATGACCAGCAGCGGCGCCTTGATCGAAGACAACTGCTCACGGAAGTCGGCATCACGCACCGCCGCGCAATTGGCCGCGTAGCCTTGAGGCGAAGTGGCGGCCAGCATGTCGGTGATTCGCTTCGCGGCAGCTGGGTTGGCTTCGGCAAAGTCCGGGGTAAACCAGCGTGCAATCGAGGCATCGCGCAGCGCGACCATCGCGGCCGGACCGTCGCGCAATACAGTTTCAATGCGCGGGTTCCAGATCGACGGGTCGCCGATTTTCGCGGCGGTGTTGCACACCACCAGTTTGTTCAATCGATCACCGGCATTGATCCCCAGCCATTGGCCGATCAATCCGCCCATCGACAACCCACAGAAATGCGCGCGTTCAATGTGCAACGCATCCAGCAGCGCCAACACGTCGCGGCCCAGTTGTTCAATGCTGTACGGGCCAGGTGTCACCAGCGATTGGCCGTGGCCACGGGTGTCGAAACGCAACACGCGCAAATGCTCGGTGAACGCCGCAATTTGCGCGTCCCACATGTGCAGGTCGGTGCCCAGCGAGTTGGACAGCACCAATACCGGTGCATCCTCAGGCCCATCAAGTTGGTAGTGCAGTTCGCCCTCGGCGAGTTGTACAAAAGCCACAGCAATCTCCTTCAGGCAGTCAACGCAGAATGTTCAGCCACCGCCCGCTCGACCCAGGTATGGGCCTGGCCGAGGTAATGGGCGGGGTCCAGCAGACGATCAAGTTCAGCATCAGAAAGCTCGGCGGTCACTTGCGGTTCGTCACCGAGGACGGCGCGCAGATGACGCTGTTCAGCCACCGCACGCTTGCAGCAGAGTTCCAACAGATGATGCGCGGTGTCGCGGCCGACCCGTTGGGCGAGGACGATGCTCACCGCTTCGGCCAGCACCAGGCCTTGGGTCAAATCGAGGTTGCGCGCCATGCGATTCGCGTCCACTTCCATCCCCTGCGCCACCAGCAACGCTTGCTTGAGGCCGCCGGACACCAGGCAGCAAATCTCTGGCAAGGTTTCCCACTCCGCATGCCACAGACCGAGGCTGCGTTCGTGTTCTTGCGGCATGGCGCTGAAGAGGGTCGAGAGCAAACCGGGAACGCGAGTCGCCGCACCGATCAGCACCGCTGCGCCCACCGGGTTGCGCTTGTGCGGCATGGTCGAGGAACCGCCCTTGCCGGGCGCCGATGGTTCGAAGACTTCGCCCGCCTCGGTTTGCATCAACAGGCTGATGTCGCGGCCGAGTTTGCCCAGGCTGCCGGCAATCAATCCCAGCACCGAACCAAACTCCACCAGACGATCACGCTGGGTGTGCCAAGGCTGCTCCGGCAAGGTCAGTTGCAGTTCTTCGGCCAGGGCTTCAGCAATCGGCATCGCCTGTTCGCCCAGTGCGGCCAGGGTTCCGGAGGCGCCGCCGAATTGCAGCACCAACAGACGTGGCTTGAGCTCTTGCAAACGTTGACGGCTGCGAGTGACCGCACCCAGCCAACCGGCGATTTTCATGCCGAGGGTGACCGGTGTTGCATGCTGCAACCACGTGCGGCCAGCCAAGGGGGTGGCGACATGACGTCCGGCTTGAGTCGCGAGGGTGTCGCCCAGTTGCGCCAGATCACTTTCGATCAGCGCCAGCGCCTCACGCAATTGCAACACCAGACCGGTGTCCATCACGTCCTGGCTGGTCGCACCCAAATGCACGTAGCGCTCGGCTTCGGCATCACTGGCTGCGATCTGCTTGCCCAACGCCTTGACCAATGGGATGGCGGAATTGCCTGCCGTGGCAATGGCCTCGCCGAGGGCGGCGAAATCGTAATGCCCGGCCTGACACGCGGCTTCAATGGGGGCGACAGCCGTTTGCGGAATCAGCCCGACACGCGCCTCGGCCCGGGCCAGTGCGGCTTCGAAATCGAGCATGGCCTGAACGCGGCCTTGATCACAGAACACTTCACGCATATCGCGTGCAGTGAAATAGGCATCGAACAATTGATTGCCCGGTCGCTCGTTCATAAAACAGTCCCTGGAGGCGCGAGCCCGTCAGGCCCGCGCGTAAAGATCAAAGGTCGTGGTGCAAATACTTCGCCTGTTTCGGCAGACGCAAACTGAACAGGAACGCCACCGCCATCATTACCGTAACGTACCAGTAGAAGGAGTTTTCCATGCCCACGGCTTTCAGGCTCAGGGCAACGTATTCCGCCGAACCGCCGAAGATCGCATTCGCCACCGCGTAGGCCAGGCCGACACCCAGGGCACGCACCTCCGGCGGGAACATCTCGGCTTTTACCAGGCCACTGATCGAGGTGTAAAAGCTCACGATTGCCAGTGCCACGGTAATCAGCACAAAGGCCAGGAACGGACTGCTGACACTTTTGAGGCTCAACAGAATCGGCACGGTGCACAACGTCCCGAGGGCGCCGAACCAGAGCATCGAGTTACGTCGGCCAATCTTGTCCGCGAGCATGCCGAAGAACGGTTGCATGCACATATAAAGGAACAGCGCGCCGGTCATGATGTAGCTGGCGGTCTTGGCTTGCATGCCGGCGGTGTTCACCAGGTACTTCTGCATGTACGTGGTGAAGGTGTAGAAAATCAGCGAGCCACCGGCGGTATAACCGAGCACGGTAATGAATGCGGCTTTATGGTCGCGGAACAGCGCACTGATGCTGCCGGCGTCCTTGTTTTCGCGCATTTCCTTGCTGCTGGTTTCTTTCAGTGAACGACGCAGGTACAGCGAAACCAACGCAGCCAGCGCACCGACTACAAACGGAATCCGCCAGCCGTAGGCGCGCAACTCATCTTCAGTGAGGAACTGTTGCAGGACCACCACCAGCGACACCGCCAGCAACTGCCCTCCAATCAGCGTCACGTATTGGAACGAGGCGAAGAAGCCGCGCTGGCCTTTGAGCGCGACTTCACTCATGTAGGTGGCGGTGGTGCCGTACTCCCCGCCCACCGACAAACCTTGAATCAAACGTGCGAACAGCAACAGGATCGGGGCCCAGACGCCGATGTCCTTGTAGGTCGGCAGGCAAGCGATGAGCAACGAACCGAAGCACATCATCAGAATCGAGATGAGCATCGAATTCTTGCGCCCGTGCTTGTCCGCCAGCCGCCCGAAAATCCAGCCGCCGATGGGACGCATCAGGAACCCGGCGGCGAATACGCCAGCGGTGTTGACCAGCTGCACGGTTGGGTTGTCGGACGGGAAAAAGGCTGGCGCAAAATAGATCGCGCAAAAGGCGTAAACGTAGAAGTCGAACCATTCGACGAGGTTGCCGGACGAAGCGCCGACAATGGCGAAGATCCGCTTGCTGCGTTCTTCACCGGTGTAATGAGCTTCAATAGCTGTGGGCGTAGTCATTGTTTTTCACTCAATGGGGACGTTGAGAGTCTAGACACACTTCGCAACAATCCCGTTCCGCAAATACATCAGCAACACAGATCTCCCTGTTGGAGATCCCCCCTGTGGGGGCGAGCCTGCTCGCGATTGCGGTGTATCAGTGCCATCAATGCTGAATGACACTCCGCAATCGCGAGCAGGCTCACTCCTACAGGGATTTCCGGTGTTCTCAATAATCGAAGAACACCGTCTCGGCATCAGTGCCCTGCAAAATCACATTCCACTGATAGACACCCAACGCATCCTGCTTCGCCAGCAACGTGCTGCGGCGCTCGGCCGGAACACATTCCAGTAGCGGATCCGCCACGTTGGCCGGTTCGCCATCGAAGTAAATCCGCGTCAGCAAGTGCTTGACCAGCCCGCGAGCAAACACCAGCACCACCAGGTGCGGCGCCTGGGTCGAGCCTTTCAGGCCTTCAACCGTGCCCGGCTTGATGGTAGTGAACCGAAAGCGCCCTTCGGCATCCACCGGCACCCGGCCAAAGCCTTCGAAGTTCGGGTCCAGTGGTTTGTCCTGATCATCTTCTGGATGGTCGTACTTGCCGGCGGCGTTGGCCTGCCAGACTTCCAGCATCGCGTCATTGACGACATCGCCGTTGCCATCGACAACTTGCCCGGTGATCGCCACGCGCTCGCCGAGGGTTTGTGCAACGGTCAGGTCTTCGCGGTTCAGCCAGGTCAGGCCGATGTGGTAATACGGCCCGACGGTATGGGACGTGGTCGCGTTCAGCGTCATCTTATTTCTCCATCGGCGTGGCGTCGCGGCCGCGCAAGACGATGTCCCAGCGATAACCGAGGGCATAGGAAGGGATGGTTTTTTCCAGATCAAACGTCGCGATCAAACGCTCTTTGGCACTGGTGTCCGGCACGCAGTTGTAGATCGGGTCGTACGCCAGCAGCGGGTCGCCCGGGAAATACATCTGCGTGACCAGGCGCGTCAGAATGCTCGGCCCGAACAGTGAGAAATGGATGTGCGCCGGGCGCCACGCGTTGTGGTGGTTGCCCCACGGGTAGGCGCCTGGCTTGATGGTCTGGAACTGATACCAGCCATCGGCGTCGGTCACGGTGCGTCCGGTGCCGGTGAAGTTCGGGTCCAGCGGCGCGTCGTGCAGGTCACGGGCGTGGTTGTAGCGACCGGCGGCGTTGGCCTGCCAGATTTCCACCAGAATTCCCGGTACCGGCAAACCGTTTTCATCCAGCACGCGGCCGTGAATGATGATGCGCTCGCCCTGTGGTTCACCTTCGTGTTGAGCGGTCAGGTCGTTGTCCTTCTCATTGACGCGATCAGCGCCAATGGTCGGCCCGGTGATTTCCGACAGCGAGTGTGGCAAAAACACCAACGGCTTGGACGGTGAGCGCAGGTTGGTGGATTGATATGTCGGGTGCAGGTAATCGGGCTGAGTGCCCGCCTGCGGGCGGCGGTAACCAGGCTTGTCAGTCATTTCGCTTTCCTCTGTTCTTATTTGTCGACGCGACGTGTCAGACGCGTTCGATCGCCAGCGCCAGACCCTGGCCTACGCCGACGCACATGGTCGCCAGACCTTTCTTGCCGCCGGTCTTTTCCAGCTGATGCAATGCGGTCAGCACCAGACGCGCACCGCTCATGCCCAGCGGATGACCCAAGGCAATGGCGCCGCCGTTCGGGTTGACCTGAGCCGCGTCGTCCGCCAGCCCCAGTTCACGCAACACCGCCAGGCCTTGGCTGGCGAAGGCTTCGTTGAGTTCGATCACATCGAAATCGCTGACCGCCAATCCAAGACGCTCGGTCAGTTTGCGCACCGCCGGGACCGGGCCAATGCCCATCACCCGAGGCGCAACGCCGGCGCTCGCCATACCCAGCACTTTAGCGCGTGCGGTCAGTCCGTGTTTCTTCACCGCCTCGGCGGACGCCAGAATCAATGCCGCCGCACCATCGTTCACGCCTGAAGCGTTGCCGGCGGTGACGGTTTTGTCGGGGCCGTTGACCGGCTTGAGTTTGGCCAACATTTCCAGGGTGGTGTCGGCGCGCGGATGTTCGTCCTGCGTGACCACCGTTTCACCCTTCTTGTGGGCAATCCGCACTTCTACGATTTCTTCAGCGAAATATCCTGCAGCTTGCGCGGCAGCTGTGCGCTGCTGGCTACGCAAAGCGAAAGCATCCTGGTCTTCACGGGACACTTCGTAATCGTCAGCCACGTTGTCGGCGGTCTGCGGCATGGCATCCACGCCATATTGCGCTTTCATCAACGGGTTGATGAAGCGCCAGCCGATCGTGGTGTCTTCCAGCTTCATGTTGCGCGAGAACGCTGCGTCGGCTTTGCCCATCACGAACGGGGCGCGGGACATCGACTCGACACCACCGGCAATCGTCAGCTCCATTTCGCCGCTGGTGATGGCGCGGAACGCGGTGCCGATAGCATCCATGCCCGAGGCGCAGAGGCGATTGAGCGTGACGCCCGGAATGGTTTCCGGCAGTCCGGCCAGCAGCAGCGCCATGCGTGCGACGTTACGGTTGTCTTCGCCAGCCTGGTTGGCGCAGCCGAAGAACACCTCGTCTACCGCATTCCAGTCCACCGACGGATTGCGCGCCATCAGTGCCTTGAGCGGCACGGCGGCCAGATCGTCAGCGCGAACCGCGGACAGACCGCCGCCGAAACGGCCGATAGGCGTGCGAATGGCGTCGCAGATATAAACGTCACGCATCAGGCTTCTCCGGGTGCTTGGCCGTGGGCGGCAGCGGTGCGGGCTTCAAGATCCCTTAAAGCAGTGAGTTCGACTTCAGTCGGCTCGGCCGTGTTTTCAACGGTGTCAGCGAAGCGAACCGCCCAACCGGTGGCGGCGACCACTTGCTCGCGGGTCACGCCCGGGTGCAGTGCGGTGACCACAAACTCATGGGTGCCGGCTTCCGGCTCCATGATGCACAGGTCGGTAATGATGCCTACCGGACCGGCACCCGGCAGACCGAGACGCTTGCGCGAATCACCGCCTTCGCCATGGCCAACCGAGGTAATAAAGTCGAGTTTATCGACAAACGAGCGCGCCGACTGCTTGAGGATAATCAGGACACTTTTGGCCGAACCGGCAATCTCCGGTGCGCCACCGGCGCCCGGCAGACGAACCTTCGGCGCATGGTAATCGCCGACCACGGTGGTGTTGATGTTGCCGAAACGGTCGACTTGCGCAGCACCGAGGAAACCGACGTCAATGCGCCCACCCTGCAACCAATAGCGAAAAATCTCACCCGTCGGGACTACGGTGTCAGCGGTTTCCGCCAGCTCACCGTCACCGATCGACAGCGGCAGTACGCTTGGCTTGGCGCCAATCGGACCCGATTCGTAGATCAGGACTACATCCGGCGAGGAAGTAAGACGCGCCAGGTTGGCCGCTTTCGATGGCAAGCCGATGCCGACGAAGCACACAGAACCGTTCTTCAAACGGCGAGCGGCGGCAACGGTCATCATTTCATTGGTGGTGTAAGTCATTACTTGGCCTCCGAAGCAGCGGCCAGCTTGGCCTGGAACTCGCTGAAGTCAGCGCAGCCGTGGATGTATTCGTTGATCCACGCGGTGAAGGTTTCACGGTCGCGGGCAATCGGGTCCCAGGCTTGGTAGAAACGGTTATCACGCTCGTTGTAACCGTGAGCGTAGGACGGATGCGCACCGCCAGGGACGTGGCAGACCGCGCTCAACGCCCAGGTCGGCAGAACACAGGAGTTCATCGGGGCATTGAGGTCGTCGACGATTTCCTCGACGGTAACGATGCAGCGCTTGGCGGCCAGTGCCGCTTCTTTTTGTACGCCGAGAATGCCCCAGAGCAGCACGTTGCCTTTGCGGTCGGCTTTCTGTGCGTGAATCACGGTGATGTCCGGTCGCACCGAAGGCACGGCGGCCAACACTTCACCGGTAAACGGGCAGGTGACGGTTTTGATCAGCGGGTTGACCTTCGGCAGGTCGGAACCGGCGTAGGCCCGCAGCACTGCGAATGGCAGGCCGGAAGCGCCAGCGACGTAGGCATTGGCCAGGTCGGCGTGGCTGTGTTCCTCGATCTCCAGTGCGTGCGGCCACTGCTTTTCGACGGCGTCACGCAGACGGTGCAGCGAACCGACACCCGGGTTGCCGCCCCAGGAGAAAATCAACTTGCGAGCACAACCGGCGCCGATCAACTGGTCGTAGATCAGGTCCGGGGTCATGCGTACCAGCGTCAGGTCTTTCTTGCCCTGACGAATGATTTCATGACCCGCCGCCGTAGGAATCAGATGGGTAAAGCCTTCGAGTGCGACGGTATCGCCGTCGTTTACGAATTGCTTCACCGCGTCGTGCAGCGAAAGGATTTCAGCCATGGGGCAGGCTCCCGTTTTGTTATGAACCGACAGTGGAAGAAAAAGGCGCGATGCGCGCGCCGGAGTGCCTAAAGATTAAGCCTCTGAAAAACACCAAACAATCCGATAATCGACTATGTGTTCGTTTATCGAACATATTGTTGTCTGCCTATCGATGATCGTTCCCACGCTCTGCGTGGGAATGCAGACAGGGACGCTCCGCGTCCCAAAGAGGACGCAGAGCGTCCATTGAGGCATTCCCACGCGAAGCGTGGGAACGATCAAAAAAGATCACCGAAGAATCACAAGCCTGTACTCAAGTCGCATCCGCATGACTGACCATGCCCTTGATCACCACCGCCGTGGTCGCCAGCGCCGCCGGAATCACCAGCGCCGTCAGCACCTGCTCGAAATTCCAGCCCAGCCCCAGCAATGTCGCGCCCATCCACGCACCGAGAATCGCGCCGAAACGGCCAATCCCGAGCATCCACGACACACCGGTCGCCCGCCCTTGCGTCGGGTAAAACCGCGCCGCCAGCGATGGCATCGCCGATTGCGCCCCGTTGACGCACATGCCTGCCACCAGCACCAACGTCGCCAATAGCGTGATGTTGCCCAGGCTCTGCCCTACCGCGTAGGCAAACACCCCGGCCAGCAGGTAGAAAATGCCGATGACCTTGTGCGGATTGAACCGGTCCATCGCCCAACCTACGCCCACCGCACTCAGCACACCGCCAAACTGGAACAGTGCGCCAATGAATGCGGCCTGCTCCATGCTCGCGCCGCTGTCACGCATCAACGTCGGCAGCCAACTGGTTAGCAGGTACACAATCACCAGCCCCATGAAGTAGGTCAGCCACAGCAATAATGTGCCGGTGCTGTAAGTGCCCGAGAAGATCACTGCGAGCACGTTGCGAGCTTTCACGGTTTTCTGTTCTGGCACGCTGAAGCTCGAAGCCTGCGCGACAACGCTCGGGTCGATGGGGGCCAGCGTCTTGCGCACTTTGTCGGTGCCCCGGTTACGGACGACCAGATAGCGCGCCGATTCCGGCAGCCAAAACAGCAGAACCACGGTGAGGATCAGCGGCAGGATCCCGCCGATCAGCAACAGGCTGTGCCAGCCGAACGCTGGGATCAGCTTGGCCGAGATAAACCCGCCGCCGGCCATCCCGAGGTTGAAGCCGCAGAACATGCTGGTCACCAGCAGGGACTTTTTGCGTTCCGGGGTGTATTCCGACAGCAAAGTCGTGGCGTTCGGCATACCCGCGCCTAGACCCAGACCGGTGAGAAAACGCAGTACCAGCAATTGATCGACATTGGTGCTGTAGGCCGATGCCAGACTGAAGGCGCCAAACACCAACACCGCGCCGACCAGCACGACTTTTCGCCCGAAACGGTCCGCCAATGGGCCGGAACCCAGCGCACCGAAGACCATGCCGATCAACGCAGCACTCATGACCGGGCCGAGACTGGCGCGGTCGATGCCCCAATCCTGCGACAACGCAGGCGCAATAAAGCCCATGGCCGCCGTATCGAGGCCATCAAGGAAGACAATCAGGAAACACAGGATCACCACTCGCCACTGATAGCGCGAAATGGGCTGAGCATTGATGAAGGACTGCACGTCGAGGCAGTTACCTACAGAAGACTGGGGCTGGTTCATTATTTTTATTCCACACAAAAACACTATCGGACAAGTGCCAGCCAGGGCCGGCACTGCCGCGACAGTAATGATCCGGGGGAAAGACCGTCAATTCGATAAACGCGAGTCTGTGCGTTTATCGAACATCTTAGGCGGAGAACCTGGAACGGCGCCTTAGGCGAAGAGCTGCGCGCTGAGGTCGCGGCTGGCGCTGAGCAGTCCCGGCAGGAATCGCTGCTCCAGCTCATTGCGACTGACACGGCCGGCGTGGGTGCTGACGTTCAAGGCGGCCACCACCTGGCCAGAAGCGTCGTACACCGGCACGGCAATCGAACGCAGACCCTGTTCCAGTTCCTGATCAACGATGCACCAGCCTTGTTGCCGCACTTCTTGCAGGCATTCGAGCAACGCCTCGGGCGTGTGCAGGGTGCGGCTGGTCTTGGCTTGCAGCTCTGCATGATCGAGGTATTCACGCAGCGAGGTGTCATCCAGCGCGGCGAGTAGTATCCGACCCATTGAAGTGCAATAGGCGGGCAAACGGCCGCCCACTGAAAGGTCGACCGAAATCAGCCGCTGGGTCGTTGCCGAACGCGCGATGTATAAAATGTCGTCACCTTCCAGCGTGGCCATGTTGCACGCCTCATGAAGTTGCTCACTCATGCGGTCCAGATACGGCTGGGCCGACACCGCCAGAGGTGTCGACGACACGTAGGCATGGCCCAGGGTCAACACTTTGGGCAGCAGCGAATAGGTACGACCGTCGGTGGTGGCGTAGCCGAGTTTGATCAAGGTATGCAGGCAACGTCGCACCGCTGCACGGGGAATTTCCGTACGATGACTGATCTGGGCAATGGTCAGATGCCGCTTGCGCTCTTGAAACGCTTGCACTACCGCCAGGCCGCGAGCCAGGGAGGTCATGAAATCGGGGTCGCCGGTCAGGGCCTGAATTCGCTTGGCGGGTGAGGCGACAATCGGCGGCGCGACTGAAGTGAAAGAGTTGCGCATTTGATCGTTCATGACAGGTCCTTTCCGAGGCGGATCAGCGGTTATTACACGCGGCCCCCGCTTCAGCACACAAGACAGGGACTGCCGAGATCGGGCGATTATCGAACCACAGGGCGATAATCGCAACCCGTACCCCTCACCGCCCAAGCTGCTCGCCGCTGGTTTTCGCACCGAACACTAAACGCTTTTAACCGTGTTCGATCACGGACTTGAAAAGTCATGTCTTCGGCCTAACTTATCGACTTCATGGCGCCAGAAAGACATCACTGCAAAGTGACATCATCGCCACCCCCTTATTAACGTTGAAAGTTGCGAGTAACAAAACCATCACACACGAAGAACAACTTTTAACTCTCAAATGATAGTGTTCTTCGAATCGACCGCTATAATACACCTCAGTGGCAACCCGGTTTTTATGTACCGGTTGCGCCACCGGACGGCCCGGTATTCTACCGTTGCTGCCCACAGCAAGCGCTTGGCGCTCATTCATATGCTCCGCCAACGCCCGCGCTGAAACAGGTAACTGATGCTACGTCAGCTGTTTTTCTCTGGTGCCGTGGCCGCCTGCAACATGGAAGTATTGTTCGCATGCCGTAAAACGATGCTTTTGGCATTGTCCTTTCCGCGAGTGTGGTCAATAGATTCAATGCAGCGCGTTTCACCAGAATTAATCTCAACTCATACAGGTAGCACTGTGACGAAAGACGAACTGCGCGCGGAACTTGAGCGCCAGGAACAACGTTACAAGGAAGTTTACGGCGGGGAAGTCACCACCTACGCCGCTCAGCCCGAGCCGGAACGCAAACCCTGGCGTAAACGCGCCACCGTTCAGGATCAGGCGTTCACTCAGGAATTGCAGAAGATGGAAAAGGAACTCAAAGCCGAAGAGCCTTGACCGACTCGGCACAACTCCTTTCAGAGGTCTGCGTCTGCTCCCGTTAAAAGCGGGCTGCATCGATGAAGCCTTTCGCGCCCGCTACAAGCGGGCAGCGGCCACCTCACCCATCGGATGAGGTAAATGGCTTGTTTCTGACCCTCCTCTCAGAAATTTCCCACGGGCGTTTAAACCTCTCGACTTCACGAGAGAAACCCTTGTGGCTGCGGCATTCCCCCATAATTTCAAAGACTTGCAAAACCCGGCAAAACGCTGGGAGATAGGCTGATGCCACAAACTAATTCGTTGAAGAATGTAACCGATGAGCAGCAAGTGCATTGATTAGCGGTCTTTTCTGGCATAATCGCGCCCCCTTACGACCGGGTCAGAAAACCTTCATGATCGATTTATTCAGCGGACTTGATGCTTGGGTGCTTGTGAGCCTCTTGCTCGCCCTGGCCTTTGTCCTCGCCTTCGAGTTCATCAACGGCTTTCATGACACCGCAAACGCGGTGGCTACTGTTATCTACACCAAAGCCATGCCGCCTCATCTGGCGGTGTTCTTTTCCGGTGTGTTCAACTTCCTCGGCGTGCTGCTGGGCGGTGTAGGCGTGGCGTACGCCATCGTCCACCTGCTGCCGGTAGAACTGCTGATCAATGTGAACACCGGTCACGGACTGGCCATGGTGTTCTCGCTGCTTGCTGCTGCCATCACCTGGAACCTGGGCACCTGGTACTTCGGTATCCCGGCGTCCAGCTCCCATACCCTGATCGGTTCGATCCTCGGTGTTGGCCTGGCCAACGCGTTGATCAACGGCATTCCGTTGGCCGATGGCGTGAACTGGCAGAAGGCGATCGATATCGGCGCCTCCCTGGTGTTCTCGCCAATGGCCGGCTTCGCTGTCGCGGCACTGGTGTTGATCGGCCTTAAATGGTGGCGCCCACTGTCCAAGATGCACAAGACACCGGACCAGCGCCGCAAGCTCGATGACAAGAAGCACCCACCGTTCTGGAACCGTCTGGTCCTGGTGATCTCGGCCATGGCCGTTAGCTTCGTGCACGGTTCCAACGATGGCCAGAAAGGTATCGGCCTGATCATGCTGGTGCTGATCGGTATCGTGCCGGCGCAGTTCGTACTCGACCTGGGCAGCACGACTTACCAGATCGAACGGACTCGTGATGCGACCCTGCACTTGAGCCAGTTCTACAAGCGCAACGCCGACACCCTGGGTGAATACCTGGCGCTGGGCAAAAGCATAGAAGGCGATCTGCCGGAGAAATTCCGTTGCAACCCGCAACAGACCGAACCGACCATCACCGCCCTGCTTGGCACCCTTAAAGGTGTATCGGACTATCACTCGTTGTCGTCGGAAAGCCGCATCGAAGTGCGTCGTTATCTGCTCTGCCTGGATGACACGGCAAAGAAAGTCGCCAAGTTGCCTACCCTCAATGCCCGTGAAAAGGCTGACCTGGACAAACTGCGCAAAGACCTGACCACCACCACCGAATACGCTCCGTTCTGGGTGATTCTGGCGGTGGCACTGGCGCTGGGCCTGGGCACCATGGTCGGCTGGAAACGCGTGGTACTGACCATCGGCGAGAAGATCGGCAAGCAAGGCATGACTTACGCCCAAGGCATGTCGGCGCAGATTACCACCGCGTGCATGATCGGCCTGGCCAACATCTTTAGCCTGCCGGTGTCCACCACTCATGTGCTGTCTTCGGGCGTGGCCGGCACCATGGTCGCGAACAAAAGCGGTCTGCAAGGCGGCACGGTGAAAACCATCCTGCTGGCTTGGGTCCTGACCCTGCCTGCGACGGTGGCCCTGTCGGCCGGCCTGTTCTGGCTGGCATCAAAGGCATTGGGTAGCTGATATCTCGCTGCTAAATAAAAAGGCGCGATCCGAGAGGTTCGCGCCTTTTTTGTGCTTACAAACTTCCAGACACCAAAGCTCCCACAGGGTTTTGTATTGCCAGATCGAAATCGCAGGCACAAAAAAAGGGCAACCATAAGTTGCCCAAAATGCCTTGCGTGCTCATTACATCCGGAAAGAACTACGATTTGCGCTTGTGCGAATCTTTCCAGATAAAAACGCCTAATCCTGCGAAAAACAAAACCATGAGGCTGACAGTCAGCACTCCGGCGAACACCACGTTGTCGAAAAACATGACTGGCCTCCAGGACTTGTTCTGTTGCGATAGGGCTAAGTTAACCAAACAGTCGCAGAAGAAAATTGACCTGGATCAATGTCGCCCGAGACCGGACGTAAACGAGGGGAAATAACTGACCTGCATCAAAAGATGCAGGGTACTTCAACGCTTTTTCGGCTTGTTCTTCGGCTTCTTCTTGGCTTTACCCAATGGCATCGCCTGCTCGAACGCCTGACGAACTTCGTTCAGACGTTTTTCATTGAGGTCGTGAACCCGCTTGGCGCGTTCCGAATTGAGATCTATCAGCTTATCGTCTTGGCTCATGGTGCTCTGTGCATCGTTTGACAGGGTTATTGCAATAATGCGGTCTGACGACCGCGCTGACCAGCCGCAACCTCAAATCTGAATATCGACCCACAGGCCCTGCCGCGGCTCATCCTCCATCAACGGCGCCACCGGCACCGTGTTGTCGGCATTCAGTTCGTCACCGGGAATCGCCAGGTGTGCCTCCGGGTCTTCATCGGCCTCGCGACGGCGACGCTCTCGCTCCTGCTTGCGACGCTGTTCCTCGCGCAACTGAAAAGCCGCTTCCTCAGGATCACGCTGCTGCAGGTCGATCGTGCTTTCGCTGGAGCTTTCCTGCACCGGCGCCACCGGCGCAATCTCCGGGCGCGGGCGAATCGGGTCCTGCTGTGAGGTGATCGGTACGGCACTCAAGGGGAGCATCGGTGGCAGCATAATTCAGTCTCCTGTCAGCAGGCTGTCGGCTGCGAGGATGGCGACTTGAGCCATCGGTCGCAAACTGTGACCTGTTTGGCACGAATGGGTGGCCTGGCCTGCGGGCAGGGTTTCGTTGGGCTAACGTAAGACTGCGAGTTTTTATGAGAGTCCTTTGGCCCTCGAGGTCTCATTCCGTTAAGATAGCCCGCTTTTTCAAGGTGGGAGTCAGGCAGCATGGCGCAGCAGTATCAACCGGGGCAACGCTGGATCAGTGACAGCGAAGCCGAGCTGGGTTTAGGCACCGTTCTGGCACAGGACGGCCGCTTGTTGACCGTGCTCTATCCGGCCACTGGCGAAACTCGCCAGTACGCGCTAAGGAATGCGCCCCTCACCCGCGTGCGGTTTTCGCCCGGTGACTCGATCACTCACTTTGAAGGCTGGAAACTGACGGTTCAGGAAGTCGACGACGTCGATGGCCTGCTGGTTTACCACGGCCTCAACGCGCAGAACGAAGGGGTGACCCTGCCGGAAACCCAGCTGTCGAACTTCATTCAGTTCCGTCTGGCCAGTGACCGTTTGTTCGCCGGGCAGATCGACCCGCTGGCCTGGTTCTCCCTGCGTTACAACACCCTGGAACACACCAGCCGCCAATTGCAGTCCGCGCTTTGGGGCCTGGGTGGCGTACGTGCGCAACCGATCGCGCACCAATTGCACATCGCCCGTGAAGTCGCCGACCGCATTGCGCCGCGTGTTCTGCTGGCGGACGAAGTAGGCCTGGGTAAAACCATCGAAGCCGGTCTGGTGATCCATCGCCAACTGCTCTCGGGCCGCGCCAACCGCGTGCTGATTCTGGTTCCCGAGAACCTGCAGCACCAGTGGCTGGTCGAGATGCGCCGCCGCTTCAACCTGCAAGTCGCGCTGTTCGACGAAGAACGCTTTATCGAAAGCGATGCCACCAACCCGTTCGAAGACACGCAGCTCGCGCTGGTCGCACTTGAGTGGCTGGTGGAAGACGAAAAGGCTCAGGATGCGCTGTTTGCCGCCGGCTGGGACTTGATGGTCGTCGACGAAGCTCACCACCTGGTGTGGCATGAAGACAACGCCAGCCCGGAATACACCCTGGTCGAGCAGCTCGCTGAGACCATCCCCGGCGTGCTGTTGCTGACCGCGACCCCGGAACAACTGGGTCAGGACAGCCACTTCGCCCGTCTGCGCCTGCTCGACCCGAACCGTTTCCATGACTTGGCCGCCTTCCGCGCCGAGAGCGAAAACTATCGCCCGGTGGCCGAAGCCGTTCAGGAGTTGCTGGACAAGGGGCGCCTGTCGCCTGAAGCACACAAGACCATTCACGGTTTCCTCGGCAACGAAGGCGAAGCGCTGCTGGCCGCCGTGAACGATGGCGACACCGAAGCCAGCGCCCGCCTCGTGCGCGAACTGCTGGATCGCCACGGCACCGGCCGCGTGCTGTTCCGTAACACTCGCGCCGCCGTGCAGGGTTTCCCGGAGCGCAAACTGCACCCGTACCCGCTGCCGTGCCCTGACCAATACCTCGAACTGCCACTGGGCGATCACGCCGAGTTGTACCCGGAAGTCAGCTTCCAGGCCCAGCCGGACGCCAACGAAGAAGAGCGCTGGTGGAAGTTTGACCCGCGCGTCGAGTGGCTGATCGATACCCTGAAGATGCTCAAGCGCACCAAGGTGTTGGTGATCTGCGCGCACGCCGAAACTGCCATGGACCTGGAAGACGCCCTGCGCGTACGTTCCGGGATTCCGGCCACGGTGTTCCACGAAGGCATGAACATCCTCGAACGTGACCGCGCCGCCGCTTATTTCGCCGATGAAGAATTCGGTGCACAAGTGCTGATCTGCTCGGAAATCGGCAGTGAGGGTCGCAACTTCCAGTTCTCGCACCACTTGGTATTGTTCGATCTGCCTGCGCACCCGGATCTGCTGGAGCAGCGTATCGGTCGTCTGGACCGGATCGGCCAGAAGCACACCATCGAACTGCACGTGCCTTATCTGGAAACCAGCCCGCAAGAGCGCCTGTTCCAGTGGTATCACGAAGCGCTGAACGCGTTCCTCAACACCTGCCCGACCGGCAACGCCTTGCAGCATCAGTTCGGCCCGCGCCTGCTGCCGCTGCTGGAAGAGGCTGACGACGGCGAGTGGCAAGCGCTGATCGACGAAGCCCGCACCGAGCGTGAGCGTCTGGAAGCCGACTTGCACACCGGCCGTGACCGCTTGCTGGAGCTCAATTCCGGCGGTGCCGGTGAAGGCGACGCACTGGTTGAAGACATTCTTGAGCAAGACGATCAGTTCACCCTGCCGATCTACATGGAAACCCTGTTCGACGCGTTCGGCATCGACAGCGAAGACCATTCGGAAAATGCGCTGATCCTCAAACCGAGCGAAAAAATGCTCGACGCCAGCTTCCCGCTGGGCGACGACGAAGGCGTGACAATCACTTACGACCGCAACCAGGCGCTGTCTCGTGAAGACATGCAGTTCATCACCTGGGAGCACCCAATGGTTCAGGGCGGCATGGACCTGGTCCTGTCCGGCTCGATGGGCAACACCGCCGTGGCGCTGATCAAAAACAAGGCGCTCAAACCTGGCACCGTATTGCTGGAACTGCTCTACGTCAGCGAGGTGGTTGCACCGCGCTCGCTGCAACTGGGCCGTTACCTGCCACCGGCTGCCCTGCGCTGCCTGCTCGACACCAACGGCAACGACCTCTCGGCCCGCGTGTCGTTCGAGACCTTGAACGATCAGCTGGAAAGCGTACCGCGTGCCAGCGCCAACAAGTTCATCCAGGCTCAGCGTGATCAGTTGACGCCACGGATCAACGCCGGCGAAGACAAGATCTTCCCGCGTCATGCCGAGCGTGTTGCCGAAGCGCAGCGTCGTCTGGCAGCTGACACCGACGAAGAACTGGCTCGCCTGACAGCGTTGCAAGCCGTCAACCCGACCGTGCGCGACAGCGAACTGGTTGCCCTGCGCAAACAACGCGAGCAAGGCTTGGCCATGCTTGAAAAGGCTGCGCTGCGACTGGAAGCGATTCGGGTGTTGGTGGCGGGTTAATCTTCCGCATCTACTGCGTCAATAAAAAAGGCCCGCAGCGATGCGGGCTTTTTTATTGGACGAATTTTTGGTTCTGTCAGTTCAAGATTTCAAACTTCCAAGCGGAGCTTTCTAATAATTGCGCAGGACATTTCTGACAACCGAATAGGAGAATTCGTTAAAGCCATAGAACAGCAAATAAACACATTTAACGTCGCCCCTCCCCGCGCTCAAAACGAACTTTCCTACTCAACTCTCAGACCCATTCCGACTATTAACACTCTAGTATAAAAATACAGACCACCGCACCAAGCACAGCGATACACGTAGCATCCGCTACTGACAACCACAAAATATTTTAGGATTTTACAATGAGTAATGGATTAACTCTCCCTCCCCTCGACATTACAGCTTTTGCACCAGGATATTCCTCATCAACACGAGGAGTCAGTTGGCCATCGCCAAACCCTGCACTGGTTTTCACCGCGCAACAACAGGAACGCAACGCTTACTACAGCCAAGGCATGTGGCGCGAAATGATCATAAAGATCACTGACGAACAAAAGCCATATATTAAAAACGGAATTGCTACCAGCATAGTTCAATCCATAATGCGGGACATGCAAACCATTCCATTTGCCGATAACTATATCTGCTTGAATCCGAACATATCGCCCGCACAAGCACTACATTACGCAACTAAAAACTTCAAAGCAGGATCTGTTCCGGAGTCCAAAGGATTGTCTGGAGGGCTATTAACTGTATTGTATCCGCTCCATGAACTCCACATTCCAAGCGGATAATAGACGGCTGATGCTGTGCTCCCGATTTCCATCAGGAGCCCATCACCATGATGCGTCC